>NZ_JAQGKZ010000021.1 GCF_028289855.1 Sphingomonas bacterium | reverse complement strand
CGCGTTTCGGTCGCCGCAGCCTTCGAAGTCGCGTTACCGATCGGCACGTGCGCCAGGAGTGCGGCGGCGATGACCAACGCGAACACGAGCGCGAACAGCGAGGCAAAATAACCTAGGATCATCGCCGCCACAACGACGACATGGCGGCGATAGAGACGCCCCAGTGCAATCACCATCACAGGGAACAGGACGATCCAGCCCCAATTGTTGGGATCGCCCGGCAATCGCAATTGAAAGACGGCTCCCTCGAACAAGGCTAGCCACGGGAAGATCAGCGCCATCACCGTGAGCATCGTCATCGAGAAATCGCGGATCGAAACGTCGCGGCGCTTGATCCGCAGCAGAAGGTGAAGCGGCGCGTATAAGACCGTGACCATCCCCATCACAGCGATCGCCTGGAACGCTTCGGTGACGATCGGAGGTGCGAAATGCTCGCTTTGACTATGCTTGATCGGCAGGATCGTCATGATCAGCGACCCGATCAGCACCGCAGCGACCCAGAACCCGGTCAGATCGACGATCGTGAAACGGCGTTCGCGAATCTCGTGAATCAAGTGGCTCGGCCGGATCAGCGACCGCGCATGCTCGATATATTGGGCGACGGGCTCAAAAAGGGACCGCATCGCCCGGCGCGCAAGATGGCCGGTCTCCAGTTCGGCACCGCAGCTTGCGCAATACTTCCCAA
This sequence comes from Sphingomonas bacterium, assembly GCF_028289855.1. Lineage (GTDB taxonomy): Bacteria > Pseudomonadota > Alphaproteobacteria > Sphingomonadales > Sphingomonadaceae > Sphingomonas. The sequence goes on along the minus strand of NZ_JAQGKZ010000021.1, from coordinate 10,210 downwards.
TCGCCGCCGCTTCGCAGCGCGGGCACGCCGCCGGCCTGCCGTCGACCGCCGCATCGAAGCCGCACCGCGTACAGGCTAGAGAATCTGTGTCGTTCATGACTTCTTCGCCGTTACCGGAGGCGATTGCGGCGGGGATGGCTTGTGAGCGGTCTGTGCTGCCAACACTGCCAGTCCCGCGAGCAGCGCCACCAGCGCCATGACATAGCCCCCGAATATTGGCAGCGCCGTCCATATTCGCCGCCGGTAGAGAGCCGCGAAGGCGGCGCTGTAAAATGCTATGCTGAACGGCATCGTCCACCAGGTCGGCTCGCCCGGAAGGCGGTGCACGATCACACCCTGCACAAGCTTGAGCCAAGGATAAAGCAACGCGGCGACCGTGAGTATCGTCAGCAGAAATTGGCGAACCGTAACGTCCCGGTGCCCGATTCGGAGCAGAAGGTGTGCGGGCGCGAACACGATCACCGTTCGCACCATCAGCAATAGCGCTTGCGCGGCTTCCAGTACGATCGGCAATTCAAAATGTTCGCCCTCGGCGACCGGCAGGAACGCTTCGATCAGGCTCGCCACCAGCACTGCGGCGACCCAGAACCCGATCAGTTCAACCCCCGTGAAGTGCCCATCGCGGATCTCGTGCGCCAGCTCGCGTGGACGGATTAACCAGCGAATATGCTCGAAATATTCGAAGAGCGGCCCGAACAATGCGCGCGCCGCGCGGCGAACGACATGGCCTTGCTCAAGCTCGGCGCCGCATTTGCTGCAGTAGCGCCCAGCGCCGACTGTCGCGCAGCGCGAACAGGCGAAAGCTTCCGGCTCCCCGGGGCCGTCGAGTCCGCAACGTGGGCAACCGATGTCATCCAGCGAAAGTTCGTGGTGCGCGTGTTTGGCTATCGCGACCTGCGACTGCAGGGCGCCGCGGACGAGTCTAGCCGAGGCTCCGACCGTGCGACTGGTAAGAACTGGACCGTCGGGCTTTGTCAAAGCGGTGTACCGATTGCAACGAGTAGTGACTAAGGCGCAGCGACCTCGCGTTCCGCGTTGACTGGGGCATCGACGTCCAACAGCGAGCAGTACCAGTCAGCGAACGTGTCCTGATAACACAAGCCCGATGCGTTCGGTTGTGGTGTGCGACTGCAATTCGTCCCCTTGTGATCCGACGGACCGCCATCGTAGCCACCCGGCTTCATGATCCGTCCACACTGATAGCCGCGCAACGAACCCTTGATCGCATAAACGGGCTTGTTGATGTCGATGTTCGACATGTTGACGTCTTCATTGGGATTGTATGGCCGACCAGGTGCCACGGCAGTGACCTGAACATTGTCGTAGAGGTACACATTCTCGCCTGACACATGCTCGCCATCGCAGATGACGTACTTGGCGATCGTTTCATTCGACGGCGGGCCGCTGGCGGGCACTTTCTTGGTCGAGCATTTGCGCGGACCGGTCGCGCCATAATCAGTGCCGACGGTGGTATCCGGGATCAACTGGACGCCATCGTCGGACCCCGCCACCTCGGTGGCGCCGTTCGCACTGCCGCCATCATTGCCGCCGCATCCGGCAATCAGCATCGCCAGCGCGAGTGCTCCGGCTGAGTATCCTTTGCGCATGTCCGGCCTCCCCCTCACCGCTCAAACACCGCGAGCATCGCCCAATGCTAGGCGTCGCGGCACAATTCGGATTGTAAGAAACAGCCGATCTTGTTCGTGATGCAGCGGCAGGCGTTGGCCGAGTGTCCTCAATTGGGTCGTTAGCCGCCATCGGGCGGCCCCAAGATTTGGCGATTACGTAGTGCACGAACCCAGTCAATTTAGGGCTGTTTCTGTCGGCTCCCGCTCCACGCGGAAGAGAGAGACAACACGCATCCAATCAACGCGCCGCTGGCGAGGCAACCGCGGATCGATCATACGACGATATCGTAGCGCCGGCATATCTAGTGACAGCGAGCGCTGCGATCCACGGATTTCACGAACCAGTGCTCGCACCGGCACCGGCACCGGCCAAGCGCGGGCCTGACAAGAAGCGAGCGGCATGAGCTTTTTCGCGTTTGGGGGTTTGGTGTTCGCGCTGATCGGATCGATCGGCGTGGCGGTAAGCGTCCTAACGGGCGTCACCCAACCAAGTGGCCCGACAAGCCGATCACGCTCAATGATAATCCGGATGCGTTCTGGGCGAGGGTCAAGTTGTACGGTGGAATCGCCGTCGCGGGATCAGCGGTCGCGATTCTGGCCTTCGCTTTTCAATAATTCAAACTGCGACACTACCAGGGAGCCATAGAGAATGTGCCCATTTTCTGGCTCGATAGCCCGACCCAACGCTCTCTCTAGTTGACACCAATAACGCAAACGGCGCGGAACTGCGCCATTCGCAGCCCGCACTCTCTCACGTCGGTTTCGCAGGCGGACTGGTTGGCTGGGGCGGCAGGATTCGAACCTGCGGTACGCGGCATCAAAAGCCGCTGCCTTACCACTTGGCTACGCCCCAATATCTCCACGCGGGAGCGCGCGCTTATAGCGGCGCTTCGCAGTCTGCAAAGTCCTTTAGAGCCGGTCGAGCCAGTCGTGCCGATCCGGCGCGCCGCCGGTCTGGATCGCAACCAAGGCGTCGCGCAGCGCGGTCGCGGTCTGGCCCGGGCCGCCCGACCCGATCGTGAAGTCGCCCGACGCCGCCTTGACCGATCCGATCGGGGTGACGACCGCCGCGGTGCCGCAGGCGAACGCTTCGACCAATCGCCCGCTCGCCGCATCGGCGCGCCACTGGTCGAGCGAATAGCGCTCTTCACGCACCGCAATGCCACGGTCTCTTGCCAGCTGGATCAGCGAATCGCGAGTGATACCCGCCAGGATCGTATCGCTGAGCGGCGGAGTCGCGATCGATCCGTCGTCGAACGCGAAGAAGATATTCATGCCCCCAAGTTCCTCGACATAGCGGCGTTCGATCGCGTCGAGGAACACGACCTGGTCGCAGCCCTTAGCGGTGGCTTCGGCCTGCGCCGCCAGGCTCGCGGCGTAATTGCCGCCGCATTTCGCGGCGCCCGTCCCGCCGGGCGCGGCGCGGGTGTAATTCTCCGACGCCCAGATCGACACCGCCTTGGGCCCGCCCTTGAAATACGATCCGACCGACGATGCGATCACCATATAGATATATTCGGACGACGGCTTGACCCCGAGGAAGGTCTCGCTGGCGATCATGAACGGGCGGAGGTACAGCGCACCGCCGTCGCTATCCGGGATCCAGTCGATCTCGCTTCTGACCAACGCGCGGCACGATTCGACGAACAGATCGGCGGGCAGCTCGGGCATCGCGAGGCGCCGCGCGCTTGCCTGGAACCGGCGAGCATTGGCGTCGGGGCGGAACAGTGCGGCGCCATCGTCGGCGGTGCGATACGCCTTCAATCCTTCGAAAATCTCCTGCGCGTAATGGAGAACAGCGCAGGCCGGATCGACCGTCAGGGGGGCGCGCGGCGCGATCGCCAGATCGTGCCAGCCGTCCGCCGCATTATAATGCGCGATCGCCATATGATCGGTGAAGACGCGTCCGAACCCGGGATCGACCATCCGCTGCGCGCGCTCCTCGGCGGGCGTGGGCGAGGCGGACGGATCGAGCGGGAACGTGGTCGCGATGGTCATGGCCGCTGTCCCATAGCGCGGGAATATCGGCGCGTCCAAGGGTTGCAATAGGGCCGTTACGGTGGCAACCAGGTCAACATGACTGTCCAAACCCCAGCCGCTTCGGCCCAATTCCTGCGCGAATCGGAAATCCGCCGCGGCACTGAATTGCTGTTCTTCGCGTATAGCCGCGTCACGCGCGCGGTCGATGAACGGCTCGGCGCAAACTCAATCGGCCGCGCGCATCATCGCGCGCTCTATTTCATCGGCCGCCATCCCGATATTTCGGTCAGCGAATTGCTCGCGATCCTGAGCGTGACCAAACAGTCGCTCGGGCGCGTCTTGACCGAACTCGAGGATCGAAAGCTGGTCGAGACGCGCGTCGGCGACCGCGACCGCCGCCAGCGGCTGTTGCGGCTGACCGAAAGCGGCTCGGCGCTCGACATGGAACTGTTCCACGCCGGACGTGACATCATGGCCACCGCCTACACGAAGGCCGGGCAGCAAGCGGTGACCGGCTTCTGGGCGGTGCTCGAAGGGCTGATCCCCGACAGCGAGCGCGCGCGGGTCCATTCGTGGCGCGAGAATTCGGTGCCGCCGGGGGAGCGGGGCTAGCGCTTCGCTTCTGCGGCCATTTCGCGGCCGCGGCGTTCGGCGGCTTGCAGCGTTTCGGTCAGTAACTTTACCAGCGCATCGTCGCGGTCGAGCACGTTGAGCCCCTGCCGGGTCGACCCGCCGGGACTCGCGACGCGGTCGGCGAGCGTCGCGGGCGACGCGTCCGCAACCGCCGCCATCGCCGCCGCACCATCGACCGTCGCCAGCGCCAGCCGCGCGGCCTGATCGGCTGGGATACCGAGCGCCTCCCCCGCCTTGGCCAGCGCGTCGATGAAGCGGAACAGGAAGGCCGGGCCGCACCCTTCGAGCGTGCCCAGCGCGCCGTACATCGCCTCGTCTGCGGTCCATTCGACCAGCCCAAGCGGTGCCATCAGCGCGGCGACCGCATCCTTCGCGGATTGCGGTGCGGCGCGCGCATGGAGCACGACCACGCCCTTGCCCAACGCAACGGGCAGATTGGGCATCGCGCGAACAATAGCGGGGCCGGGGAAACGCTGCGCCAGCGTCGTTTCCTCGACCCCGGCGAGGATCGATATCAGCACCGGAGTCGGCGCGATCCGCTTGCCATGGGCGGCAACGATCTCGTCGATCTGCTGTGGCTTCATGCCGAGCATGATAGCGTCGGGCGGCGGTCCATCGGGCAGCGCGCGCGATTGGCGCACCCCACCCGGCAAATCGCGGTCGTGGCGGTTGACCACATCGACTGCGTCGGCCGACACTTGCCCGCTGTCGATCCAGCGACGCAGCATCGCGCCGGCCATGTTGCCGCACCCGATCAGCCAGAGGCGTTGCGGCACGCTCACGCCTCGCCCTGCGTCTCCGTCATCGACGCGGCGAGCGCTTCCTTGGGCGTCTTGCCGCCCCACAGAACGAACTGGAACACGGGGTAAAAGCGTTCGCACTCGTCGATCGCCGATTCGATCAGCAATTCGGCACCTTCGAGGCTGAGCGTCCCGCCATCGGTCCCGTCGATCATCGCGGCATGACGGTAGAGCACGATGCCGGAGGACGACCAGAGTTCGAAATGGCCGATCCACAATTGCTCGTTGATCAGCCCGATCGCTTCGTAGATCGCGCCGCGGCGTTCGTCGTCAGTCACCCGAATGTCGGGAAAGGCGAGGAATTGCAGCACGCTGTCTTCCTCGCGCCACAGCGCGCGGAGCTCGTATTGCGTCCAGCTGCCCTTGACCGTCGCGACGACCTCATCGTCATGGCGCTGATGGTCCCAGCCGTGCGCAGCATAGTAGCTCTCGATCATGTCGATCGGCGCCGCGTCCTCGCGCGACAGGTCGGCTTCATCGAGCATGGCAAGTCTCGTGCGTCATCGCGGCCGAATCTGCCCGTTGCGGCCCAGCCACGCAACGGGAGGCGTGGAGAAAGCTGTGGAAAATCGGTTAGGGCTTTGTGGACTTCGGCTTGGGAGCAGCGCCCTTGCCCTCAAGAGCGTCGAGCTGCTTCTTCAGCGCTTCGACCTCGTCGCGCGCTGCAGCGGCCATCGCCTTGACCGCCTCGAACTCCTCGCGGCTGACGAAGTCCATCCCGCCGATCCATTCGCGCGCGCGTTCGCGCGTCGCGGCCTCGGCCTCGCGGCCCATTCCGGCCAGCGTACCGGCGGCGCCGTTCACGAACTTGACCACATCGTCGAACAAGCGGTTTTCGGATTGCATCGTCTTATCCTCGAGAAAAATTCGCGTCAGATCGTCATCTGGGTGCTCGACGATGACGGTACAAGCGTCTCGGCATCGGGATTGAGCTGCATGATCCCCCAATTGAGTGCGCCCGCGAAGCACAGCCACGCCAGATACGGCACCATCAGCCATGCCGCCGCGGTGCGGATCCGGCCGAACACCAACGTCGTGATCAAAGCCACGACGAACATCGCGACCAGAACGAGCAACGCCGCAAGCACCAGATGCGCGCCGAAGAATATCGGCGTCCACACCAGGTTGAGCAGCATCTGGAACGCGAACAAGCCGATCGCCAGCCCGCGATAGCGCGAGCCGCGCGCGTTGAGAATCATCGCCAGCGCCACCCCAATCATCACGTACAGCGCGGTCCAGGCCAGCGGAAACACCCAGCCGGGCGGGTTGAGCGCCGGCTTGGCGAGTTCGCGATACCATAGGCTGTGGTCGCCCGACGGCGCGATTTGGCTCGAAGCGAAGCCGAGCAGGATGATCAGCGGCACCGTCACCACCGCCCAGCGCAGGAAGGCCCAGCGCAATTGTCCCTTGGTCGCGATTTCCATGTGGGCCCTTCTGGCAGCGCGCGCGGCGAAGGCAAGCGTCGCGGTCGTGGGAAGTGTCCCACTTACCCCAAAACCGTCACTCCGGACTTGGTCCGGCATGACGGAGTTATTCCGGCAGACGCGCCGCGATTAAAAACTCGACGTTGCCCTCGGGCCCGGTGATCGGGGTTGGCGTGACGCCTTGGACCATCCAGCCCCGCGCCATCAGCCATGCAGCGACCTCATCGCACACGCGCGCATGCACCGCGGGATCGCGCACCACCCCGCCCTTCCCCACTTCATCACGCCCCGCCTCGAACTGCGGCTTGATCAGCGCGAGCAGCCGCGCGTCCGGCTTGGCGAAGCGCATCGGCACGTCGAGCACCTTGGCCAACCCGATAAAACTAGCGTCGCAGACGATCAGATCGACCGGTTCGGGGATGTGCGCACCGGTCAGCACTCGTGCGCTGGTCTGTTCGTGGACGATCACGCGCTCGTCCTGGCGCAGCTTCCACGCCAATTGGTTGGTCCCGCTATCGACCGCGTAAACGCGCGCCGCGCCACGGCTGAGCAACACGTCGGTGAACCCGCCGGTCGAACTCCCCACGTCGATCGCCACCGCGTCGCTCACGCCCCAGCCGAAATGGTCGAGCCCGTGCGCCAGCTTGATCCCGCCGCGCGACACCCAGGGATGGTCGCGGTCCTTGACCTCGATCGCCGAGTCCTCGGCCAGCATTTGCCCCGGCTTGTCGATCTTGCGGTCGCCGACGAACGCCAGCCCCGCCATGATCAGCGCCTGCGCGCGCGTGCGGCTTTCGGCGAGCCCGCGGTCGGTGATTAGCTGGTCGGCGCGCACCTTTGCCATCGCTCGCATCTGACGCTGAAATCCGACTGGCGCAATCGGCATTCGATTCATCGCAATGCCTATTCCCATCAGGAAACTAGGGATTAGTTTCGGCGTTGGGAAGAAGGCGAAGATAGCTGCGCGGTCGTCCCCCTAGAGCGCCCACGCCGCCTTCTTCCCACCCTCTTGGTGGAGTCTAATCGACATGGGCCAGTTCACGCACCCCGACGGCACGCTCCCGACCATCCTGACCGTTCCCGGCCTCGGCGGCTCCGGGCCCAGCCACTGGCAGACACTGTGGGAGAAAGCCCGGCCCGACACGCACCGCGTCGAACTCGGGCTGTGGGATGCGCCGCACCGCAACGCCTGGGTGACTCAGATCGATCAGGCGGTGCGCCAGGCACAGGCGCCGGTGATCTTCGCGGCGCACTCGCTCGGCTGCCTCGCGGTGGCGTGGTGGGCGGAAATGAGCCCGCAGCCTTATGGCTGGCCGGTCGCCGGCGCGCTGCTCGACGCGCCCGCCGACGCCGATCGCCCCGATTGCGCGGCGGAACTGAAGGGGTTCGCCCCGACCCCGCGCAAGTCACTCCCCTTCCCCTCGATCCTCGTCGCGTCGAGCGACGACCCATGGATCGACATCGGCCGCGCGCGCAGCATGGCGTCGTTCTGGGGCAGCCATTTCATCGACGCCGGACCGCAGGGGCATTTGAACGCCGCCAGCGGAATCGGCTGGTGGGAAGAAGGCCGAGCATTGCTCGACCGCGTCATCGCTGCGTCGGGCGACCGCTCCGGCCACGCGCTGAGCCCGAGCGAGGCGCGATCGGTGCTCGCGATCAACGCCACTGACGCTGCGCAGGAGCATTATCTGGGACGGTGACCGGGCGCGTCAGGCGTCCGTTCGCTTCCAGAACATCACGAAGCTGGTCTTGCCGGCTTCGCGCGTGTCGCTGGCAAACCAGATCGCGCCGTCGACTAGCTTCAGCTTGAGCATATCGGCGTGCAATTTTTCGCTTTGAATGACCTGCATCGCCGCATTGGTCTGCTGGGCGTCGGCCGGTCCGATCCAGCCGGCGACCTGGCACAATGTGGCTGCACACTTCACTTTCATCGGGCCGACATTCGGGATCGGCGCGATACGCGTTTCGAGCGCGGCTTCGGTATCCGACGCCCAGGGGTCATCCCGCTTTTCGGCCAGGAAGCGCGAGTTGAGCGCGCGGGGGTCGGCAGCCGCACTGCCGAAACTCGTGCCGATCAGCGATACCGCTTCGCGGTCGGCGGTCTGGGGCGCGTTCAGCAGCAGCATAGCCACGGCGGTCGTCGCGCCGATTAGTCCGATTGTCATGAGCATCGATCCTTTGGACAGGCGGCCGCTGATCGCGACCCGAGGCCCATCTGACGCGATCCCAGGTCCGCTAACCACTCCGATAAGATCGTCCCGACTTTCTTGGGCGGCAAACAGCCGCGCCAGTTCGCGGCTGCTGCCGACACCGGTCTTGCGGCGAGCCTCGCGCAGCCGCTCATTGACCGAGCCGACCGAGCGGCCGGTGATCGTCGCGATGCTCTTGGCGGTATGCCCCTGAGCGAGCAGGTCGAGAACGGTGCGTTCGGCCGCGTTCAGCCGCGAAAGGTCTACGCCTTCCTCACGCACGTGCGCCTTCGACGACACCGGCATCATTGTGCCTGAGCGCCTTCAATACCGTCTCGACGATCGCATCGGCATCCAACCCGGCTTGGGCATATTGCACTTCCGGCTTGTCCTGGTCCTGGAACATGTCCGGCAGACGCATCGTGCGTAGCTTCAACCCCGCGTCGATCAGTCCGGTGTCGCTGGCATAGGTCAGGACATGCGCGCCCAATCCGCCGACCGCCGCTTCTTCGATCGTCACCGCGACCTCGTGCGTCGTTAGCAGTTTGCGGATCAGTTCCTCGTCGAGCGGCTTGGCGAAGCGGAGGTCGGCCACCGTCGTCGACAGCCCCCGCGCATCGAGCGCGTCGGCTGCTTTCAACGCTTCCGCCAGGCGCGTACCGAGCGATAGGATGGCTACCTTCTTCCCTTCTCGGACGATCCGCCCCTTGCCGATCGCCAGCTGTTCAGCGGTTTCGGGGAGCGCAACGCCCGTCCCGTTCCCGCGTGGATAACGCACTGCGATCGGTCCGGTATCGTGGAGCGCCGCGGTGTGCGTCATATGCACTAGCTCGGCTTCGTCGGCGGCGGCCATCACGATAAAATTGGGCAACGTCGCAAGGTAGGTCACATCGAAGCTGCCGGCGTGCGTCGCGCCGTCCGCGCCGACCAGGCCCGCCCGATCGATCGCGAACCGGACGGGTAAATTCTGGATAGCAACGTCGTGCACGACTTGGTCGTAGGCGCGTTGCAGGAAGGTCGAATAGATCGCGCAGAACGGCCGCATCCCCTGCGCCGCCAACCCGGCGGCGAAGGTCACGGCATGCTGCTCGGCGATGCCGACATCGAACGTGCGGTCCGGAAACGCCTTGGCGAAGCGGTCGAGCCCGGTGCCGCCGGGCATCGCCGCGGTGATCGCGACGATCGTCGGGTCGCGCTCGGCGTCCTTGATCAATTGGTCGGCAAAGACGTTCTGATAGGCCGGCGGCCCCGGCGGCGCCTTGGCCTGCGCGCCGGTGATGACGTCGAACTTCTGGACGCCGTGATATTTGTCGGCGGATGCCTCGGCCGGGGCATAGCCCTTGCCCTTCTTGGTCACGACGTGGACCAGGATCGGGCCCTGCTCGCTGTCGCGGACATTCTCCAGCACCGGGATCAGATGGTCGATGTTGTGCCCGTCGATCGGGCCAACATAATAAAAGCCGAGTTCCTCGAACAACGTGCCGCCCGTCACCCAGCCGCGGGTGAATTCCTCGGCTTTTTCGGCAGCGTTGTGGACTCGGCGCGATAGCTTGGCG
>NZ_JAQGKZ010000003.1 GCF_028289855.1 Sphingomonas bacterium | reverse complement strand
GCTTTGCCTTGCCCTTGCGGGTGCGCGCATTGGTATGCGTGCGCTGGCCGCGGACCGGAAGCCCCTTGCGATGGCGAAGCCCGCGATAGCAGGCCAGGTCCATCAGGCGCTTGATGTTCATCGCGGTTTCGCGGCGAAGATCGCCCTCGACGGTGTAGCTCGCATCGATCGCTTCGCGGATCTGGAGCACTTCCTGATCGGTCAGGTCCTGCACGCGCGCCGTGTCGGCGATGCCCAGCTTGGCGGTGATTTCCTTGGCCTTGGTCGAACCGATGCCGTGGATATAGGTCAGCGCGATCACCACGCGCTTGTTGGTCGGGATGTTAACCCCAGCGATACGTGCCATGAACTAAATTCTCCTAGCTCCACGGGGAACGGCATGGCTGCCACGGTCCCCATCTCATCGCGTTACATCCGAAACGCACGACAGCGGCGGACGCAAACGAGCGCCGCCGGCCAGCCGGTGTATCGGAAGGCCGCTCATCTAGGTGTGAGTCGGCATGGTGTCAAGCGTAACGGGACTAGTACCCGGGCTCCTGCATACCATCGGTCGTGGCGCGGCGATAACTAAGGTCGGCGGTCTCGACCCGGGTGCGCGCTCCGTCTGACGACACGATTTTCACGCCGTTCGATTGGGCGTCGTCGGGTATCGTCGCGCTGAGGTTGGCGTAGAACGGCGCCATGTCGGCGCTTGCCTGCTGACCCATCAGCACGCCGCCGCCAATGCTGCCCAGCGTGGCCAGCCCGATCAGCGCCCAGCCATGGTTTCGATCCGCCACGACGGCCTCTCCTGTTCGCCCCGACGAGGAAAACGAAGCGACGGGGGTGGTGTTCCCAGCGCTATTTCGCAACAGGCGGCGGCGCTTCGACAGCGGCCTTGAGCCCGTCGAGTTGCTGGCCAAGCACCGCGTCGACCGGGGCGGCGATCTTCTCCAGCCCGCCCGGCGTATAGCCGCCGACCGTGTAGGTCATCTTGAGCGTGGTCGCCTTGTCGCCGTCGGGGCTAAGCTCGAACGTCATCACGCCCGTCACCGCCATCGACTGCAGCGGCCCGAATGCGCCGTCCAGCCGCAGCAGCTTGCCCTTGTCGACGAAGATTACCCGCGCATGCGCGACACTGCCGCGCCCCGGCAGCTTCTCGCAAAAGCAACCGGTCGCCTGGCTGTCGATGTACAGGTTGGCGCTGTCGCCCGACCAAGTGTGATCCTTCGCCCACCAGCGTTGTGGCGCGCGGAGCGTTTCCCACACCACGTCGGGCGTCGCGGCTATCGAGACTGTCTTGGAGACGGTGAAGCCCGCCGCGGACGCATCGATGACGTCGGCGGCAACGGGCGACGTCGCGCAGGCGAGCAACGCGAATGCGGCGACGAAACGGATCATGGCGGTTCCCCCTCAGGATGGGCGAGCCTAACCCGATTGCTACTTTGCGTCGAGGATGCCCGCGATCGTCGCGCTGACATGGTCGATATCGCCCATGCCGTCGACTCGGCTGAGAATACCGCGCGCTTCGTAGATCGGGATGATCGGCGCGGTCTTGGCGCGATATTCGGCCATCCGCGTGCGCACGGTTTCCTCATTGTCGTCCGGGCGGCGCTTGAACTCGGTCGATCCGCACATGTCGCACACGCCATCGACCTTGGGGCGATGGAAGGTGTCGTGATAGTTGGTGCCACACTTGGCGCACGAAAACCGCCCGACGATCCGCGCGACCAACGCATCCTCGTCTACCTCGAGCTCGATCACACGGTCGAGCTTGCGATCGTGGCTGCTGAGGATCGTGTCGAGCGATTCCGCCTGTGCCGCGGTGCGCGGATAACCGTCGAAAATCGCGCCCTGATCGGCCGCCATCGTCGCCAATTTGTCGTCGATCAGCGCGGAGACGATCTCGTCCGAGACCAACGCGCCCGAATCCATCACCGCCGCGACTTGATGCCCCAGCGGCGTGTCCGCCCTGCGCGCGGCGCGGAGCATATCGCCGGTCGACAGCTGGACCATGCCGCGCCCCGCGACCAGCCGCTCGGCCTGCGTGCCCTTGCCCGCGCCCGGCGGCCCCAGAAGGATGATGTTCACGGCAGTCCTCTCCCCTGTCGCGTCGGCCCCCGCTTAACGGAGGCGTCCACCCTTCAGCTTGGCCTTCTTGATCAGGTCGCCATATTGGTGCGCCAGCAAGTGCGACTGAATCTGCGTCACGGTGTCCATCGTCACGTTGACGACGATCAGCAAGCTGGTGCCGCCCAGATAGAACGGAATCTTCAGCGCCGACACCAGATATTCGGGCACGAGACAGATGAACGCGAGGTACGCCGCGCCGATCACGGTGATGCGGGTTAGCACGTAATCGAAATAGATTTCGGTGTTCTTGCCCGGGCGGATGCCGGGGATGAACCCGCCATAGCGCTTGAGGTTGTCGGCGGTTTCCTCGGGGTTGAACACCACGGCCGTGTATAAGAACGCGAAGAAGACGATCCCCGCGCCGTACAGCGTCATGTAGAGCGGGCTGCCGTGCTGGAGATACTGGTTGAGCGTGATGATCACGTCGCCCCACCAGCTGTCGCCCGCCACCTTGTTGCCGGCGAACTGAGTCACCGTCAGCGGCATCAGCAGCAACGACGAAGCGAAGATCGGGGGGATGACGCCCGCGGTGTTCAGCTTGAGCGGCAAGTGGCTGCGGTCGGATTGCACGCCGCGCGCGGTTTGCCGCTTTGGGTACTGGATCAGGATGCGGCGTTGCGCGCGCTCCATGAAGCAGATCAGCAGGACGATGCCCACGACCGCCACGACGATCAGCAGCAGCGTCAAACTGTCCATGCTGCCGGTGCGGCTGCCGTTGACCAGATTGTAGATATTGGTCGGCATGTTGGCGACGATGCCCGCCATGATGATCAGCGACACACCGTTGCCGATGCCGCGGCTGGTGATCTGTTCGCCCAGCCACATCAGGAACATCGTGCCGCCGATCAGCGAGATGACCGCGCCCGCGCGGAACATCATGCCGGGCTCGACCACCGCCTGAATGCCCTGCGTCGCGCCGAAGCTTTCGAGCCCGACCGCGATGAAGTAACCTTGGATCGCGGTCAGACCGACGGTGCCGTAGCGGGTATATTGATTGAGCCGCTTGCGCCCGCTCTCGCCTTCCTTCTTGATCGCGGCAAGCGTCGGCGACAGCGACGTCGCGAGCTGCACCACGATCGAGGCGGTGATGTAGGGCATCACGCCGAGCGCGATCAGCGACATGCGCTTGAGCGAGCCGCCGGAGAAATTGTTGAAGAAATCGAGCACGCCGCCGGTGGTCTTGTCGCCGAGCAGACCGAGCGCGGTCGGATCGACCCCGGGTAGCGGCACGAAGCTCAACAGCCGGAACACGATCAGCGCGCCGATCGTGAACCACAGCCGCTTCTTCAGGTCGGTCGCCTGCGCGAACTTCGATAGGTTGAGCCCGGAGGCGAGACTGTCGGCTGCGGATGCCATCGTGTGTGTACGTCCTGAAAACTGAAACGGCGGGAGAGCGCTTAGCATCGCCCCCCGCCGCTCATATAGTCACGTCCCCCGGCTTGTCACCGGGTACGCATCACTTCTTCGCCGCGGCCTGCTTGGCTTCCTTGTCAGCCTTGCGCGCCTTGTACTGCACGCCCTTCTTGGCAGCAGCCTTGTCGGCAGCCGACACGACCTCGATCACCTCGACCTTGCCGCCGGCCTTTTCGACTGCTTCGATCGCGCCCTTCGACGCGCCGGCGACGGTGAAGTTGAGCTTCGCCGAGAACTCGCCCTTGCCGAGCAGACGGACACCATCCTTGCCGCCGCGCGCCACGCCGGCTTCCTTGAGCGCGGCGTGATCGAGCGTCGCGCCGGCCTTGATCTTCTTGGTATCGACCAGCTTCTGGATCGTGCCCAGATTCACCTCGGCATAATCCTTGGCGAAGATGTTGTTGAAGCCGCGCTTCGGCAACCGCATGTGGAGCGGCATCTGGCCGCCTTCGAAGCCGGCGATCGAGACGCCTTCGCGGCTCTTCTGGCCCTTGACGCCGCGTCCGCCGGTCTTGCCCTTGCCCGAACCGATGCCGCGTCCGACGCGCATCTTGGATTTACGGGCGCCCGCATTGTCGCGGAGTTCGTTCAGTTTCATGTCGTGCACTCGCTTTCGCTTTTGTCGCGCTTGTTAATCTGGATCTTCCACCCACTCCCCATCAGGCAGTTGGGTCGAAAACCCTTCGGTCCACCAAGCCTCATTCAAGCGAGTCCGCTCGATTAGGAAGCCATCGGGATAACGTCGGAAGCCTGGTTGCATCAGCAACTTTTGCTTGGCTTCCTCCGCCAATTCTTCAGTCTCGAAGAGGCCGCAGGACTTCTGCTCATCCTCTCCGTCTAGTTCGTATGTGTGGAGCAGCGCGAACACATAGCGGCCCGCACGCTCCGACATAATTCAGCCCTCGACGCTCACCATGTGAGAGATCTTGCGGATCATGCCGCGAACTTCGGGCGTGTCGGTCAGCTCGACGGTCTTGTGCATCTTGTTGAGGCCCAGACCGATCAGCGTCGCGCGCTGGTCCTTGGTGCGGCGGATCGGCGAGCCGGTCTGCGTGATCTTGACGGTTGCCATGTCGATTACTCCGCGATCGCTTCGGCGTCGGCCTCGGCGGTCTGCGACCCACCACGGCCGAGCAGGTCGGCGATCTTCTTGCCGCGGCGCTGCGCAACGCTCTTGGGCGAGGTCTGCTCGCCCAGCGCTTCGAAGGTCGCACGGATCATGTTATAGGGGTTCGACGTGCCGACCGACTTGGTCACCACATCCGCCACGCCCAGGCTCTCGAACACGGCGCGCATCGGGCCGCCGGCGATGATGCCGGTACCCGCGGGCGCCGAGCGCAGCGTCACGAGACCGGCACCGAAGTGACCGTTGCCGTCATGATGCAGCGTGCGGC
>NZ_JAQGKZ010000143.1 GCF_028289855.1 Sphingomonas bacterium | reverse complement strand
TCCGGCACTTCATGAGTCGTAGATGATATTTGTTGTTCCTTTCGGGGGCGCCACCCGGCACCCCCGATCGGCTCAATTCAACGTTGGGCTTACGCCTTGACGTGCTTCGAAATGTGCTTGTTCATTTCGAACATCGAGCATTTGTCGACACCGAAGACCTTCTTCAGCTTGTCGTCCGCCAGGATCTCGCGCTTGTTGGCGGGATTCTGGAGGTTGTTCTTCTTGATGTGGTCCCACACCTTGGAGATCACCTGGCTGCGCGGCAGCGGCGCCGAGCCGACGATCGCCGCGAGTTCGGGCGACGGGGTGACGGGCGCGTGGATGCCGCCAGTCTTGGGTGCAGTAGCCATTGCATTCCTTCCTGTTCGTTTGACCGCTTGAGCGGCCTAGACTCATTACGCCTCAATAAGAGCGCCCCTCCTTGTGCGCTGCCTTTTTGCGCTTGTCACGCCTTAGCATGCAGGTTTTCTATCCTATCCGGTGGTGACCCGATTGGCGCGCGAACGCCGAGTGCCTAGAAGCGGGCGCCAGCTTATAGGAGTGTCCATGAAAACGCGCGCTGCCGTCGCATTCGAAGCCAAGAAACCGCTGGAGATTGTCGAGCTCGATCTGGACGGGCCGAAGCCGGGTGAAGTGCTGGTCGAGATCATGGCGACGGGCATTTGCCATACCGATGCTTACACGCTTGATGGTCTTGATTCGGAAGGATTATTTCCGTCGATCCTGGGACATGAAGGCGCCGGAATCGTGCGCGAGATCGGCGTCGGCGTGACTAGCGTCGCGCCCGGCGATCACGTTATCCCGCTCTACACGCCCGAATGCCGCCAGTGTAAGTCTTGCCTCAGTGGCAAGACCAACCTCTGCACCGCGATCCGCGCCACCCAGGGCAAGGGCGTGATGCCCGACGGGACGAGCCGCTTTTCGTATAAAAATCAGCCGATTTTTCATTACATGGGCTGCTCGACCTTCTCGAACTTTACCGTTTTGCCCGAAATCGCGGTCGCGAAGATTCGCGAGGACGCGCCGTTCCAGACCAGTTGTTATATCGGGTGCGGCGTCACCACGGGGGTCGGCGCGGTGGTCAACACCGCCAAGGTGCAAGTCGGCGACAATGTTGTGGTGTTCGGGCTCGGCGGGATCGGGCTCAACGTGCTGCAGGGTGCGCGGCTCGCGGGCGCGGGGCGGATTGTCGGCGTCGACATCAATCCCGACCGCGAAGCATGGGGTCGCCAGTTCGGCATGACCGACTTCATCGACGCGCGCGGCAAGTCGCGCGAGGACACGATCGCCGAAATCCTGGCGTTGACCGACGGCGGCGCGGACTTCACGTTCGATTGCACCGGCAATACCGAGGTGATGCGCACCGCGCTCGAAGCGTGCCACCGCGGCTGGGGCACCAGCATCATCATCGGTGTGGCCGAAGCGGGCAAGGAAATCGCGACGCGGCCATTCCAGCTGGTCACTGGGCGCAATTGGCGCGGGACGGCGTTCGGCGGCGCCAAGGGCCGCACCGACGTGCCCAAGATCGTCGACTGGTATATGCAGGGCAAGATCGCGATCGACCCGATGATCACGCATGTTCTGACGCTCGACGAAATCAACAAGGGCTTCGACCTGATGCATGCGGGCGAAAGCATCCGCAGCGTCGTCGTCTACTGAATCACATAAGGGAGAGGAAATATGTTCAGCCACATGATGGTCGGGTCGAACGACATCGACCGCAGCAAGAAATTCTACGACGCAACGTTCATCGCCATGGGCGGCAGGCCCGCCCGCAAGGACGACAAGGGCCGATTGATCTATGCCTATAATGGCAGCATGTTTCTGGTCACGCCGCCGATCGACGGGCAGCCCGCGACGCACGGTAACGGCTGCACGATCGGCTTTGCGATGACGCCCGAGCAGGCCGACGCTTGGCATCAGGCCGGTGTCGCCAACGGCGGCACCGCGATCGAGGATCCGCCCGGCGTGCGCAGCGGGTCGGGCATGGATCTGTATCTCGCCTATCTGCGCGATCCCGACGGCAACAAGCTCTGCGCGTTGCACCGCATGCCGGCATGACGCTGGAGACGCTGTCGGAGCAACGCTGCTTCGGCGGCGTCCAGGGTATCTATCGCCACCAATCGACCGCAACCGGTACGCCAATGCGCTTCGCGGTGTTCGTGCCGCCGGGGGAGGGGCCGTTCCCGGTCTTGTGGTTTCTCGCCGGGTTGACCTGCACCGAGGAGAACTTCGTCACCAAGGCGGGCGCGCAGCGCGCCGCAGCCGAGCACGGCCTGATCCTGATCGCGCCCGACACGAGCCCACGCGGCGACGACGTGCCCGATGACGACGGCTATGATTTCGGCAAGGGCGCGGGCTTCTACGTCGATGCGACCGAAGCGCCGTGGTCGGCCAACTACCAGATGCGATCCTATATCGAGAGCGAACTGCCCACGCTGATCGCGGCAAGCTTTGCGGCGGACATGGGCCGACAGGGGATCACCGGCCATTCGATGGGCGGCCACGGCGCGCTGACCGTCGCGTTGCGCAATCCGGAGCGATTCGGGAGCGTGTCCGCCTTCGCGCCGATTGTCTCACCGCTGTATTGCCCGTGGGGCGACAAGGCGCTGACCGGCTATCTCGGTGCCGATCGGACAGCCTGGCGAGCCTATGACGCCTGCGCACTGATCGAGAAAGGCGCACATGTGCCGGAAATCCTGGTCGATCAGGGCGACGCTGACCAGTTCCTGACCGAACAACTCAAGCCGCAATTGCTGGCCGACGCCTGCCATGTCGCCGGGATCGACCTGACGCTCAGGATGCAGCCGGGTTACGACCACAGCTACTATTTCATCGCGAGCTTCATCGCCGATCACATCGCCTGGCACGCCGCGCGGCTGGCATAGAAAAAGCCCCGGCGAACGGATCGCCGGGGCCTTTTCCTCGTTCGTTCCGCCACGCCGTCAGACGAGACTGCTACGCAGCCTCGCTGCCCGCCGTAGCGAGTCCGCGATTTGCTTCCGCAAATCGCCGCCCGCCCGCATCAGAACTTGAAGCGGGCATCGAGACCGTACGTGCGCGGCGGGCTCGGATAGGCCGACAACGTGCCGCTCTGCGCCACGCCAGGGAAGATCACCGGATTGTACTTCGGCTCGCTGAGATTGCGGCCCCAGACGCTGAGCTCGAGACCCTTAATCACCTGGAAAGCGATCGACGCGTTGAGCGATTCCGGCGACGCCTTGTATGGCAGCCCCTGTGCGATCTTGAACGCGCTGTCATGCGCGAAATCGACATGGAAGATCACCGCTTGCGCGTCGCCGAACGGCACGGTGTACGTGCCGCCGACCGCGACCGAGAACTTCGAAATCCCCGACGGTGTAGCGCCGGTCAGGTTGGTCGGCACGACGGTGTTGGTCGCCGGATTGAACGACGATCCGCCGGTGAACTTGTCATATTTCGGATCGAGGTAGGTCAGCGACGCGGTGAATTGCAAATTCTTGGTCGGTGACATCGTCGCGTCCATTTCGACGCCCTTGGTCGATTCCTGCTCGGCGTTGGCGAGCACGAAGCCCGTGCCCTGGAACACGTTGCTCTGGAAACCCTTCAGGATCTGCTTGAACACCGCGATGTTGATCCCGAAGCCTTCGAAATTGCCCTTCAGGCCGACTTCATAGACTTGCGCCTTTTCCGGTCCCGCATAGCGCGTGCCGGCGGTCAAATTGTTCACCGCCAATCCAGCAGTGCGAATCGGCGATGCGGCCGGCGCCGGCGACTGGAACGGCGACCCCGGGATGAACGTACTAGCGAAGGGGCGGCTGTCGAACGACAGGTTGAACGACGACGCCTTGAAGCCCGTCGCGTAGCTCGCATAAGCGTTGATGTTGCGGTTGAACTTGTAAGCAACGCGCAAGGTGTACGATAGATTGTCGTCGTGCGTTTTGCCGTTTTCGACCGCGTTGGGATAGTTGAGGAACGGCGGCAGGAACTGCAGCGGGCGTAGCCCCAGGAACGGGTTGCTCGCGCTGCCCGCGAAAGCGCGGGCATTGGCGTCGGGCAGCCCCAAACCGCCGAACGCCACGGGGGTGACCGCGTAGTTGTAGCCGACCTGAACAAGGTCGATGCCTGAGAAGACGTCGGTGGTGCTGTCGTTGGTCCGCACCGCCTTGCGATCGTTGGTGTAGTTGAACCCGGCGGTGAATGTCAGGCCCTTGACCGGCTCAAGATCGACCTGGCCGAAGATCGAATAGGCATTGTCGGCATATTTATAATGCTCGAAGCGACCCTGGCCCGCCGCACCGAATGCGGTCGCCGGGGTCGATGCGGGCAGACCGGCCAGCGCGCGGATCAGCGTTTCATTGCCACTATAGGCGCCGCCGCTCAGCGCGTTGGCATAGGCCTTGAAATTGTTGCCGAACGTCAGCGATCCGTCGCTCTGGATGTCTTCCTTGAAATAGAAGCCACCGATCAGGAAGTTGAACGGCCCGTCGAAGCTCGAGGCCAGCCGCAGTTCCTGCGTGTAGGTATCGACCTTCGTAGTCAGCTGGTTCGAGCCGATCAGGTCGGCGCTGGTGAAGTCCGAATCAGCGTTGGTGTAGGTCTTGACCCGGCGATACGAACTGATGCTGGTCAGCGCGAGCTGGTTGGTCACGGCATAGTCGATCTGGCCCGAGAAGCCGTAATTGTCGATTTTCGTGACCGACGGGAAATTCGCGTAGCTATTGTATGAAAAACGCTGGTTCGAGTTGATCTGGCCGTTGATCGGCGGTGCCTTGATTGCGGCGGCGGTCGGGCCGGCGAACAGATTGGCCACCGTGCAGCAAATTTCGTCGATCCGATCATAATCGCCGATCAGCCGGATCTTGAAGTCCGAGCTCGGCTCGAACAGCAATTGCGCACGCACGCCGTAGCGGTTGCGGTTGTTGCCCTTGATGCCGAGGTTGACGTAATTCGCGTAGCCGTCGCGCTTGTTGTAATTGCCGGCCAGGCTGAACGCGACCGTCTTCGTGATCGGGCCGGTGATGTCGGCCTTCAGCACGACCGCGTTGTAATTGCCGTAGCTCGCCTCGGCGCTGCCGCCGAATTCGAACTTCGGCACTTCGGTGACGATGCTGATGACGCCGGCCGATGCGTTCTTGCCGAACAGGGTCGATTGCGGTCCGCGCAGTACTTCGACGCGCTGGATGTTGGGCAGATCGCCGATCTGCGCGGACGAGCGCGACCGGTACACGCCGTCGATGAATACCGCGACCGACGGTTCGATGCCGATATTGTTGGCGCCGTTGCCGAAGCCGCGGATGATGAAGTTGGTGTTGGCCGAGCTTTGCAACTGGCCGACCTTGAGCGACGGGACCAGCGTCTGCAGGTCGATCAGGTCACGGACTTGCGAACGCTCGATCTGTGCGGCGGTGGCGACCGCGACCGAGATCGGCGTGTCCTGCAACGTCTGCGCGCGCTTGGTCGCGGTGATGACGATGTCGTTGTCGGACGAGGTATTGTCGTCCTGCGCACCCTGCGGGGCGGCGGCGGGTGCGGGTGCCGGCGCGGTTTGCGCGGCGGCCGGAACGGTGGCGATCAGCGCGATGGCCGACGCGGCGAGAAGCTCGAATTTCTTCACGGGTAACATCCCCTCTGCAAGTGCCACCGGTCTTGTGCCGTTTGGCGTGGTTTCCAACCTTAGTGGGCAATGCCTAGGAGGCTTGAAGTTGCGCCGTCAATGGCCGTCCCCTTCGCACCGACCCGTTTTCGGGCGGTGTGGGTCGCACGATGCGGCGCAAGACACACTGTCAAGGCGCCGGATGCCGCCTTTTCCGTAGCGTCATGGCTTTCAGGTCACGGTAGCCAAGAAAAAAGACCCCGGAGAAATTTCCGGGGCCTTTTTTCGATTTCGAGGTGCCGGGACCGCCTTGCTCGGCCCCCAAGGCGTCAGTCAGAACTTGAACCCGGCCGCGATGCCATAGCGGCGCGGTTCGAGCGTGAACGCGTTGGTGAACAGGCCCGACGACTGATCGGTGACGTACAGGCCGGTAATGGCGCTGTTATCGGTCAGATTCTGGACGAAGGCGCGGAGGTAGAAGCGATCCTTCGGCCCGTTCAGCTGGATCTGGGCGTTGATCACTTCATAGCCCTGGATGCGGTTGATGTTCTTGTTGAAGATGCTGCCGTAATAGCCGCCGGTATAGGTCAGGTCGACCCGCGGGACGAGGCTCCAGTCGCCGAACTCCGCGGTGTATTGGACCCCGGCCGAGAATTTGTAGTGCGGCGACTGCGGCAGTTCGTTGCCGCGAATATTGGTCTTCACGCCCTCGGGCAGCACCGAGACGCCCGATGCCGCGGTCGCATTCGCGGTCAGCACCGAGCACAGGCTGAAAGCGCCGGTCGTATTGGTGCCCGGAATGGCCGTGGGTCCCTGCAGCCCGAGCCCGGCATTGACCGCGGTGACGAAGCCGTTCGACTGCGCCGCCACCCCGGCGTTGGAGACGACCGCGCAATTGTTGCCGAATTGCAGATCCTTGATGATCACCGCATCGGCGCGGCCGCCTGATGGATCCTGCGTGTTCGCCAGGAACTTGTCGGTGGTCACCTTGGTATGGAGATAGCTGGCGTTGAGGTTGAACAGCAGATCGCGCGTCGGCTTGATGATCGCTTCCGCTTCAAGGCCGTAAATGTCGGCATCGACATTGTCGTTGACGGACGTGCGCGCGACGATGCGGCTCAGCTGCAACTGTTTGTACTGATAATAAAAAGCCGTCAGGTTGAGGCGCAGCGTACCGTCGAGGAAGGTGTTCTTCGATCCGATTTCGAAGGCGTTGACGCTTTCGGGATTGAACCCGACCGGCACCGCGAACACCGGGGTCAGCGGCGGGTTGATGCCGCCCGATTTGTAACCGCGCGAATAGGATGCGTAGACCAGGTTGCGGTCAGTAATCTGCCAGTCGAGCACCGCGCGGCCGGTCAGCCGGCTGAACGACACGTCGTTGATCGCGAGCGGCTGGATCCCGGTGCGCGTCGGGTCGGCGTCGAAATTGGCGAAGGCCGGCGAGGTGTAGACGTTGGTCGTGTTGAACGGGACGACCACCCCGGTCAACAGCGTGGTCCGCGCCTCAACATGCTTGTCATCATGGTTGTAGCGCGCGCCGAGCGTCAGCTTCACCCGATTGGTGAAGTTGACATAGGCTTCGCCGAAAATGCCATACGATTTCAGCAGATAGTCGTCGGTGTTGTTCCGGTAGAACGGCGTCGCCGAATAGCCGGAGCCGCCGCCGAACAGCACCGACGCATAGTCGAGCGCGAACGAATTGACGTAATAGCTGTTCTCGGTGAGGTGATACCGCAGATAGCCAGCCCCGAGCAGGAAGTTGAACTTGCCGTCGAACTTGCTGCTCAGGATGCCTTCGCCGTAATATTGGCTCGCCGAACCGGTCGAGCGGTCGAAGTCGAGGCTGCGCGGCCCGCACACGAAATGACCGCCGAACACGCCGGTTCCGGTCGGCTCCGCAGTCGACATGCAGACGTTGCTCGTGCTGCCGCTCGGCAACAAAGCGTTGCGCGCGGCCAGGAAGCCGGCACCGAGCGCGCCGCTGCCGGCAACGGCATTGAAGGTGTTGAGGCCGGCGTTGGTGGCGTAGGCGTTTTCGATGGCCAGGTTGTAATCGACCGTGGAGTCGGTCGATCCCTCGGTATAGCCACCGTCGAGCTTCAGCGTGATGTTGCCGAAATCCTGGACCAGGTTGACCAGCACCTGTTTTTCATTGGTCTTGAACCGCGGCAGCGAGTCGATGTTGACCGTGCGCACGTCGCTCGGGTTGACGAAGCCGGAATAGGTGTCGGGGCCGTACACGCTGCCCAGCGCGAAGGTCGGGCCGACCGCCGCGAGCGGCGTGCCGGCGAAGGCGATCCGCAGGAACTCGGTCGAGGTCAAAGTCGCCGCGAAGCTGGCATTGCCGTTGAGTGTGTCGGTGCCCAGGCGATCGGGAAGGCAGCCGAGCACGCCGGTCGGGTCACGGTGGCACAACTGTTTCTGGATGCGCGAGCGGTCGTCGTTTTCCTTGAAATAATGGCCGACGATGTCGAGCGTGGTGTTCGCGGTCGGCTGGAACCGGATCGACGCGCGGATGTCGTATTGGTCGCGTCCGTCGATGTTGGTGTTGGTGAAGAGGTTCCGGGTGAAGCCGTCACGCTTCAGGTAATAACCTGCTACGCGCACGCCGAATATGTCGCCAATGGGAATGTTGATCATGCCCTTGATGCGGAAGCTGTCGTAATTGCCGTATTCGATGTCGCCGGACGCACCGATCCCCGAAAGGTCGGGCTTCGCAGTGATGAAGTTGATCACGCCGCCGGTCGCGTTGCGGCCGAACAGCGTGCCCTGCGGCCCGCGCAGCACTTCGACGCGCTCCATGTCGAAATATTCGTTCTGGAAGATCGGCGACGCGATCACCGGCACGTCGTTGACGTGGATCGCGGTCGCCGCGTCGCACGTGACACCGACGCACAAGTCGCCGATGCCGCGAATGTTGAACGACGACGACGAGGTGAAGTTGCTCTTGGTGAAGGTGATGTTCGGCAGCGTCAGCTGAAGGTCGCTGGTGGTATTGATCTGCTGCTCTTTGAGCGCCTCGGCGCTGAATGCCGACACCGCGATTGGGACGGTCTGCAGGCTTTCCGACTGACGCTGCGCGGTGATGACGATGTCGCCGATCTGGCTGTCATCGTTCGCTTGCGGCGCAGGGCTGCTGGTTGTGGCCGCCTGATCCTGTGGCGGCGTGGTCTGTGCGAAGGCCGGCGTCGCCGACAGCAAGGCAATTGCAGACGCGGCGAGAAGCTCGAATTTCTTCATAGCAAAACATCCCCTCATGCAGACGCCCCGGTCTTGTGCCGGATGGCGCGATTTTTCATACCCAACATTCCAAATCTAGGAGGCTTAAACTTGCGTCGTCAATAAGCTAGAGGCTCTAAAAGTTGCGGCTTTCGGCGCCTGTTGCACAAAGGAAACAGTCGGAAGCCGGTGACCGACGACGACCGCGCGGCCTCTGTCGTAGCGTCAAACTGGCAAAGGCATGAACGGACCGAAATGAGCGAACACGAAGACGATTTGAACGACGGCGATCTGGTCGCCTCCTCGCCGAAGATTCCGGTCCCCGACGACGTGGCGGCAGCGGTCAAAACCTTGATTCGCTGGGCCGGCGACCAGCCGGAGCGCGAAGGGCTGCGCGATACGCCCCTGCGCGTCGCGCGCGCCTGGAAGGAATATTGCGCCGGCTATGGCGACGATCCCGCGCGGCATCTGGCGCGCGTGTTCGAGGAAGTCGGCGGGTATGACGACATCGTGCTGCTCAAGGACATTCCGTTCCAGTCGCATTGCGAGCACCACATGGCGCCGATCATCGGCCGCGCGCACATCGCGTACCTGCCCAAGAACCATGTCGTCGGCATCTCGAAGCTGGCGCGGGTGCTGCACGGGTTTGCGCGACGGCTGCAAGTGCAGGAACGGCTGACCGCCGAAGTCGCCGATTGTATTTGGGACAATTTGAAGCCTCAGGGTGTCGCAGTGGTGATCGAGGCGACGCACGCCTGCATGACCGCGCGCGGCGTGCGCACGCCAGGCGTCGGCATGGTCACCAGCCGCATGATGGGCGTGTTCCGCGACGACGAACGCAGCCGCCGCGAGGTGCTGGCGCTGATGGACATGCAGGGCAAGGCGTGACGCGTACCGTCCTCGTCACGGGTGGATCGCGTCGGATCGGTGCGGCGATCGTGCGCGCGCTAGCGAGGGCGGGGCACCGCGTGGTGATCCATCACCATCATCAGCACGACGACGATGCGGCGGCGCTGGCGGAGGAACTCGATTTGTCGGGTGAACACGTCGCGACGGTGACGGGCGATCTTGCCGATCTGGACTCGGCTGCGGCGATCTTCAGCGCCGCGCGCAACGCTATGAATGGGCCGATCGACGGGCTGGTCAATTGCGCGTCGGTGTTCGAATTCGACCGGCCGCCGGAGTTCGATCCGGCGTTGCTGTCGCGGCTGACGAGCATCAACTTGTCGGCGCCGGTCGCCCTCGCGTGCGAACTGGCGAAGCAGGAGGGGCTGAGCGACGGCGCGGTGGTCAATTTGCTCGATCAGAAAGTCGCCAACCTCAACCCGGATTTCTTCAGCTACACGTGCACCAAGATAGCGCTCGAAGGCGCGACGACGATGCTCGCCCATGCGCTGGCGCCGCGCGTCCGCGTCAATGCGGTGTCGCCCGGCCTGACGCTGCCGAGCGGGGATCAGAGCGATGCGGAGTTCACCGCGGTGGCGAGCGAGAACGTGCTGCGCCGGCCGGTGCCGGTCGATGAGATTGCCCGTGCCGTCGAGTATCTGCTGACCGCCCCGGCGATCACCGGCCACAATCTGTTCGTCGATAACGGCCAGCGCTTCCTCAAACGCGACGGCGACGTAATGTTCTCGACCCCCGGCCGCCGCGATGGGTGACGCGGCCTACACGATCCGGCTCGACTCGCTCGAAGTGATGATCGGCCTCGGCATCCATCCCGGGGAACTCGCCGCGCCGCAACGCGTGCTCGTCTCGGTCGCGATGACGTGCCGCTATCCCGCACCGCCCGAAGATCGGATCGACGCGGTGGTCGATTACGACCATGTGCGCGAAGGCATTCACGCGATCGCAGCGGGCGAGCACATCATGCTGCAGGAGGTGTTGTGCGAGCGCGTCGCCGCGCTGTGCCTCGCCGACCGCCGTGTGGTGCAAGTCACGGTCAGTTCGACCAAGCCCGACATCTATCCGGATGCGCAGATCGGCTGTGAAATTACCCGGGTGAGGGAAGGGTGAGGATGAAGCGAACGATCGCTGCCTTACTCGTGCTGGGGCTACCTATCGGCGCGACGCCGCTGGCCGCGAAACGCTTGCCGCCATCGCCGCTCGAAGGCGTGTGGAAGACCGATTGCCGACCGATCGGCAAGAACGGTCGCCACGGTTTCATCACGCGGCTGGAGGTGAAGGGCAGGGCGCTGACCGCGACCACGCAGATATACGCGCACAACACGTGCGACACTGCAACCGTCGGCACCGCCTATCGCGGCGAGATCGTCCGCACCGCAATCGCCGCCGATGGTGCGATCGATTTCGATCACGTCGTGCTGGCGGTGACGATGACCGCGGACGCGCCCGACGTGGTGACGACCTACAATGCCAACGACACGTCGGGATGCGGGATGGGCGGCGGCTGGCAGATCGGCGTCCCGCGAGGTGTCGAGGGGCGGTACTGCGCGCCTTTCACCTTCCCGGCGGTCGGCGTGCAGCTTTACGAGCGCGCCTGGGTGGCGGGCGACGACCTGCGCATCGGCAGCTTTCCGGCGGTGTGGAACAATACATCCCCCGATAAGCGCCCAATGACGCCCGGCACGATGGTCTTTCATCGACTGACATCAAGGAGAGAAACATGACCCTATCGCTCTACGCGGCGATCGTGCCGAATTACGTGCAGATCCTCGGCGCGGTCGCAGGGTTGCTCGACAAGGCCGAGGCGCATTGCGCCGACACCGGCACCGACCCCGGCGACCTGCTCGCGGCCAAGCTGGCGGACGACATGCTGCCGTTCGGATATCAGGTGAAATCCTGCGCGGCACATTCGATCGGCGCGATCGAGGGTGTGCGGGCTGGCGTGTTCTCGCCCGACATGAGCCCGTGGCCGACGACGTTCGAAGGGCTTCGCGCCGCGGTCAAAAGCGCGCTGGCCGAGGTCGAGGCGCTGACACCCGACGAGGTCAACGGTTTCGTCGGGCACGACATGCGGTTCGAGATGGGCGAGTTCCGCATGCCGTTCACCGCGGAGGAGTTTCTCCTCTCCTTCTCGCAGCCCAATTTCTATTTTCACGCGACGACGGCGTACGACATCCTGCGCTGGAAGGGCGTGAAGCTGGGCAAGCGCGATTTCATGGGGCGCCCGCGGCTGAAGATGCCGGCCTGAGTCGGCTAAGTTGACACTAGGTTGACGCTATCGGCGTGTTCGCCGGCGGTGGCTGGCCGGCGAATGTTCCCAATGTTCGCAGTGACCATGGCTGTTCTCCATCGACGGGGAAAG
This sequence comes from Sphingomonas bacterium, assembly GCF_028289855.1. GTDB lineage: Bacteria > Pseudomonadota > Alphaproteobacteria > Sphingomonadales > Sphingomonadaceae > Sphingomonas. The sequence goes on along the minus strand of NZ_JAQGKZ010000143.1, from coordinate 11,682 downwards.
CGGTGAGTCGAACCGACAATGAGAAAGAGCCGGTCGGGACGATGACTCCGAAAATCCAACGTTACCAGCGGCATCGTTCCTCACTCTGCAATCAATCCGGCATCCATCTGTCCGCGAGCGAGCGCTCGCGGACAGATGGATGCCGGATCAAACGCCTATGCGGCGGCGTCTCCACTGCCCTTGACCGCGCCGTGAGCGATGAAATTCACTGCATCGGACCGGGTCATCGCCTGCTCATTGAGCAGGCGTACGGCTTGACTTTCTTGCTCCGAGAATAGGGCCACAAGAGCATTGGCGGCCGTCACCGATTGGCGCCCTGAAAACCCAACATGCATCACCGCCCGCTGGATCACGCGTTGGAAGCCATAGCTTGGCCCTGGTTCAGAACCCGCCTCAAGCTTTGGCTCCTTGTCGAGGTATTCGGACAGCGCCTTCTTCAGGATCTCGAGGTCAACTTGGCAGCCCTTTAACACGGCCGAAGCATCGCTGTCGTCGATGAGCGCAAGAAGCAAATGCTCCAGCGTCATCCGCTCGTGGTTTCGGTGTTTAGCGTCGGCAAGGGCTCGATTTAATGTCGTTTCGAGGTTGGCCGAGAAGCCGACGCGTTCGGTAGCTGAAGTGCTTTCAGCGGGTACGAATGGCGTGGCGATAGGATGTTGTCGTGGGGTGTCGGCGCCCGTGTTAATCGCTGCGGACATCGTATTCCAGTCCGCCAAGCCGAACGCCTTCGCAGTTAGTTCAAGGCTTTGACTGACGGTGATTTTGATGCCTTCGTCGGCGAGGGTTGCACGGATTGTATTCGCCATGGCTTTGGCGTCGCGAAAGTCGCGCATGACTTTGTCCCTTGCTTGAACGAATTTGAGGGTGTCAGGAGCTTGCGTTGCTGACCCGTTCGTTCGGGCAAAGGGGCTCTAAAAGGCCGCGATACGTTCACCGTACCCAGAGGGCGCAAGCAGCAGGTCGTATCAACCGCTCTCGGCGTATCTAAGGCATGGTTTCATGTCAATTGCCGGGCCTATGGTTCGTGTCCTAATTGACGGCAGTAAATCGTCGTTTCCAGACAGTCCGCCTCTACGGCATCCGGCGCGGCTCAGTCCGCTCGGTTTGCCGCCGATAGCACCGCCCGCACGCTCGCAGTGGCGACGTCTTCGTCGATGCCGACCCCCCACACCGTGCTACCGCCGGCTGTTCGGCATTCGACATAGGCGGCGGCCTGGACGTCGGTGCCGTGGCCGATCGCGTGCTCGACATAATCGACCACCTCAAGCTCGATCCCGAATCCCTCGCGGATGCCCGCGAGTACGCTCGAAATCAGCCCGTTGCCGCGCCCGCTGGCCGATTTGACCGCGCCGCCCTCCGCGATGCTCCCGGCGAAGATGCGGTCGCCGTTGAGCGCGCGCGTTTCGTCATAGGCTTGCAGCGTCATCCGGTCCCAGTCGCCCGCCAGATAGGTGCGTTCGAATAGCCGCCAGATGTCGTCGGCATTGAGCTCGCGGGCAGCTGCGTCGGCCAGCCCTTGGACGTGGCGTGAGAAATCAGCCTGGAGCCGCTTGGGCAGGCGCAACCCCTTGTCCTGTTCGAGCACCCAGGCGACGCCGCCCTTGCCCGACTGCGAATTGACCCGGATCACCGCTTCGTAGCTGCGGCCGAGATCGGCGGGGTCGATCGGGAGGTACGGGATTTCCCAGAAATCGTCGTTCTGCCGCTCGCGCGCAGTGAAACCCTTCTTGATCGCGTCTTGATGCGACCCCGAGAACGAAGTGTAGACCAACTCGCCGGCATAGGCGTGGCGCGGATGGACCGGCAGGCTGGTGCAATATTCGACCGTCTTGATCAGCCCGTCGATGTCCGACAGGTCGAGCCCCGGATCGACGCCCTGCGTATACATGTTGAGCGCGACCGTCACGAGGTCGCAATTGCCGGTGCGCTCGCCGTTACCGAGCAGGCAGCCCTCGACCCGGTCCGCGCCCGCCATCAGCCCCAGTTCCGCCGCCGCGACCCCGGTGCCGCGGTCGTTGTGCGTGTGCAGGCTGATAATGACCGCGTCGCGATTGGGGATCATTCGCCCGAACAGCTCGATCTGGTCGGCATAGACGTTGGGCGTCGCGCATTCGACGGTAGCGGGCAGGTTGAAGACGATCGGCTTGTCTGGCGTCGGCTGGAGCACGTCCATCACCGCCGCGCACACCTCGACCGAGAAATCGACCTCGGCGGTGGAGAAGGTCTCGGGCGAATATTCGAACCGCCAGTCGGTGTCGGGCTGGGCGGCGGCGCAGTCGCGCAGGATTTTCGCGCCGTCGATCGCGATCTGGCGGATTTCGTCCTTCGACATGCCGAACACGATCTTGCGCCACGCCGGCGACACCGCGTTGTAGAGGTGAACGATCGCCCTGGGCGCGCCGCGCAAGCTCTCGAACGTCGTCTCGATCAGGTCGCGGCGCGATTGCGTCAGCACTTGCGGCGTCACGTCGGCGGGGATGCGACCCGAGCGGACGAGGTTCTGGATATAATCGAAATCGGTCGCGCCTGATGCGGGGAAGCCGACCTCGACTTCCTTGATCCCGGTCTTGACGATCAGGTCGAAGAAGCGGGTCTTTTTCTCCGCGTCCATCGGGTCGATCAATGCCTGGTTACCGTCGCGCATGTCAGTGGACAGCCAGATCGGCGGCCTGGTGATGCGCCGCGACGGCCATTGCCGGTCGGGCAGGTCGATCGTCGGAAACGGGCGGTACTTGGTCGATGGATCGCGCAGCATGGCTCTTCTCGCTTCGGTCGGCGGGTAGGGTCAGGCCCTTAAGCGCGATGCGCGCCGTCGCGGGCACGCAAGTGATGAACCGCGCCTAAGGGCGCGTAAGTCGAAGCAGCGAAAGGAGCTCGATCGTCATCTTGCGAATAGCGTTAGCCCGCGATGGTTAACAAAGTCCAGTATCTAGTCGCCGAACCAATCGTCGATCGGGCTGTGTGGCAGGAACCACAATATGGCCACCAGCATTGCGCAGCCGATCCCCAGCCACGGAGAGACGAATGTCAGCGGAACGCCGACGATGTAGATTGCGGTCGCCACGATCCCCTTGCGCATCGTCTGGCGATGGTATGTCTCCCCGATCTCGGACTTGGTGCCAGTGGCGCGAATGACATGCTGCAAAGGGGTATAGGCCAAGGCCGGGAACAGCATGGTCGCCAGATACACCAAGGTTGCGTCGCGGCTGAAATGCTGGGTGCCAAGGTACGCGGTCGAGAATGGGATCAGCGACAGCGCGAACAGCAGGAATAGGTTGAACCACACCAGCGAATTGGTGACCCGTTTGGCGTGGCTGAACAGCCGGTGATGATTGACCCAGTAAATGCCGACATAGGCGAAGCTGAGCGCGTAGGCTGAAAAGATCGGCCACATCCGCCACAAATGGTCGAGCCCCGGTTCCTCCGGCGCCTTCAGTTCGAGCACCATGATCGTGATGATGATCGCGAGAACGCCGTCGGAAAACGCCTCGACCCGACCGACGCCGGGCTTGCCCTCGCGCTCGTCCTCGCCGTCGCTCACTGTGCCTCGAACCCGGCGTTGATCGTCAGGTCGACGCGGTCGGAGACCAGCGGGATGCTATTCGACAGCCCGAACTCGCTGCGCTTGATGCTTGTCGTCGCGGCGAACCCGAACGCGATCTTCTTGTCGCCCCAGAATTCGCGCCCGGCGCCCACGAAACGCGCCTTGAGCACCACCAGCCGGGTAACCCCGTGAATGGTCAAATTGCCGGTGATCGTCGCGTTGCTGCCCGCCGCGACGACCTTGGTCGATACGAACGTCGCATTGGGGAATTTCGCGGAATCGAAGAAATCGGCGGCCTGCAGGCCTGCATCGAGTTCGGGCGATGTGGTCCGCACCTTTGCGATTGGAAACGACACCTCGACCTTGGACGATGCGGGCGCCTTGGGATCGAGCACCAATGTCCCGGTCGGGCTGTTGAACAACCCGCTATATTCGGTGAAGCCCAGGCGATTTACCGTAAAGACCACCTGCGTATGGTCGGGATCGATCTTGTAGGTGCCCTTGGTCACCACTGCGGGATTGGGCGTGCCGGGCGCCTTGGTCGGCATCGTCATTTGCGCGACGACGTGGACGGCGATAACAGCGGACAAAAGGGCGAGGGGGGCTAAGCGGCGCATCATCCATCTCCTGCGGATTGTTATGCGACCGTTTCTAACCGCCTCGCCCTTGAGTGGCTAGTTGCGCTCCTTGTCCACCAGCTTGTTCGCGCCGATCCACGGCATCATCGCGCGCAGCTCGGCACCGACCTTTTCGATCGGGTGCGCGGCGGCTGCCTTGCGGCTTGCCTTGAGTTCGGGTTGCCCCGCGCGGTTGTCGAGGACGAAATTCTTGACGAACCGCCCCGACTGGATGTCGGCGAGCACGCGCTTCATCTCGGCTTTGGTTTCGTCGGTGATGATCCGCGGGCCGGTGACGATGTCGCCGTACTCGGCTGTGTTGCTGATCGAATAGCGCATGTTGGCGATGCCGCCTTCGTACAGCAGGTCGACGATCAGCTTGGTCTCGTGGAGGCACTCGAAATAGGCCATTTCGGGGGCGTAGCCGGCCTCGGTGAGCGTCTCGAATCCGGCCTGGATCAAGTGGGTGATGCCGCCGCACAGCACCGCTTGTTCGCCGAACAAATCGGTTTCGCATTCCTCACGGAAATTGGTCTCAATGATCCCCGATCGCCCGCCGCCGACGCCCGACGCATAAGCCAGCGCGACGTCGTGCGCATTGCCGCTGGCGTCCCGCTCGACCGCGATCAGGCACGGCACGCCGCCGCCCTTGACGTACTCGCTCCGCACGGTGTGGCCAGGCCCCTTGGGCGCGATCATGATGACGTCCAGATCGGCGCGGGGCTCGATCAGCCCGAAATGCACGTTGAGTCCGTGCGCAAACGCGATCGCGGCGCCCTGTTTCATGTTGGCGTGATAATCGTCGGCATAGATCGCCGCCTGATGCTCGTCGGGGGCTAGGAACATCACGATGTCCGCCCAGGCTGCGGCATCCTTGTTCGACAGCACCTTGAAGCCCGCGTCTTGCGCCTTCTTCGCGGTGGCCGATCCTTCGCGCAGCGCGATCGCGACGTCCTTGACGCCGCTGTCGCGGAGGTTCTGGGCATGGGCATGGCCCTGCGAGCCATAGCCGACGATCGCGATCTTCTTGTCGGTGATCAGGTTCAGATCGGCGTCGCGATCATAATAGACACGCATAATAGGCTCCCTTTAGTGCTGTCGTCATGCCGGGCTTGTCCCGGCATCCACGGAGCCGCGAGCGTTTGAGCTTGGGGCGCGGTGGACCTCGGCACAAGGCCGGGGTGACGGTTATATTGTGACTGCGTTTAGGCCGCTTCCTTGCCCCGCGATATCGCGACGATGCCCGTCCGCGCGACTTCGATCAGGCCGACTTCGCGCATCAGCTCGACGAACTTGTCGATCTTTTCGGTCCCGCCGGTCACTTCGAACACGAAGCTCGACGTCGTCGCATCGACCACGCGGGCACGGTACACGTCGGCCAGCCGCAACGCCTCGATCCGGTGATCGCCGGTCCCGCGCACCTTGACCAGCGCCAGCTCGCGCTCGACATGCGCGCCCTCGGCGGTGAGGTCGCTGACCTTGTGGACGGGCACCAGCCGGTCGAGCTGCGCGACGATCTGCTCGAGCACGTGCGGGGAAGCGGAGGTGACGATGGTGATGCGGCTGACCGATTTGTCCTCAGTGATCTCGCTGACCGTCAGGCTCTCGATATTGTAGCCGCGCGCGGTGAACAGCCCGGCGATCCGCGCCAGGATACCCGGCTCGTTGTCGACGATTACCGCCAGCGTGTGGCGTTCGGTGGCTTCTTCCTTGATTCGCATCACACCAGCGCCTTCGCCTCGTCGTCCATCGTGCCCGAGACTTCGTTGGCCTGGAGGATCATTTCGGTGTGTGAAGCGCCCGACGGAATCATCGGGAAGCAATTCGCCAGTTGTGACACGCGGCAATCGATCATCACCGGGCCGTCATAGGCCAGCATATCGGCGATACCATCGTCGAGCTGGTCGCGCGTGTCGATGCGGATGCCTTTCCAGCCATACGCCTCGGCCAGCTTGACGAAATCGGGCAGCGCGTCGCTGTAGCTCGACGAATAGCGGCTTTCGTAGGTCAGTTCCTGCCACTGGCGGACCATGCCCATATATTCGTTGTTGAGGATGAATATCTTGACCGGCAGACGGTATTGCGTCGCGGTCGCCAGTTCCTGGATGTTCATCTGGATTGATGCTTCGCCGGCGATGTCGATGACCAGCGCGTTGGGGTTGCCGAGCTGCGCGCCGATCGCCGCGGGCAAGCCGTAGCCCATCGTGCCGAGCCCGCCCGACGTCAGCCATTTGTTCGGCGCTTCGAACCCGAAATGCTGCGCGGCCCACATCTGGTGCTGGCCGACTTCGGTAGTGATAATCGGCGACTGCTTGTGCGTCGCCTCCCACAGTGCGCGGACCGCGCGTTGCGGCATGATCGCCTTGGGATCGCTCTCCGGGAAATCGAGGCACTTGACCGCGCGCCAGCCATGAATCCGGCGCCACCATTCGGCGGTGTCGGGCCTGGGATGCTGGCGCGATTTCCACACGCGGACCATGTCCTCGAGCGCGTGGCCGACGTCCGCCACCACCGCAAGGTCGATCCGCACCGTCTTGTTGATGCTCGACCGGTCGATATCGACATGCACCTTGCGCGCGTTGGGCGCGAAGGCGTCGAGCCGTCCGGTCACGCGATCGTCGAACCGCGCGCCGAGCGCGACGATCAGGTCTGCCTGGTTCATCGCCCAATTGGCTTCGTAGGTGCCGTGCATCCCGAGCATGCCGAGCCATTGGTCGTCGGAAGCGGGGAAGGCGCCGAGCCCCATCAAGGTCGAGGTGACCGGCGCACCGGTGATCTTGGCCAACTCGCGCAGCAATTGCGACGCGCCGGGCCCCGAATTGATGATCCCGCCGCCGGTATAGAAGATCGGCCGCTCGGCCGCGGCGAGCATGTCGACGACTTGCTCGATCAGCGCCGGGTCGGCCTTGACCTGCGGGCGATAGGTCTTGTGCTGGATCGGGCCGGGCTTTGTGTATTTGGCGGTCGCGACCTGCACGTCCTTCGGAATGTCCACGACGACCGGCCCCGGGCGGCCCGAGGTAGCGATATGGAACGCCTCATGGATCGTCGCGCCGAGCCGCACCGGGTCCTTCACCAGATAATTGTGCTTGGTGCAGTGGCGCGTGATGCCGACGGTGTCGGCCTCCTGGAAGGCATCGGTGCCGATCAGCGCGGTCGGCACCTGCCCGGTGATGACGACCATCGGGATCGAATCCATCAGCGCATCGGTGATCCCGGTGACCGCGTTGGTCGCGCCGGGGCCGCTGGTGACGAGCACCACGCCGGGCTTGCCGGTCGAGCGGGCATAGCCCTCCGCGGCATGCGTTGCGGCCTGCTCGTGGCGGACGAGAATGTGGCGGATCCGCTTCTGCTTGAACAAAGCGTCGTAGATCGGGAGCACCGCGCCGCCGGGATAGCCGAACACGACCTCCACGCCGAGATCGCACAGCGCCTCGATCAGGATATCGGCTCCACTCTTCTCGGCCACGACAGGGCTCCTTTGTTCGCACACGCAACATAAATGCGGTCGCGGCGCTCTAGAGGTATGAAAACTACGCGTCAACCATCATTAGAATCATTTTATGTCTATTTGATGAAGTCTGGTGAAATTATCTGTCTCGGCCGTTCTTGTCCAGTCCGCAGGCGGTTGGTTGCGGAACCACGTATACTGCCGCTTGGCGTATTGGCGCGTGGCGAGGCTCGCGCGCTCGATCGCATCGGCCAGCGTAATCGTACCCAAAGCGGCGGCGGCGAGTTCGGGCAAGCCGATCGCGCGGCGGATCGGGGCGTCGAGCGGCACGTCCTCGCGCGCGGTCAGCGCGGCGACCTCGGCCATCGCGCCGTCATCGACCATCGCGGCGAAGCGCCGGTCGATCCGCTCGGCGAGCCAGTCGCGCGGTGGGAGCAGGATCAGCGCGCGAAGATCGATCCGATCGCCGATCCCGCCGACGCGCTCGCGCCGCCAGTCGGCGATCGAGCGCCCGGTCGAGCGGATGACCTCGAGCGCGCGGGCGACGCGGGTGGTGTCGGTTGGGTTGAGTTTGTCGGCTTGCTCGGGGTCGGCGCCGATGAGCGCGGCATAGGTATTGGCGACCGGCATCGCCCGCACCTCGGCTCGGATCGCCGGGTCGATCTCCGGCACCGGCGCTATCCCGTCGATCAACGTGCGCAGATACAGCCCGGTGCCCCCGACCAGGATCGGCAAGCTGCCCGTCTCGACCGCCTCGTCGATCGCGTCGCGCGCCTCGCTCGCCCAGCGCGCCGCCGAATAGCCGGTGTCGGCGGGATCGACATGCCCGAACAGCCGGTGCGGTGCGCGTGCCTCCTCCTCGGCGGAGGGCCGCGCGGTGACGATCCGCAAGTCGCGATAGACCTGCGCGCTGTCCGCATTGATTACCGTCCCGCCGTGCTTCTCCGCCAGCATCAGCGCGAGCGCGGACTTGCCGCTCGCGGTCGGCCCTGCGATGAGCGCCACTTTCGGGAGGTTGTCCTTGTTCATCGCGACGCTGATAGCCGCCACGCTGCCGCAGGGCGAGGTGTCCGCCGCGCGCGATCGGCTCGACGCGGCGGGGTGCCTGCCGGTGGCCGAGATCTGGGTCGAGGAGGGCGAGGCGTGCGACCTGCAATTCGGTCGTGATATCAGCGCCGCGCGCGCCGCGCTGGAGGGGCAGGGCTATGACGTCGTCGCCCAGCCCGTCGAGCATCGCCGCAAAAAGCTGATCGTCGCCGACATGGATTCGACGATGATCACCGTCGAATGCATCGATGAGCTCGCCGACTATGCCGGGATCAAGGCCGAGGTCGCCGCGGTAACGGAAGCGGCGATGCGCGGCGAGATGGATTTCGGGCAGGCGCTCGACGCGCGGGTGGCGTTGTTGAAAGGGATGGACGAGGCGGTGATCGACCGCTGCCTCGCCGAGCGGGTCAGGATCATGCCCGGCGCCAAGGCGCTTATCCGCACGATGCGCGCCCACGGCGCGACCGCGATCCTCGTGTCGGGCGGTTTCACCCGTTTCGCCGAGCCGGTCGCGCGCGAGATCGGCTTCGACCGCGCGATCGCCAACGTGCTGGAGGTAGCGGACGGTAAGCTGACCGGCACGGTGGCCAAGCCAATCGTCGATGCCGCGACCAAGCTCGCGACGCTGTCGGAGTCGGTTCTCGAACTGGGGTTGGCACGCGCGGAAACGCTAGCGGTCGGCGACGGCGCCAACGACCTCGCGATGATCACGCAAGCTGGGCTGGGGGTCGCGTACCATGCCAAGCCGGTCGTCGCCGACGCTGCGGGCGCGCGGATCGATCAGGGCGATCTGACGGCGCTGCTGTTCGCGCAGGGTTATGCGCGGCGGGAGTGGGCCGAGGGCTAACTCCGCGCCTGTGAATACGGAAAGAGCAACTGATTGCCGTCCGGGTCCTCGACGATCATCAGGCGATATCCCCAATGGCCATCCCTCACCTCGACCCCGTTGCGTTCAAACTCGGCACGCACCGCATCGATCTCGTCGTCGTCGAGCGAGATGAAGGTCAGGCTGTGGCCTTTCCGCGTCGGCCATTGGCACGACAGCAATAACTCACATCCCTGACGCGAGACTTGCGCGACGAGCAACTGGCTAGCCTCGGGATGGCGCCAGTCTTCGCCAAACCCTAGCCGCGCATAGAAAACGACCGACTGGTGGACGTCCGCGACCGGCACGATCGCACGTGTGTACCAGCGATTCATCGGTCGATCAGGGCGCGACCGGCACGCACGGCTTGACCGCGCCGCACGCTCCCGCTGCCTCGCCCTTCGACGCATAAGGCCCAACCAGCAATCGCGTCAGCGCACCGGCCTTGACGTAGATCGGCTGGCGTCCCGGAAAGCGCCCGCCCACCTGGCTCCATAACTTGCGCGCGTTGTTGGGGTCGCCGAATGCGCCGAGTTGGATGCGCCAGCCGCCGCCGGTCGCGACCGGGACGGGCTTGGGCTGCGCAGCGACCCTGGGCGGTGCGGGCTGCGGCGGAGACGGCGGCGCGGCGATCGGGCGCGGGACATATCTGGTGGGCGGCGGCGCGACCATCGCTACCGGGGGCTTGCCCTTGGGCGGCTTGCCGCCCGGCGCCGGATAAGTCGCGCCGGGGCTGCTCGGCGGCACGTCGATCGTCGCGATGCCGGGACGCGGCGGCACGCCGCTGCCGCCGGCGACCTCGGTCGGATAATTCGGCCGTCCCGCCTGCGCCTCATATTGCCGCGCGAGCGCGATGCCGGCCTGGCGCTGGTTGTCGGGGATGTACTTGTCCATCTCGGCGAGCGTCTGCGACCCTTGCGGCAAGCCCGCCTGCGACGATCGCTGGAGCAGCGCATACGCGCGCACCCAGTCGCGCGGCACGCCGTCGCCGTTGAACAGCATCGTGCCGAGTACGAGCTGCGCGCGGGGTTCGCCGCGCGCGACGGCTTTCTCGAGCCACGGCACCGCCAGGTCGCGCTTGCCGTCCTGGAACAGTGCGAGACCGTAATTGTCCTCAGCCTGCGGATGCCCCTGCAGCGCCGCCTTGCGGTACCAGCTTTCCGCCATCGGCAGATCGACCGGCACGCCGCGACCCAATTTATAGGCCTGCGCCAGATTGAACTGCGCGTCGGCGTCGCCGGCGATCGCCGCCTTGCGCCATTCGGCGACGGCGGTGGCATAGTCGCCCTTGTTCCACGCATCGACCCCGGCCTTGGTGTCGGCCAGCGCCGGCACACCAGCAATAAAGATAAGGGAAAGCGCCGCAGCGCCGATCAGCGTTCGCATGTTACTCATCCCGCCCAGCTACATCCTGTGGGGTGTATCGCTCCGTATCGCCGGAATGGCAAAGAAATCGTTGTTCGACCCACCTACTGAATATCACGCCGTTAACCTGTTCTTAGGTCCCGGCATGGCACCCCGCCTATCGAATAGCGGGGAGTTACAGGATCAATGCGCGTTCTCGCGATGGCATCGCAGAAGGGCGGTTCGGGCAAGACGACGCTGTCGGGGCATCTTGCGGTGCAGGCACAGCTCGCCGGCGCCGGCCCTGTCGTGCTGATCGATATCGACCCGCAAGGGTCGCTGTCCGACTGGTGGAACGAGCGATCGGACGAATATCCGGCGTTCGCCCAGACCACGGTCGCACGGCTCGCCGCCGACCTCGAAGTGTTGCGTCAGCAGGGCTTCAAGATGGCGGTGATCGACACGCCGCCGGCCATCACCATGGCGATCCAGAGCGTGATCCAGGTCGCCGAGCTGATCGTCATCCCGACCCGCCCCAGCCCGCACGATCTTCGCGCCGTCGGTGCCACGGTCGATTTGTGCGAACGCGCCGGCAAGCCTTTGATCTTTGTGGTCAACGGCGCCACCCCGAAAGCCAAGATCACATCCGAAGCCGCGGTCGCGCTGTCGCAGCACGGCACGGTCGCGCCGGTGACGCTGCATCAGCGCACCGACTATGCCGCGTCGATGATCGACGGGCGCACGGTCATGGAGGTCGACCCCAACGGCAAGTCCGCCAGCGAGGTCCGGGCGCTGTGGACGTACATCTCCGACC
>NZ_JAQGKZ010000104.1 GCF_028289855.1 Sphingomonas bacterium | reverse complement strand
GGCACGTAGTTCAGCACGCGCATTGCCTCCAGGATCGGGCCTTCGAAACGGGCCGGGCATATATCGGTGCCGATCGCCCAGGCCATGATGTCGACATCCTGTTCCTCGAGCAGTTCCTCGAACAGATCCATCTCCGCCTCGCTCCAGCCCGAGCCGGCCGCGTCGAAGAAGCCGCCGATCAGCAGATCGGCTTCCTTGGTGCCGCGATGCCAGGCGCGGAAGCGCAGGCGTTTCAGGCGTGTTTCGAGGTCCATCTTTTTCAAAAGACGATTGGCCGGCGGGCGCTGGCGGCGCACGTCGGCTGGGGGTAGGAGACTGCAGATAGTCATGCGGCCCGATATCCTCAAGCCATTGTTCGCCGAAGTAACGGCATTGAAAGGCGTCGGGCCCGGGCTCGCCAAGCCGCTCGACAAGCTCGGGCTGCACCGCGTGATCGATGTCGCGTTCCATTTGCCGAGCGGGTTCATCGACCGCGTGCCGCGCGACGAGCTCGATATGGTCGATGCCGGGCGGACGATCGCGATCACGCTGACCCCGGTCGAGTATAAGTCGAGCGCCAGCCAGCGCGGACCGACGCGAGTCCATGCGATCGACGCGAAGGGCAATTACGTCAGTCTGATCTATTTTGGCGGGTCGTCTGGCTGGGTGCGCAAGCTGCTCCTGCTGAACGAGCCGAAGCGGGTGTCGGGCAAGCTCGAAATGTACGGCCAGGAGTTGCAGATCATCCATCCCGACCTCGGCGATGGCGACGAGGGATTTCGCGAGCGCGAGGCGATCTATCCGTTGTCGGAGGGGATCACCTCGCGACGGCTGGGGCAATTCGCGCATGAGGCGGTCGAGCGCGCGCCCGATCTCCCCGAATGGATCGAGCCGGGGCTGAAGGCGCAGCACCAATGGCCTGGCTGGCGTGAGGCGCTGGCGCGCGCGCATGCCGACCCGGCGGATGCCAAGGCGCGCGAGCGACTCGCCTATGACGAGCTGTTCGCCAATCAGCTCGCCTTCATGCTGGTGCGCGCGTCGTCGCGAGCGCGGCGGGGCAGGGCGCTGGCGGGCGATGGGCGGCTGCGCGACATGCTCAAGCTGCCGTACGAGGCGACCAACGCGCAAGCGCGGACCATCCGCGAAATCGAGGGCGACATCGCGCAATCGTCGCCAATGCTGCGGCTGCTCCAGGGCGATGTCGGGTCGGGGAAGACGTTGGTCGCGACGATGGCGCTGCTGATGGCGGTGGAGGCCGGGGCGCAAGGCGCGTTCCTCGCGCCGACGGAAATCCTTGCGCGCCAGCATTACGACACGCTGCAGCGGATGCTCGCCGGGCTGCCGGTCAATGTCGCGGTGCTGACCGGGCGCGACAAGGGCAGGGTGCGCGAATCGACCTTGATGGGGCTGGCCGATGGGTCGATCGACATATTGATCGGCACCCACGCGATATTCCAGGAGGCGGTGGCTTATAAGCGGCTCGGATTGGCGGTCGTGGACGAGCAGCACCGCTTCGGGGTCGCGCAGCGGCTGCTGCTCCAGGGCAAGGGCAATGCGCCGCATCTGCTGGCGATGACCGCGACGCCGATCCCGCGCACGCTGACCTTGGCGCAATATGGCGAGATGGATGTCAGCCGGTTGGACGAGATGCCCCCGGGCCGTCAGCCGATCGAAACGCGGGTGGTGTCCGAGGATCGGCTGGGCGAAGTCGTCGAGGCGCTGGGGCGGCATATCGATGGCGGAGGGCAGGCATACTGGGTGTGCCCGCTGGTCGAGGAGTCGGAGAAATCCGATCTCGCCGCCGCCGAAGCGCGCGCCGCGGCGCTGCAATCGCGGTTCGGGGATCGGGTAGGGCTGGTCCACGGCCGGATGAAACCCGCCGAAAAGGACGCGGTGATGAGCGCGTTCGCCGCCGGCAAGGTCAGCGTGCTGGTCGCCACCACGGTGATCGAGGTCGGGGTCGATGTGCCCAATGCCACCTTGATCGTCATCGAGCACGCCGACCGCTTCGGGCTGGCCCAGTTGCATCAAGTACGCGGGCGGGTGGGGCGGGGGAGCGGGCGGTCGATTTGCCTGTTGATCCGCGGCGCAGAGCTCACGGAAACATCGCGCGAACGACTCCTCACGATCCGTGATTCCAACGACGGCTTCTATATCGCCGAACGCGACCTTGAATTGCGCAAGGCTGGCGAGATGCTTGGTACGCGCCAATCCGGCGATCAGGGTTACCGCCTGGCGAGCCCGGAGCATTTCGCTTCGCTTCAGCAAGCGGCGCACGACGACGCCCGGCTGCTGATCGACCGCGACGGCGGGCTCAACGGGCCGCGTGGGACGGCGGCGCGGACGGCGCTCTATCTGTTCGAGCGCGACGCCGGGGTCGCGCTGCTACGGTCGGGTTAGCGGCCCTTCAGCAACGCCGCGAGCAATTCGTAATAATCCGCCATGCCGATCGGCCGGTCGAGCTCGCAACCGATCCGCCCGCCCAGCGACCAGCGCACCTCGGCGGTGATGACGCCGACCACCGGCAAGTTGATCTTCAGCCGCTCGCCGACCGGGCGGTCGCCCACGACTCGCGCCATCAGGCCCTGCGCCGACATGTTGACGACCTGCAGCCCGACCGGCTGCGCGTCGCCGCCATAGGCACGCGCGCGGTAATCGACCTCGTCGCGCGGCATATCGCGCTTTTCGGTAAAGGCCATTGCGGCTGCGGCCATCGATGGTGTTTCCCTGTTCAGGCATCACGCTACGGCGAGCGTGTGAAGACCCTGAAAAGGAACATATTTAACGCGCGTTGAGGATATTCAGGTGGGCGTGAGCAGCCCATGATGCTTCTTGCCCGCCGACACGCGGATCGGATGCCCAGCCATCGTGATGGTCAGCAATTCGTTCGCCACCTTCTCGCCGTCCACGCGCGCGCCACCGCCGGCGATCAACCTTCGCGCCTCGCCCTTCGACGCACAGAAGCCCAGCCCGATCAGCGCATCGACGATGTTGATCGCCTGGCGCACCGCGAAGGTCGGTAGCGCACCACCACCCGCGCCTTCCTCGAAGGTCTTGCGCGCGGTATCCGCGGCGAGCGTGGCGGCGTCCTGGCCCCTGCACATAGCGGTCGCCGCGTTCGCCAGCACGATCTTGGCCTGGTTGATCTCGGCGCCTTGCAACGCTTCCAGCCGAACGATCTCGTCGATCGGCAAGTCGGTGAAGATGCGCAGCCGGTTGCCGACGTCGCGGTCGTCGGTGTTCCGCCAGAATTGCCAGTAATCGTGGTGCGGCAACTGGTCCTCATGCAGCCACACCGCGCCCGACACGGTCTTGCCCATCTTCGACCCGTCGGCATTGGTGATCAGCGGTGTGGTCACCGCGAACACCTCGGTCTGGTCGGCGCGGCGCGCGAGGTCGACGCCGTTGACGATATTCCCCCACTGGTCCGATCCGCCCATCTGCAACCGGCAGCCGAAACGGCGCGACAGTTCGAGGAAATCATAGCCCTGCAGGATCATGTAGTTGAATTCGAGGAACGACAAAGATTGTTCGCGGTCGAGCCGCAGCTTGACCGAGTCGAACCCGAGCATGCGGTTGACCGAAAAATACTGTCCGATGTCGCGTAGGAACGGCAGATATTCGAGCTTGTCGAGCCAGTCTGCGTTGTTGACCAAAACCGCGTCGGTCGGGCCGTCGCCGAACGTCAGGAAGCGTTCGAAGATGCGCCGGATCGAGGCGATATTGCCCAGGATCACTTCCTCGCCGAGCAGCTTGCGCGCCTCGTCCTTGAAGCTTGGGTCGCCGACCTTGCTGGTTCCGCCCCCCATCAGCACGATCGGCTTGTGCCCGGCCTGCTGCATCCGGCGCAGCAGCATGATCGACACCAGATTGCCGACATGCAGCGACGGCGCGGTCGCGTCGAACCCGACATAGCCGGGCACGATCTGCTTGGCCGCCAGCGCATCGAGCGCGCCCGCGTCGGTCATCTGGTGGATATAGCCGCGCTCGTCGAGCAAGCGGAGCAGGGTGGATTGGAAAGCAGTCATGATGGCCGCGCGGTTAGCATGCGGCGGGGCGGGGCGGAAACAGGTTTCAATGCGGGCGTTCGCACGCGTCCGCTCGTGCGAGCAGGAAGGTTTTTTCGGCGAGGTTGCGGGTCAGCGCGGCGGCGGCTTCGAATTGCGGCCGCGCCTCGGTCAGCCGGCCGGCCCGGAACAGAAAATCCCCCCGCGCCGCCGGCAAGGGAGCGTAATCGCGCAACGCTGCGGCGTCGGCGATCTCGTCGATTAGCCGCAACCCCGCTTCGGGCCCGAACGCCATGCTGTGGGCGATCGCGCGATTGAGGTCGACCACGGGCGAGGGCGTCACGACGCGTAACCGGTCGTAGAGCGCGGCGATGCGCGGCCAGTCGGTATCGGCCGCGCGGCGCGCGCGGGCATGGCAAGCGGCGAGCGCGGCCTGCAGTACATGCGGCCCTTCGCCGCCAAGCGCCTCGGCGCGTGCAAATGCGGCGAGGCCGCTGGCGATGAGCAGTTGGTCCCAGCGTGCCCTGTTCTGTTCGGTGAGCGGGATGAACGCACCGTCAGGCCCGCTCCGCGCCGTCAGCCGCGACGCCTGTATCTCGATCAGTGCGAGCAGGCCCCACACCTCGGCCTCCTCGGGCATCAATCCTGCGAGGATGCGGCCGAGCCGCCTTGCCTCCAGGCACAGCCCCGGCCTGACAAGGTCGTCGCCCGCCGTCGCGGCATAGCCTTCGTTGAAAATGAGATAGATGACCTCGAGTACCGAGGGCAGCCGCGCCGCCCGCTCGGCGCCTCGCGGTACCTCAAACCTCGCGCCGGTCTTGGCGATCGCCTTTTTCGCGCGGACGATGCGCTGCGCGACGGTCGCCTCGCTGGACAGAAAGGCGCGCGCGATCTCGTCGGTGGTCAGCCCGCCGACCACGCGCAGCGTCAGCGCGGTGCGTGCGTCGGATGACAGGATCGGAAGGCATGCCGTGAAGATCAGGCCGAGCAACTCGTCGCCGAGATCGTTGTCCATCGCGGCGATCGTCTCGGCCTCCGCATCAACTGCATCGTCCGGCGTCCCCGCAATCTCTTCATGCTTACGGGTCCGCATCTGATCGCGCCGGATCGCATCGATCGCGCGCCGTTTGGCGACCGCCATCAGCCACGCGCCCGGATTGGCGGGAATGCCGATCCGCGGCCATTCGTCGAGGGCCGTGACCAGCGCGTCCTGCGCCAGTTCCTCGGCACGATCGATATCGCGCACCATGCGGGCCAGCCCGGCGACGAGCCTGGCACGTTCGATGCGAAAGGTCGCCTCGATGGCCCGGTGCGTTTCGCCTGCGGTCACGCCGTGTTTTTGGGCCAGCGCTCCGGTGGAGACAAGCCGATACTGGATCAAATCATTCGTGTCGGCCCCGGGTCTCAAGCCCAAAGCGAATGATCTCTTCCAATGTGCCGATGTCTATGTCCGCCAGCGTTTTGAACTTGATGCAATAACCGGTCACGCTTGCCTTCCCGAGCGCTTTTCCATAGGTTCGAGACAGGTATTTCTTGTCTTCGATACCAATGACATAGACGGATATCCCGGTCGTGTTCGCGCTCAGGCCGACCTGGTAAAACTCTCTGGTCTTCCCGCCAGCGTAATTGATCGTTTGCGAACCATAGCCGATGTTCGGATTTGAGACCGTTTTGCCGGCGTCATCCTTTCCGTCCAAAAACCATAACCTGCATGTTGGCGAAATTTGGCGTGTGAGGCGGTGCAGCTCGCGCAATTCGCCGCTTTTGGGTTCGGGTTGTCCGGCAATATAGGCCTCGATTTGATCCTCGATGGTCATGCCGGACGTCCCATTTTTACTCCGTCTCCACGCTCTACGCCTAGGCGACCCCGAGTTTCCCACGATCTCCGTCGCGCGGTCCCGCCGCCAGTTCCTCGGGCGTTACAAAATCGGCCAGGTCGGCGGCTTCGTAGAACGGCCGGATCTCCATCGCGCCGGGCATCATTGGGCTGCGCTTCGCCCAGGCGACGGCCTCGTCCATGTCCTTCACTTCCCAGATCGAGAAGCCGGCGACGATCTCGCGTGCCTCGGCGAAGGGTCCGTCGATTACCGTGCGGCTGGTCGCATCGGTGACGATGCGCTTGCCCTCGGCGGTCGGCTTGAGGCCCGCTGCGGCGATGAAGACGCCGGCTGCGACCAGCTCCTCGGTGAAGCGGTCCATCGCCGCGAATGCTTCGATCATTTCGGGCGTCGGCTCCATCGGGCCGTCGTTCTCGTTCATTTTCGCGAACACCATCACGCGCATCGTCTGTCTCCTTCGTTGAGTTGGCCCCAATTGGCATCTCACCGGAACGACGAACGAGTTTGCCGGGAATCGACACCGCCTGCGAAATTTTTTTGGGAGGGCGTCGATTCTACCGCTTCGGCAGGCGCGCCAGCGGATCGACCGGAACGCGTCCCTTGCGCAGCTCGAAATGCAATTCGGGCCGGTCGGCGAATCCGGTATCGCCCGACAGTGCGATCGACTGGCCGCGCTTCACCGCCTGGCCGCGCTGGACGAGGATGCGGCTGGCGTGGCCGTAGACGCTGGTCCAGCCGTCGCCGTGTTTGACCATCACCAGCCCGCCGAGCCCCGCAACACCGGTCGCGGTGTAGATCACCACGCCGTCGGCGGCCGCCTTGATCGATGTGCCGACCGGGACCGCGATCTTGATGCCGTCGTTGCGCTCGCCGGTCGCGCCCGCGCCGAAGCGCTTGACGACGTTGCCGGTCGACACCGGCCATAGGAAGGGGCCGCTCAGGCTGCCGGGTGCGGCGATCGGGACCGAGGAGGGGAGCGGGGTGCGCACGACGTTCGACGCGCGTGGTGCGCGGTCGCCCTCGGGGATGGCGGGCTCGCCGCCGCCGGTCGCGATGTCGCCGAGGTCGATCTTGAACGCCGCTGCGCGCTCGGCGAGCGTCTGCGGGCGCGATGGCGCGCCGCCGGGGATGAGGATGCGGCGGCTGGCGCGCAGCATGTACGGCTCGGTCAAGTTGTTGGCGGCGACGATGTCGGCCCAGCGCACGCCGTACGCGCGAGCGATCGCGATGCCCGATTCGCCGGGGCGCACGAAGTGATAGCGGCCGCCGGGGATGTGCAATTGTTGGCCTGGGCGAACGACATAGGGTGCGGTCAGGCCGTTGGCGTCGGCGATATTTTCCGACCCCGCGCCGACGCGCTCGGCGATGCCGCGCAACGTGTCGCCGGGCTGGACAACATAGGTCGAATCGGGGATCGTCCGCGCATCGGGCGTGACCGGCCGCGCTTCCCACGCCGGCGGCGCGGAGGGCGGGGCAGGGACGTCGTCACCGACGCGTTGCGGCTCGTAGCGGTCCTGCGGCGGCGGGTAGGAGGAATCTGGCGGACCGTAATCCTCCGCGCTTGGGATGCAGCCGGAGAGCATCAGCACGGCGACGATCAACAAGCTGGTACGCATCGTGCCCTCCCTACGACGCGCAGAGCATAGCGCAGGCGGTGCGGCAGGACTAGGCGGCGGGCTCCAGCCGGTTGAACCCGCGCAGGTACGGTTGCAGCGCGTCGGGGATGGCCACCGACCCGTCCTCCTGCTGATAATTCTCCAGGATCGCGACGAGCATCCGCCCGACCACTAGCCCCGAACCGTTGAGCGTGTGGACGAACGTCGGTTTGCCGTCCTCGCCACGGTAGCGCGCGTTCATCCTCCGCGCCTGGAAATCGGTGCAGGTCGAACAACTCGAAATCTCGCGATAGCGGCCCTGGCCGGGCAGCCACACTTCGAGGTCGTAGGTGCGCGCGGCGGAAAATCCCATGTCCCCGGTGCACAATTTCATCCGGCGGAACGGCAGGCCGAGCCGGGCCAGCACGTCCTCCGCCGCCGCAGTCATGCGTTCGTGCTCCGCCTCGGACTGGTCGGGCGCGACGATCGAGACCATCTCCGCCTTCTCGAACTGATGTTGGCGGATGAATCCGCGCGTATCGCGGCCCGCCGCGCCGGCTTCGGAGCGGAAGCAGGGGGTGAGGGCGGTGAAGCGTAACGGCAGCTCGTCAGCAGCGAGGATCTTTTCGCGGACGATGTTAGTGAGACTCACTTCGGACGTGGGGATCAGCCAGCGGCCGTCGGTGGTCTGGAAAAGGTCTTCAGCGAATTTGGGGAGCTGTCCGGTGCCGAACATCGCTTCGTCGCGCACCATCAGCGGGGGGACGACCTCCTCATAGCCATGATCGCGAGTCAGCACGTCGAGTCCGAACTGACCGAGCGCGCGATTGAGCTTCGCCGCCGCGCCCCGCACGAGGGTGAAGCGCGCACCCGCAAGTGCCACGCCGGTCTCGAAGTCGAGACCTAGCGGTGGCCCGATCACGTCATGCTCCTTGATCGCGAAGGCGAAGTCCGGGCGCGTGCCGCGTTCGTGGACGAGTTCGTTATCGTCCTCGTCGGCACCCTGGGGCACATCGGCGAGCGGCAGATTGGGGATCGCCGCAAGCTGTGCGCCAAGCGCTTCTTCGGTCGCCTTTTCCTCGGCTTCGAGCTCGGGCATGCGCGTCTTGAGCGTCGCGACTTCCGCCATCAAGGCGCTCGCGGTCGCATCGTCCTTCGCCGCCTTGGCCGCGCCGATCGCCTTCGACGCTTCGTTGCGGCGGGTCTGGCCGGCCTGGACCTCGGTGATCACCGCGCGGCGTTTTTCGTCGAGCGCGATCAGGTCCGCGGCCAGCGGCGACAGGCCACGCCGCGCAAGGCCTGCGTCGAAGGCTGCCGGGTTGTCGCGGATCAGGCGGATGTCGTGCATGGCGCTGGCTATGGCTTCGCCTTACGCCCGGTGCAAGCCGGACAAGGAAAGGCCGGCGGGATCGCGTGATCCCACCGGCCAAATCCCGCCCGAAATTGGTTGGTTAGGCGCTGACGAGCGTCTTCTTGGCGAGCCGCTTGCGCGCGACCAGGGCCGCGGCGGCGCCGCCGAACAGGAAGATCATCGGCGGCGCGGGAACCGGGGCAGGCGGACCGCCCGACGATCCGGTCGATCCGCTGCTGCCGTGCCAGCCGCCGTTCGACGACCAGCCGCCGCTCGATCCCCAGCCCTTGGACGACGAACCGTAGCTCGACGATGAAGTCGATCCGGAGCTCGAGGTCGAACCCGAGCTTGCCGACGAGTTGGACGAACTGGTCGAGCCCGAGGTCGAGCTGGACGTCGAGGACGACGACCCGCCGGTCGACGTTGACGTGGACGAGCCACCGGTCGAGGTTGAGGTCGAAGAACCACCGGTCGAGGTCGACGACCCGCCCGTCGATGTGGAAGAGCCGCCCGTCGACGTCGAAGAACCGCCGGTCGAGGTCGATGACCCGCCCGTGGACGAGCCGCCGGTCGATGTGCTGGTCGAGCCGCCACTCGAGGTCGAGGAAACCACGATCCCGCTGCTGCCCGATCCACCGCTGCCGCCGAAGAAGCCGCCCGCGAAGAACCCGCCGCCGCCGAAACCGCCGCCCGAACCGCCGACCATCACCGCGCCACCGTCGCCGCTCGATCCCGTGAAGGGCGGCGGCACAGGAAGCGGCGGGCCACTGGCGACGGTGACGACCGCGGGTGGGCAGACGGTGGTGGTCGTGGTGACGACCTTGCGAACGCGCGCCGCGCGGGCCGCGACGGTCCGCGTCGAGCGTACGACGCGCTTCTTGTACGTCGTCTTGACGTACCCGGAGCGCGGGCTCGTGTTTTCGGAGACCTTGACGGCCCCGCCACCGACAATGGCGCCGCCGCAAGCGCAGGCGCAAAGTTTAGCCATGGCCATCCGAACAGACATCGCATCACTCTCTTTTTAACCGTGTCTGCCCCCACAGAGACGGTGATGGTTCTTCTGCAGCTGGTGAGCCGCTATTCGCATAGTGCAAAACAAAACATTAAGTGCAATCGCGTTAACTAAGAATAACGACACGGGGTGGATCTAATCTGTACTGCCGGCGCTTCGATGATGGTTAACGTTTCATTGTGATACGCTGTCGGTCGATTTGCAGCCGATTCTTGGTCCCCATCATAGTGTCCGGAAGATGAAGGCTTGGTTCACGCGAGTGAAAGCCGTGCGCGGGTAGCGCGGGATTCGAGCGATCGCGCGGTTTTTCCCGTCGGTCGTCAACTGCTTGTGGAGCCGCTTCTCCGTCGCTATAGGCCCGCCCCAGGGGAGGTCCGTCGCGGCGAAGTATCGGCGCGCAGGCCAGTGGGAGAGCGGGAATGGCGACTGCTTTGAATCGCGTAGAGGATTCCAGTTTCGAGCTGCCGGCGAACGATGCGGACGACGATTATCGTCCGAGCGCCGACGAAGCATTCATGAATTCGCGCCAACAGGCGTATTTTCGGATGAAACTGCTGCGCTGGAAGGAGGCAATCCGCAAGGAGGCCGAAACCACGCTGTCGCAGCTGCAGGTCGAACCGTTGCGCGAGGCCGATCTGACCGACCGCGCGTCGAGCGAAACCGACTGGTCGATCGAGCTCAGGACTCGCGACCGCCAGCGCAAGCTGATCGCCAAGATCGACGCGGCGCTGCGCCGGCTCGACGAAGGCGAATACGGTTTTTGTGAAGTGACGGGTGAACCGATTTCGCTCGGCCGGCTCGAAGCGCGGCCGATCGCGACGATGACGGTCGAGGCGCAGGAGCGCCACGAACGCAACGAAAAGGTATCGCGCGAGGATTGAATCCCCGTTGAGTTTAACGCTTTCGACAATATTTGGGCGCTATGCGGGCGTGAACGGTAATCGATGCCGTTCGGGCAGGGTGCATGGACCAGTTTTCAAAAGACACTTTCGTACCAGCGGGCGAGTTGGCGGCTAAGCGCAAGAAATCGCGCGACAGCCTGTTCCTGATCGCGTGCCTAAGCATCGAAGGTCATCCGGGGACGACCGAAGTGCGCGTGCGCAATCTGTCGAGTGGTGGATTGATGGCCGAATACGCCCATCCGCTGAAGATCGGGACCGGGATTGAGGTCGAACTGCGTGGCGTTGGCAGGGTGGCGGGAGAAGTCGCCTGGACGACGGCGGGGCGGATCGGCATTTCGTTCGAGAGTCCGATCGACCCGATGCAGGCCCGCAAACCAGTCTCTGCGTCCGCGACCGGGCCGCGCAAAGACAAGCCTATCAAGCCCATCTTATAGATCGTGAGCCCCGGTCGAAACCGGGGCTGCACGGCTATGCCGCTAAAGCGCGGCGATTGCTTCCTTCACGCGCAATTTCTGTTTTTTAAGGTCGGCCAGGATCCGCGTATCGGGCGCGGGCCGGTGCGTTTCCGCAACGATCTGCCGGTCCAGCACATTATGCTTCGTCTCGAGCGCCGAAAGGTGCGGGTTCTGCATGGGGGGCAACCTCCTTCATTCAGGTGGGGAAGCAAATAGAACACGAAAGTCGTTAAATGTCGCCATCGATTTCGCTTGCGAATCGACGCGCCGCATCGTTTTGCCGATGATCGGAAAAAGATCGCGGTTGGCGGGAGAGATGATGGAAGACGCCCAGATCGTGAAACGGCTCGACGCGCTCAGGACCGAGCATCGCGATCTCGACTCGGCGATCGACGCGCTACGGCTGATGGGATCGGGCGACCAGCTCCAGATCGCGCGCCTGAAGAAACGCAAGCTCGCGTTGCGGGACGAAATCGCGATGCTCGAAGACCAATTGATCCCCGATATCATCGCCTGATCGAATTTGGGACGCGCGGGCGATGAGAGCGCTTGCGGGAAATGGTGAATCGGGCGACGCTGGTATTATGCCCGGAAACGTCACCAACGCACCGATCCATCGCCGCCTGATCGATTCGCTCTACGTCGAGTCGATGGTGCTGGCGGACGAGGCGCGCGGCTATTTCGATCAGGGCGCGCGGATCGAGCGCGAAGCGCTGGACCCGCTCGGGCGAGTGACCTTTTCGTGCGAGTCGCTGAAGGTAACGACGCGGCTGATGCACATCATCGCCTGGCTGTTGACGCAACGGGCGGTCGATGCGGGCGAACTCACCGTGCGCGACGCGCTCGATCCGGCGCGGCGGCTCGGCGATGCGCCGGTGACCGAGGATGCCGTGCTCGCCCAGATGCCGAACGACGCGCGGGCGCTGATCGCGGCGAGCATCGACCTCCACCGCCGTGTTGCGCGGCTGGACGACGCGCAGGCGGAACCGCAACCGTCGGACAGTCCGGTGCAATATATGCAGGCAAGATTGGCGATGGCTTTTTAGGCTTTCTGCCGCGATCTCAGCGCAGCTGAATCGCGAACCAGCAGAAAGCCCGGACGGCCTCGCGCAGCGAGGACCGACGACTTGGGCTTTGCCCAAGTCGGTTGTGCAGATCTTAGCCCAGCACGCGCGCCTTCGCCGCCTTGTACTCCGCTTCCAGACGGTCGACCCGCACCGCGACCGACTCGACCCTGTCGACCACGCCGATGCCCTGGCCTGACCCCCAGATGTCCTTCCACGCCTTGGCCTTGCTCGAATTGCCGCCGCCGAAATTCATCGTGCTGAGGTCGCCTTCGGGCAGATTGTTCGGGTCCATCCCTGCCGCCTCGATCGATCCGCGCAAATAATTGCCGTGCACGCCGGTGAACAGGTTGGAATAGACGATGTCGGCCGCCTTGCCCTCGACGATGCCCTGTTTGTAGCCGTCGACGGCGTTGGCCTCGTCGGTCGCGATGAACGGCGAGCCGATATAGGCCAGGTCGGCGCCCATCGCCTGCGCCGCGAGCACCGCGCCGCCGGTCGCGATCGAGCCCGACAGCGCGAGCGGCCCGTCGAACCATTGGCGAATTTCCTGCGTGATCGCGAACGGCGACAGGCGACCGGCATGCCCGCCCGCGCCCGACGCAACCGCGATCAGCCCGTCGGCGCCCTTTTCGATCGCTTTCCGCGCAAACCGGTCGTCGATGATATCGTGCAGCGTGATCCCGCCCCAGCCGTGCACGGCGGTATTGAGCTCCTCGCGCGCGCCCAGCGATGTGATGACGATCGGCACTTGCCACTTGGCGCAGGTCATCAGGTCGGCCTCGAGCCGGTCGTTCGATTTATGCACGATCTGGTTGACCGCGAACGGCGCGGCGGGGCGGTCGGGATTGTCGCGGTTATGCGCCGACAATTCCTCCGTGATGCGGTGCAGCCATTCGTCGAGCTCGGCTTGCGGCCGGGCGTTTAGTGCGGGGAACGACCCGACGATCCCCGCCTTGCACTGCGCGATGACCAGCTCGACGCCGGAAATGATGAACAGCGGCGACCCGATAACGGGCAGGCGCAAGCGATCGAACAGCGGCGGAAGGCTCATGCGCATTTCATAGCGCAGCCGTAACCACAGAAAAGCCCTTTCGAATTGACGGTACGGAATGCGTGCATTCGGTAGGATTGATCCATTTGCGATTCATAACCGAGGCGTTATAGCGCGGCAACACACCAGATAATGAGGTCGTCCATGAAGCTCGCCGCCACCGCCGTCGCTCTGATGTTCACTGCCTCAACCCCGGCGCTTGCCGCGGCGCAGCTCGGCCGCGACGTCGCGCCGATCGCGTACGACATCACGATCGATCCGAATGCGCAGGCGATGACCTTTAGCGGCAGCGAGACGGTGACGGTCAACGTCCGCACGGCTACCCGGACGATCACGCTCAACGCTGCCGATCTGGCGATCACCAAGGCGACGGTCGACGGGCGCGCGGTCGCGTTCAAGCTCGACAATGAGGCGCAACGGTTGACGCTGACATTGCCGACGGCGGCGAAGGTCGGCGTGCACACCATCGCCTTCGCCTGGACCGGCAAGATCAACGAATCCGCTGCCGGCTTCTTCGCGATCGATTACACCAATACCGACGGGTCGAAGGCGCGGATGCTGGCGACTCAGTTCGAAGCCCCCGACGCGCGCCGCTTCGCGCCGATGTGGGACGAGCCGAGCTTCAAGGCGAAGTTCACGCTACGCGCGGTGGCGCCCAAGGGCCAGCTCGCTTTCTCGAACATGCCCGCGCTCGTCACCAGGCGCGCCGATGGCACGCAACTCTACAGCTTTCGTCAGTCGCCGGTGATGTCGAGCTACCTGCTGTTCCTCGGCATGGGCGACATGGAACGCAAGACCGTAATGGCCGGCAAGACCGAGATTGGCGTCATCACGCGGCGTGGGGTGAAGGACCAGGGCGACTATGCGCTCGCCTCGGCCAAGCGGCTGCTAGCGTATTACAACGACTATTTCGGTCAGCCTTATCCGCTCCCCAAGCTCGACATGATCGCCGGTCCTGGCACCAGCCAGTTCTTCGGGGCGATGGAGAATTGGGGCGCGATCTTCTATTTCGAGCCCGAATTGCTGTTCGACAAGAAGCGCGCGACCGAAAGCGACAAGCAGCGCATTTTCGTCGTCGTCGCGCACGAAATGGCGCACCAATGGTTCGGCGATCTGGTCACGATGAGCTGGTGGGACGACCTCTGGCTCAACGAGGGCTTTGCGTCGTGGATGGAAAACAAGGCGTCGGCCGATCTCAACCCCGACTGGTTCGCGCGCGATTCGGCAGTGGCGTTCGACCGCGAGGGCGCGCTGGCGATCGATGCGACCGCCGCCAGTCACCCGATCATCCGCCACGTCGAGACCGTCGACCAGATCGGCGAGGCGTTCGACACGATCACGTACCAAAAAGGCCAGGCGGTGATC
>NZ_JAQGKZ010000092.1 GCF_028289855.1 Sphingomonas bacterium | reverse complement strand
GAATATATCGTAATTGGGCGGTCGGGTGGGGGAGCGGGCCGGTACCGCGACAAAACTTAGTGCCGATCCCTCGCGCTCTTGCGCGCGTCGGCCAGGTCCCACAGCGCGCGGTGCTGCGCGAGCAATTGCTGTGCGCCGAAACTCATCGCGCGCTCGATCGCGGGATCCGCGGCGATCGTCGCGGCGAGCGTCGCGGTATCGGCGTCGATCGGCAGCGTCGAGGGGAGCGCGGCAAAACCGGCGCGGTCGGCGGCCGCCTCGAGCACGTGGCGGATCGCGCGCCAGTCGAGCACCAGCGCGATCGCGGCACCGACCGCGCAGCCGGTACGGTCGGACTGGGCAAGCATGTCGAGCGCATGAAGCTGGTGCGTCACCGCGGCTTCCGACTCGGCCTGGCCAGGGGTCGAGGGGATCGGGCCCGCGGCGGCGGTGAGCCGCGCAAGCAAGGCGCGTTCGTCGGCAAAGGCGTAGGCGGCTTCGTCGAGCCACGATTCGGCGACCGGACTCGGCCCGTGCGCCAGCGCATGGTCGATCACCCCGGGCTGGCGTCCGTGCAGCGCGCACAGCAAGTGGATCGCGTCCGCCAGATCGCGCGTCGCGGCGCCGCGCGCGCCCATCGCCTGGACGAACGGATGACGCGCGCTGCCGTCGGCATCGACCAGCGCGGCAAGCACGCTCCAGCTGCCGCTTTGGCGATCGAACGGGACGGTATCGACTGACATGGTTCCCCAATTGCCCGGTTGTTTCGAATGCTGTGGGGCCAAGGGATATACCGAACCACGTAAAGACGCGGTTTATGCGGGCTTAAGTATGTCGCAATGAGTTGTGCGACGGTGGTTGGCGGGGGGCGACTTTACGTTTCAGCATTCCTTTAGAATGAGCGGCATAATTTCGGCGCATGACCAGCTATCCGTGTCCCGAATGGTTGAAGCGCCGCAGGATCACCGATGAGGAATATGGCCGTTGGCTTGACCACCAGACGAGCAAGGTTTGGATGCGCGAGAAGAAACATTGCAAGACCGCGTGTACGACACCGGGCGAGTTGAAACAGGTACTTCACGTTGCCGCCCATGCGAGCAACGGTCGCGACCCCTATTCAGGCGCACGCTTCTTCGTGAAGCATTTGCGAGCTGGCTGGAGCGACGCACAGGCACATTTAAACGGCAATCGGCATTATCTGACGCTCCGCCGGTGCATGCCGTCGTTTGATCACGTGAAGGGGTTGGGGCACAAAGCCTACGAACTATGCACGCGCGAGACAAACGCCGCGAAAAGCTACATGTCTCCGACACAGTTCGTCGATTTGTGTCGTCGCGTCGTTCACCATCGCGACAATCAAGCACCAACGCCCGCCTAGTTCACCGCCAGGACCAGCGCCACCACGCCCTCGATCCCCGTCTTGCGCCGCCGTGGGGCGAACGCGACGGTGACGGCGCGCGGATCCTCGCTGTCGATCAGCAGGTGCGCCGGGCCCGATCGCGGCTCGCCGTCGGCAGCGACCGCGGCGATCATGTCGGCGACGCGCCCGCGCGAGCCGATCGTGAACAGCGAGACGAAACGCAGGCTCGACAGCATCGAATCGCCGATCCCGGTCAGCGTGGCGAGCGCGGTGTGCGGGCCGTCGAGAAAGCCGTAGCAATCGATCCGTGCCACCGCCGCGCCGCGCGACACCGCGAAGGTTTCATCCAGCGACGCGCGATCGTCGTTGGTCGCGCCGCCGGTTTCGCGCCCGAACAGTGCAACGCCGTCGGGATGCGGCTCGATCGCGAGCGATACGCGACGTCCGGGTTCGCCGGCCAGCGGCAAGTCGACCGCTTCGGCCAGCGCGCCCGCCGCGACGCGCCGGATCGCCGCTGCCAGCACCGCCGCGCCGTCGCTCGCGACCAGGCCGGTCGCGGGGCTCCCATGCGCGGCATCGCCGCCGAAGCGCGCACGAACCGATCGGCTGGCGGCGACGATATTGAGCGTGCGATCGACGATCACGATCATGTCGGGCGATCCCTCGAGCAACGCCGCGAGGCGCAGGCTATCGCTATCGCCGCCTTCGAGCGGCCGGCACAGCATATCGACCAGTTCGACCGAGGCGAGGATCAGCCGTGGCCGGCCGCGATGCAGGATGTAGACCGGTGCGCGCAGCGCGCGCTCACGCCACGTGCCGAAATTGCGCACCAGATCGGATGCGGTCACCCTGTCCCCTGGCTTGGAGTCGCGCTGGGTCAGTGGGGCGGCGGGCACTTCCATGGCACGCTTATTCGGCATTGCACGACCATCGGGCAAGCCCTTGCGACCGAAGCGGAGGCGTCTGTTGCTCCGCATCGGTGCAGTCCCTAGCGTGCCGCAAAATTCGGGGGAGGACGCGATGCGGAACTGGTGGGCTTTGCTGACGGCATTGGTCGGCGCAATCGTGCTGGCCATCGTCGCGACTACGCCGCCCGGGCCGGCGGGGAACGACGCACCGTCCACCGCTTTTTCGGCGACGCGCGCGATGGCCGACGTCCGCGTGATCGGCCGCGCGCCGCACCCGACCGGTAGCGCGGAGGATGCGGTGGTTCGCGCGCACCTGATCGCGCGGTTGCAGGCGATGGGGCTGGAAGTCGCGACCGCGACCGGCGCGATGGACGCAGACGGCGCGAAGCGGCTGGCCGGCTGGAGCAAATCGACCGTCACGCCGCCGCTGACCAACATCGTCGCGATCTTGCCGGGGCGCGACCGCGCGGCCCCCGCGGTGCTGTTGATGGCGCATCACGACAGCGTGTGGGGGTCGCCGGGCGCGGCCGACGACGGCGCGGGGGTCGCGTCGATCCTGGAGACGGTGCGGGCAATCCGGGCGAGCGGTCAGGTGCCGCAACGCGACCTCATGATCCTGCTGACCGATGGCGAGGAATTGGGGCTGGAAGGCGCCAAATCGTTCTTCGCGAACGATCCGCGCCGCGGCCATGTCGGCGTCATCGTCAACCTGGAAACGCGCGGCGGCGGCGGGCGCGCGTCGATGTTCGAAACGGGCAGCGACAATGGCGCGATGATGGACCTGTTTGCGGGCGCCGTCGGCCGCCCGGTCGGGACCTCACTCAGCGTGTTCATCTACAAGAAACTGCCCAATTCGACCGATTACACCGTCGCCAAGAAGCTCGGCGTGCCGGGGTTCAACTTCGCGTTCATCGGCCGGCCCGAGCTCTACCACTCGCCGCTGGCGACGCCCGAGCGGCTCGACCAGGGCGCGTTGCAGGACATGGGGCGGCAAGTGCTCGATCTGACGCGTGGCCTGCTCGCGGCGCCCGCGCTGCCGGGCAAGGCCGCCGACCGGGTGTTCTTCGACGCGTTCGGGTTGTTCTTCGTGAGCTACGCGCCCGCGATCGGCTGGCTGATCCTGTTGCTTGGCGCGGGCGGCTATGCGGTCGCGGCATGGCGGCGCTCGACGGTGGCGGAGGTCGCGAAGGGCGCGGGCGTGCTGCTCGCGCTGATCGTCGCGGCGGGACTCGCGCTGTACCTCGTCAATCTGGCGTCCGGGGCCGGGGGCAAGACCAATTATTACGACCGGCTCGCGGCGATCCCGCGGCTCGAAGTACAGGCGTTGCTGGTGTGCCTCGCATTGCTCGTGACGCTGCGCCGCTGGCTGCCGTCGAAGGCGGGGACGATCGCCGGCGCGGCGGTGCCGCTGCTCGCGCTGGGCGCGTTCGCGCAGATTGCCGCGCCGACCGCGGCCTATCCGTTCGCGGTGCCGCTGATGCTCGGCGGGCTGGCGCTGGCGCTCGATCGGCTCGCGGGGCGCAGCGCGGGAGCCGCCGCGGCGATCTTTGCGGCGGTGCTGGGGGTCGGCTACATGCTCGGCTTCGGTTTCTTCCTGTTGCAGGCGGTCGGGCCGGGCATGCCGATGATCGCGGCGGTGCCGCTGGCGATCGCAACGGTGCTGCTGCTCCCGCTGATGCCGGCGATTGAGCCAAGGCGCGCGACGCAAGCGAGCGGCATCCTCATCGCGCTCGCGATCGGCATCGCTTTGTGGGTGCTGCTCGATCCAATGGCCGCCAGCGTCGCGGCGTACAGCACCGATCACTAACCGATCTGGTACAAAAAGCTTGAAATGTAGGATTTCGGATGAAACAAAAGGAGAACAGATAGCGGGATTGGCGGAGGGTGGCAATGGGTTCGACGGGGCAAAAAGAGGCACAGGCGCGCGCCCGCGCCGCGCGCGTCACCAGGCACGGCAAGGACGGGCCGCAAGTCGTCGCGGTCACCGCCCACCGCTGGACCGACGAAGCGGAAGCGGCGTTCCTCGACACGCTCGCCGCCAGCTGCAACGTCACGCTGTCCGCCGCCACCGCCGGCTTCAGCACCGAGGCGATCTATCGCCGCCGCCGCACCGACCCGGTCTTCGCCGAACGCTGGCAGGCCGCGCTGGAGCAGGGCTATGCCCGGATCGAGATGGCGGTGGTCGCGCGCGCCGGCGACGCGATGGAGGGGTTCGCGCCCGATCCCGACTCGCCGATCCCGGCGATGACGGTGCAGGACGCCATCGCCATCCTCAAGCTGCACGGCCCGGCGGTAAGGGGGGAGGGCCGCGCCCCCGGCTGGCGCGCGCGCCCGCGCAGCCTGGACGAGGTGCGCGATTCGATCCTGACCAAGCTCGAGGCGATCGACGCCGCGCGCCGTGAAGCGGGCGAGTAATCGGCCGCGCCGCCTGCCGCGCGACACCGACATCATCGAATTCCTGCGCGCGCTGCCGCCGCACTGGCGGCGCCAGGCGGTGGCGATGCTAGGCACGGCGGAGCGCGACGCGCTCGACCGCGACTGGCCCGGCTGGGCGCACGAGGGACAGGCCGCACCGGCGAGCCTGCCCGATGGCGGCGACTGGTCGACCTGGGTGTTGATGGCCGGGCGCGGCTTCGGCAAGACGCTGGCCGGCGCGCAATGGATCGCGGGCGAGATCGCGGCCGGCAAGGTCAGCATCGCGCTGGTCGGCGCGACGCTCGACGACGCGCGCCGCGTGATGGTGGAGGGCAGGAGCGGGCTGCTGACCGTCGCCGCCGACCTGATCAGGGACTGGCACCCGAGTCTCCGCCGGCTGACCTTCACCAGCGGCGCGGAGGCGACGTTGTTCAGCGGCGCCAGCCCCGACATGCTGCGCGGGCCGGAGCATCACGTCGCGTGGTGCGACGAGCTGGCGAAATGGGACAAGCCGCAGGAATGCTGGGACATGCTCCAGCTGGGCCTGCGGCTCGGCCACCCGCGCGCGCTGATCACCACCACCCCCAAGCCGGGCCCGGTGCTGCGCGGCATCATGGCCGACCCCGCCACGGTGACGACCGGCGGCCCGACCCGGCGCAACCCGCATCTGCCCAAGGCGTACAAGGCGCGCGTCGAGCGGCTGTACGGGGGGACCAGGCTAGGCGAGCAGGAGATCGAGGGCAGATTGCTGACCGATGCCGCGGGGGCGTTGTGGACGGTCGAATTGATCGAGCGGTGCCGACTATCACTTACCCCCTCCCGCGAGCGGGAGGGGGCAGGGGGTGGGCTCGCGCTCACCACGAACGGATCGGACGCGGATAGCGGGTGCCCACCCCCCGACCCCCTCCCGCAAGCGGGAGGGGGAGCAGAATTCGCCCGCACCCTCATCGCGGTCGATCCGCCCGCGATCGACGGCACCTGCGGCATCGTCGCGGTCGCGCGCAGCGGCGAGGGGCAGCACGCCGTCGCGCACATCCTCGCCGACCACAGCGTCACCGGCCGCAGCCCCGACGGCTGGGCCCGCGCCGTCGCCGCCGCGGCCGCCGCG
Source organism: Sphingomonas bacterium (assembly GCF_028289855.1). Lineage (GTDB taxonomy): Bacteria > Pseudomonadota > Alphaproteobacteria > Sphingomonadales > Sphingomonadaceae > Sphingomonas. Next base: position 6,093 of record NZ_JAQGKZ010000092.1, on the reverse strand, counting down.
CACGACACCGACGAGGTGATCGCGGAGGCCAATCAGGGCGGCAAGATGGTCAAGCAGATCCTGCTGGCCGCCGACCCGCGCCTGCGCGTCCGCCTGGTCCGCGCGAGCAAGGGCAAGGTCGAACGCGCCGAACCCGTCGCGCATCTGTTCGAAGCGGGGCGGGCGGTGCTCCACGGGCGGATGCCGGCGCTGGAGGCCGAGATGAAGGGGATGATCGCGGGCGGCGGGTATGACGGGCCGGGGAAGAGCCCCGACCGCGCCGACGCGATGGTGTGGGGCGTGGGGGAGGTGATGCGGGGCGGGGAGGTTCGGGTTATCCCCGCATCGCAAGGGCTGTCGGCCTCGTCGCCAATCGCGTTGATCAGCTTGAAGGCGCTGGCCTCAATGTCCAACATGTTCCGATCGAAGGAAACGATTATCACGGCCAAGCCGCTGGTAACGCGTCCGGGCCAAATCGGCGCTCGCTTGCAAACAACTGCGATATTGTGGTGCCATTGGACGTAAGTGCGATGGAAATCGCGCGAGAAGCTGAGGAAGAGGCAAAACTCGCAGGGGCGGCGAACGCAGCAAAAGCTTCAGGGCAAACTTTTTAAGCCACCTGAGCAAAAGAAACGAGCAGCCATCAGTCGTTTGTAACCATTTACTGCAGCCGTCACTGATCTAGGAAGCTCCGCATCTTCCGCGACCTTGACGGATGCTTCAGCTTCCGCAGTGCGTTGACCTCCGGTCGCTTTCGGCTCGCCTCGATTATCGAAAAGCCTTGCCACCTACTGGTCGAGGAACGACCGCATTTTTCTCGAACGCGACGGATGCTTCAGCTTCCTTAGCGCCTTCGCTTCGATCTGCCGAATCCGCTCGCGAGTCACGCTGAACTGCTGCCCGACTTCCTCCAACGTGTGGTCGGTGTTCATCCCGATCCCGAAGCGCATGCGCAGCACGCGTTCCTCGCGCGGGGTCAGGCTCGCGAGCACGCGGGTGACGGTTTCCTTGAGGTTCGCCTGGATCGCCGCATCGACCGGGATCACCGCGTTCTTGTCCTCGATGAAGTCGCCGAGGTGGCTGTCCTCCTCGTCGCCGATCGGCGTCTCGAGGCTGATCGGCTCCTTGGCGATCTTCATCACCTTGCGGACCTTTTCGAGCGGCATCGACAGGCGCTCGGCCATTTCCTCGGGGGTGGGCTCGCGGCCCTGTTCGTGGAGGAACTGGCGGGAGGTTCGGACCAGCTTGTTGATCGTCTCGATCATGTGGACCGGGATGCGGATCGTGCGCGCCTGGTCGGCGATGCTGCGGGTGATCGCCTGGCGGATCCACCACGTCGCATAGGTGCTGAACTTGTAGCCGCGGCGGTACTCGAACTTGTCGACCGCCTTCATCAGCCCGATGTTGCCTTCCTGGATCAGGTCGAGGAACTGCAGCCCGCGGTTGGTGTATTTCTTGGCGATCGAGATGACGAGGCGCAGGTTGGCCTCGACCATTTCCTTCTTGGCGATCCGCGCCTCGCGCTCGGCCTTTTGCACCATGTTCACGATGCGGCGGAACTCGCTCAGCGCCATGCCGGTCTGCTGGCTGATCTCCGAAATCTCGGTGCGCACGCGGTCGACCGCGCCGACTTCGTTGGCGGCGAACGCGGCCCATTTCTTGTCGATGCCCTGCACCGTCGCCAGCCAGCTTTCGTCGAGTTCGTGCCCGACATAGCGCGCCAGGAAATCGGCGCGCGCGACCTTGTGGCGCTCGGCGAGGCGGAGCATCTGGCCGCCGAGCGCGGTGAGGCGACGGTTGAAGCTGTAGAGCTGGTCGACCAGATATTCGATCTTGGCCTGGTGGAACTGGACGCTCTCGACCTCGGCGGTGAGTTCCTCGCGCAATTTCTGGTATTTGCGCTCGTCCGCGCCCGACAGCTCGCCGCCCGCGCTCATCTGATCCAGGCGGTTGACCTGCATCTTGGAGAATTTCTTGTAGATCGAGGTGATGTTGGCGAACCGCTCGAGCGCGATCGGCTTGAGCTGCTCCTCCATCTGCGCGAGGCTGAGCGTGTTGTCCTCTTCCTCGTCGTCGGAGATGCGCGGCGCACGACGCTCGGTCATGTCGTCCTCGTCCTCGTCGACGGGGGCCTCCTCCTTGACGTCTTCCTCTTCCTTGAAGGTCGCGCCGGCGGTCGATGCGGTGATCTCGCCCGAATCGTCTTCCTCGGCATTCTCGACCTGCTCGGCCGAGGGACCCTTCGACAGCATCGCGTCGAGATCGAGGATCTCGCGCAGCTGCATCGTGCCTTCGTTGAGCGCGGTCGACCAGTCGATGATCGCGTTGAACGTGATCGGCGATTCGCACAGGCCGAGAATCATCGTGTCGCGGCCGGCCTCGATCCGCTTGGCGATGGCGATCTCGCCCTCGCGGCTGAGCAGCTCGACCGCGCCCATTTCGCGCAGGTACATCCGCACCGGATCGTCGGTGCGGTCGACGGTTTCCTTCTTCTTGGTCTCGAGCGCGGGGGCGTTTTCCTCCGACGCATCGACCGGATCGACGTCGTCCTCGTCTTCCTTGGCCGGCTCGTCGCCATCCTCGCCGGCTTCCTCGTTCTCGACGATGTTGATGCCCATTTCGGACAGCGCCGCGCTGATATCCTCGATCTGGTCGGACGACATCTCACCCTGCGGCAAGGCATCGTTGAGCTGATCGTAGGTGATGTAGCCACGCTTCTTGGCGCGCGCGATCACCTTCTTGATGTTCGCATCGTTCAGGTCGATCAGCGGTGCGTCGCCCATTTCCAGGGTTTCGTCGCCTTCGCCGCCGTTATTCTTCGCCATCAATTGCCCTCAATCTCGAATTCGTCCGCGTCATTGTTCGCTTGGATCAGATTTGCAAGCCGCACTTCCAAAGCGCGTTGCTCTCTGAGCAGTTCCATTTGCCTCCCGAACGCCGCGTCGGACGTGGTTGCTTCCAGTTCCGCCGTCGCATTCGCCAGCGCCGCATCGACTTCCGGCCGCGCCACCATGATCGCGATCGCCTCGTCCAGATCGGCGCTGGCCCGCTTGGGATCGGCCCCATCCTGCGTGAACGAATACGGCATGGCGTCGGCCCGAAGCAGATCGGTGGTGATCTGACCCAGTCCAGAGGTGGCCAATATGGTGATCAGGCGCCCGCTATCAAGCGCTCGGTCCTCCAGTGCGAGATCGACCACCGCTTCGAACAGCCGACCGAGCGCGCCGTCCACCAGTTTCAGGCCGTGGAGCACTTCCATATGCCGCGCGATTTCGGCGGGATGCCGGATGAGGCCGGCGAGCACCGCCTTGGCCAATACGCGGTCGATCCCGGCGGCGCGTACCGCCTTGGCCTGGACAGTCGCGGGCGGGAGCGGGGGCGTCCATTTCGTTCCCGGACGACGCGGTTGGAAGGCAGCGCGCGGGGTGAAATCGCGGGCCGGGCGCGCGAATAGGTCGTCCACGCGGCGGCGATACTCGGCGAGATATTCGTGGCGCACATTGCCGTCGGCGATCGTCGCGGCGTGATCCGCCAGGCGGCGCTTGAGCCCGGCGCGCTGTTCGGGCGTGTCGAGCGCTTCGGCGGCATATTCGTGCGCCCACAGCCGATCGACCAGCGGCTCGGGCTTGGCGAGGAGCGCCTCGAACGCCGCCGAGCCGCGCGCCCGGACGAGGTCGTCGGGATCCTGGCCTTCGGGCAAGGTAACGAACGACAGGCTGCGCCCCGGCGCAAGACCCGGCAGCGCGCGCAACGCCGCGCGGATCGCCGCTTTCTGACCCGCAGAATCGCCGTCGAAGCACAGGATCGGCACGTCGGCGAGCCGCCACAACCGTTCGAGTTGCGCCTCGGTCAGCGCGGTGCCCAGCGGCGCGACGGCTTCGCCGAACCCGGCCTGCGCCAGTGCGATGACGTCCATATAGCCTTCGACAACGATCACGCGACCCGACTTGCGCGATACCGCAGCAGCCTTATCGAGATTGTAGAGCGTGCGTCCCTTGTCGAACAGCGGGGTGTCGGGGGAGTTGAGGTATTTCGGCTCGCCTTCACCGATCACCCGCCCACCGAATGCGATCACGCGGCCGCGCGGATCGCGGATCGGAATCATCAGCCGCCCGCGGAACCGGTCGTACGGCTCTCTGTCGTCGACCTTGATCAGCATCCCCGATTCGATCAGCAGCGGGTCGCCATAGCTTTTCAGCGTCTCGCGCAACCGCCCGCGCGTGTCGGGCGAAGAGCCGAGCCCGAACGCCTGCGCGGTCTTGGCGGTGACGCCGCGCTTTTCCAGCACTGCGCGCGCCTCCGCCCCGGCGATGCCGTTCAATTGCTCGGTGAAAAAGGCGGCGGCGTCGGCCATCGCCTCGTGATGCCCCTTTGCCCGTTCGGCGCGCTCGACCGACTGGCGGTCCTGCGCGGGCATTTCCATCCCCGCTGCCTGGACCAGGTCCTTGACCGCATCGATGAAGGGCAGGCCCTGCTGCTCGGTCATCCAGCGGATCGCATCGCCGTGCGCCGAGCAGCCGAAGCAATGATAGAAGCCCTTGTCGTCGTTGACATAGAACGACGGCGTCTTTTCGTTGTGGAACGGGCAACAGCCCTTGAACTCGCGGCCGGCCTTGGTGAGCTTGACGGTCTTGCCGACGAGCGCGGACAACAAGGTCCGCGCGCGGAGTTCGTCGAGGAAGGCGGGGGTGAGACTCACCCGCGCATTATAACGCCTAGCCGAATACTACCGTTAATGGAACTATTCGACGCTGCGATTCAACTCAGCGCCGCCTTCACCAGTCCGCTCGCCTTCGACATATCCAGCGCGCTCGCATGCCGCGCTTTCAGCTCCGCCATCACGCGGCCCATGTCCTTCATGCCCGTAGCCCCAAGCTCCGCCTTGATCGCCTCGATCGCGCCCGCGGTTTCGGCCTCACTCATCTGCGCCGGCAAGAACCGTTCGATCACCGCGACCTCGGCTTCCTCGGCCTTGGCTAGTTCCTCTCGGTTGCCCTTGCGGAACATGTCGATCGATTCGCGGCGCTGTTTGACCATTTTCTGCAGCACCTCGACCACCAACGCGTCGTCCTCGGTCGGCTGCGCCTTGGTGCGTTCCTCGATGTCACGGTTCTTGATCGCCGACTGGATCAGGCTGATCGCGTTGCGGGATTCCTTGTCGCCGGCCTTCATGGCGGCGATCTGGGCGGCTTTGATGTCGTCTCTGATCATTTGATCCCCATAACGCGGTGGGCCGGTTGACGCGAGGGGGTGGGGGCACTAGCGACCACCGCTTAGCGACATCGTTGCAAAACCGAACGGAGTGCCCGCCCGAAATGGCCGACGCCAAGCCCATTGCCGCGCCTGAAGGAGCCACCGGATGCCTCGTGCTGGCGTCGGGCGACGTGCTGTGGGGGCGCGGGTTCGGGGCGGAGGGACAAGCAGTCGGCGAAGTGTGCTTCCACACCGCGATGACCGGCTATCAGGAAATCATGACCGACCCGTCGTTCGCGGGGCAGATCATCACCTTCACCTTCCCCCATATCGGCAATGTCGGGGCGAATGCCGACGACGTCGAGGCGGATTTGCCCCATGCGCTGGGCATGATCGTGCGCGAGGACGTGACCGCGCCGTCGTCTTTCCGCAGCACCGAGCGGCTCGACGACTGGATGAAGCGCCATGCGCGGATCGGACTGGCCGGGATCGACACGCGCGCGCTGACGCGGCGGATCCGGGCGGGCGGGGCGCCCAACGGGGTGATCGCCCATGCCGCCGACGGGCAGTTCGACGTGCCGCTGCTGCTCGACATGGCGCGGGCGTGGCCGGGGCTGGAGGGCATGGACCTTGCGATCGCGGTCACGACCGAGGCGGATTACGGATGGGAAGGCGGCGTCTGGCGGCTCGGGTTCGGGTATGACGGCGCTGGCGATGGGACCAGCCGCCCGCACGTCGTCGCGATCGACTATGGCGCCAAGCGCAACATCTACCGCAACCTCGTCCAGGCTGGCGCCAAGGTCAGCGTCGTTCCCGCGGCCGCGACGTTCGACCAAGTCATGGCGCTGAAGCCCGACGGCATCTTCCTGTCGAACGGCCCGGGCGATCCCGCCGCGACCGGCGAGTATGCCGTGCCGGTCA
>NZ_JAQGKZ010000079.1 GCF_028289855.1 Sphingomonas bacterium | reverse complement strand
CGGCGATGGCGCGGCGCGGCGCTATCTGGGCAGCGGCGCGCCGCTCGCCGTGCTCGATGCGCGCGGTGCGGTGGGCGACGGCCTTGCGGCGGCACAGGCATTCGGCGACGCGGCGCGCGTCAAGGGTGGCGCGCTACTCGTGCTGGTATCGCGCGACGATGTCGCGGCGCTTGGCGACTTCCACGCCGCCGGCGCGACGCATTTCCTCGCCAGCCCGTTTACCGAAGCCGAGTTCGCGCAGGCGCTGCGCTTCGCGTGGCGTTTCGTCGAACGCATGGCGGGCGAATGGCAGGGGCGCCCGGTCGATCTGCTCGGCTGGCGGTATAACCGGGACACGCGACGCGTGAGATTGACGCCGGGCTTAGCGAAACGGCTCGATCAGGCCGAGGATGTCGGGCTGACCGAGGCGCTCCGCGCGCTGGCGATCGACGACCGGCGCGGGGCGGCATCGGCGGTTCGCCGCGTGCGCGGGGGCGGCGCGACTGCCTTCGCGCACGATCAGGCCGGGTTCGGGCGGTTGGTCCATCATGTACAGGCGGCGGCGGACGATCCCTGGGTTCACGGGCTGATCGAAGAGTTGGGTGCGGCACCAGACGTTGCGGCGGAAACCGACGACGCGCTGGAGGGGTCGCTCGATCCGGTCGCGGCGCGCGCATGGATCGACCGGCGGCTGGCGCGCGGCGAGCAAGCGAGCGTCATCCTGATCGCGCTAAGCCGGTTCGACCTGGTCAATTCGGGGTACGGCCGCGCGGCTGGCGACTCGCTGATCCGCGCGGCGGGGCGGCGGATCGCCAGCGAGGCGCGCCCCGTTCTGGGCAAACGCCATGTGGTGGCGCGGTTAAAGGGCCCGGAATTCATGGTCGGGATCGAACAAGCGGTCGATGCCGAAGCGCTCGCCGGGACGCTTTCGGGGGCGCTGGCGCGACCGTTCGCGATCGACGGGGCGCTGGTCTCGGTCGGCGCGCGGGTCGGCGTGGCGACCGCGCGGGAAGATGAGTCGGGAGATACGCTGCTGCGCCGCGCCAACGACGCGCTCGACGATGCGCGGGCGTCGGACGGCGCGACAATCCGCGTCGCCGGGGATGCCGCGAACGCGGATGCGCTGTCGGTCGATTTGCGCCGCGCGATCGAGGGCGGCGAGATCGGCGTGCTGTTCCAGCCGCAAGTGGCGATCGCGACCGGCAAGATCACCGGCGTCGAGGCGCTGGCGCGGTGGGAGCATTCCGTGTTCGGGGCGGTCGGCGCCGAACAGTTGTTCGCCGCCGCGGACCGCGCGGATCTGGGCCTCGCGCTGTCGGACCATATCCAGCGCCTCGCGCTCGAAACCGCGGCGGCGTGGCCGGAGGCGCTGGCGAACCAGCGGCTGTCGATCAACCTGACCGCCGCCGACATCGCGCGGCCGGGCTTCGCCGACCTGTTCCTCGATCGAGTCGATGCGGCGCGGTTCGCGCGGGGCCGGCTGACGGTGGAGATCACCGAAAGCGGGCTGATCGACGATCTCGGCGCAGCCGCGCAATTGCTCGCGGTGTTGCGCCAGGCGGGATGCCGAGTCGCGATCGACGATTTCGGGACGGGCTATTCGAGCCTCGCCTATCTCAAGGCGCTCCCGCTCGATTATCTCAAGATCGATAAGAAGCTCGCGCAGGACATCGCCGGCACCCCGCGCGACCGCGTGGTGGTGCGCGGGGTGATCGAAATGGCGCGCTCGCTCGGGCTGACGGTGATCGCCGAAGGTGTGGAGACCGAGGAACAGCTCGACCTGCTGGCGAAGGAAGGGTGCCAATATTATCAGGGTTTCCTGTGCGCGGAGCCCTTGACCAGCGCGGCGTTAGGAGCCTTGATCGCCGCACGATGAGCGACGAGAATCTGACCGGGATCTGGTATGGACGCTACGTTGCGGCGACCCACGACGAGGTCAACGGCTTCATCGCGCATCTCGAGGAAACGGGCGGCGTCCTGTCTGGCGTCATCACCGAACCCGATACCACCGGTCAAGTCGATGTGCGGCGCGCTTATGTCAGCGGTCGCCGCGCGGGTGCTGCGATCGAATTCACCAAGCAATATGACGGCGGCGCGCTGGCGCATGCCGTTCGATATTGGGGACTGGTCAACGACGATGCGACCGAAGTCGGCGGGCGCTGGCGGATCGTTTACCATCACGGCAGCTTCGTGATGTCCCGCGAGAAATTCCGCGCGGATGAACTCGAAGAGGCCGAGGATGTCGAAGCCCGTGTCCCCGAATCGGTACGCTAACCTGCCGCCTTCGCCAGCCCCTTCGCCAATTGCAGCGCGCCGTTGAGCCGCGCCGGCGGGTCGGCCCATTCGCGCGCGATAACCAATTTGCTGTCGGGGCGCAGCCTGGCGACGCCCTGAAGCCGAGCGACATAGGCGAGCAGGCCGTCGATATTGGGCGGCTTGTCGTCGTGGAACGTGACCAACGCGCCCTTCTGCCCGACGTCGATCTTGGCGACGCAGGCGCGCTTGGCGTGGAGTTTGATTTCGATGAGCTTGATCAGGTTCGCAGTCGCGTCCGGCAGTGGGCCGAACCGGTCGATCATCTCCGCGGCGAACGCCTCGACGCCGTCCTGTTCGTCGAGGTCGTTGAGACGGCGATAGAGCCCCATGCGCAGGTCGAGGTCGGGAACATAGTCCTCGGGGATCATGATCGGCGCGTCGACGGTAATCTGCGGCGAGAAGTCGCGTGGGCGGCTAGCGAAGCCGCCCGCCTTGGCGTCCATGATCGCCTCCTCCAGCATCGCCTGGTACAGTTCGTACCCAACCTCGCGGATATGCCCCGATTGCTCGTCGCCGAGCAGATTGCCCGCGCCGCGAATGTCGAGGTCATAGCTGGCGAGCTGGAACCCTGCGCCGATCGTGTCGAGATCGCTTAGCACCTTGAGCCGCTTGTCCGCGGTTTCGGTGACGATCCGGTTGGGCAGGGTAGTCATGTACGCATAGGCGCGCGTCTTCGAGCGGCCCACGCGGCCGCGCAGCTGATAGAGTTGCGCGAGACCGAAGCGATCGGCGCGGTGGACGATCATGGTGTTGGCGCTCGGGATGTCGAGCCCGCTTTCGACGATCGTGGTCGAGACGAGCACCTCGAACTTCTTGTCGTAGAAGGCGGACATGCGCTCCTCGACCTCGCCCGCGCCCATCTGGCCGTGCGCGACGACATAGCGGACCTCGGGGACGGATTCGCGAAGAAATTCCTCGATCTCGGGCAGGTCCTTGATGCGCGGTGTCACGAAGAAACTCTGCCCGCCACGGTAATGCTCGCGCAGCAGCGCCTCGCGCAGTACGACGGGATCCCACGGCATCACGTACGTGCGCACCGCGAGGCGATCGACCGGCGGGGTCTGGATCACCGACAGGTCGCGGATGCCCGACATCGCCATCTGCAAGGTGCGCGGGATTGGGGTGGCGGTCAGCGTCAGGACATGGACGTCGGCGCGCAGCGTCTTGAGCCGTTCCTTGTGCGTGACGCCAAAGCGCTGTTCTTCATCCACGACAACAAGCCCAAGCCGCTTGAACTCGATCGATTTCGCCAGAATCGCGTGGGTGCCGACGATGAGGTCGACCGTGCCGTCGGCCAAGCCTTCGCGTGTCGCCTTCGCTTCCGCCGTGCCAACCAGCCGCGACAGGCGGCCGATCTTGATCGGGAAGCCTTCGAACCGCGTGACGAAATTGTTGTAATGCTGGCGCGCGAGCAGGGTAGTCGGGCACACGATCGCGACTTGCTTGCCCGCCATCGCCGCGGCGAACGCGGCGCGCAAAGCCACCTCGGTCTTGCCGAAGCCGACATCGCCGACCACCAGCCGGTCCATCGGCTTGCCCGCAGCCATGTCGCCAAGCACGTCGTCGATCGCGCGATCCTGGTCGTCGGTTTCCTCGTACGGGAAGCGATCGACGAACGCGGGATAGCCGCTTTCGTCGGGCTCGATGACGTCGCCGGGATGGAGCGCGCGCTCGGCGGCGGTCGCGATCAGCTCGCCGGCGATCTCGCGGATGCGCTCCTTCATGCGGCTCTTGCGCCGCTGCCACGCCTCGCCGCCGAGCCGGTCGAGCGTGCCGCCTTCGTCCGACCCGTAGCGGCTCAGCACTTCGAGATTTTCGACCGGGACGTAGAGCTTGTCGCCGCCGGCATACGTCAGCGCGACGCAATCGTGCGGCGCCTTCTGCACCGGGATTTGGGTCAGCCCTTCGTAACGCCCGATGCCGTGGTCGGCGTGGACGACGAGATCGCCGGGGGAAAGCGTGGCGAGTTCGGCAAGGAACGCGTCGGCCGATTTCTTGCGCCGGTTACGCCGAACCAACCGGTCACCGAGCATATCCTGCTCGGTGAGCAGCGCCACGTCCGGTGCGTTGAAGCCGTGGTCGAGCGGCAGGATGGTGAGCGCGACGCCCCCAGAAGCGTTGGCTCCCGCTGCGCCGAGTGCCTCCTGCCAGGTATCGACCAGCACCGCGCCGGTCAGGTCATGATCGTGCAACAACCCCGCAAGCCGCTCGCGCGACCCGGCGGAATAGCTGGCGAGGATCGGTTTCTTCTTGCCCTTGCGTAGCTTGTCGAGGTGTTCGACCACGGCTTCGTAGATATTGACCCCGCTCGACCGCTCGGGCGCGAAGTCGCGTGGGCCATCGACGTCGTAGTCGATGTCGGTGGCTCTTTCGGGTTCGTGGAACGGCGTGGTCAGGTGCGCCTTGGCCGTTGCCAGCTTGGCCGCCCATTCGTCGGCGGTCAGATACAGCGCGTTCGCCCGAAGCGGGCGGTACGAACCGGGATCGCCCGACTGCGCTCTGACTCGGTTGGCGTGATAATCGGTGATCGCTTCGAGCCGTTGCTCGGCGGCGGCGGGGACGCCGGCTTCGCGCACGACCAGCGCTTCGTCGCCAATATGGTCGAACAGGGTTTCCAGCCGCTCTTCGAACAGCGGCAGCCAATGTTCCATCCCGGCCAGCCGCCGGCCCTCGCTGATCGCCTGATAGAGCGGGTCGCCGGTCGCGGTCGCGCCGAATGTCTCGCGATAGCGCGCGCGGAAGCGTTTGATCGATTCGTCGTCGAGCAACGCTT
>NZ_JAQGKZ010000063.1 GCF_028289855.1 Sphingomonas bacterium | reverse complement strand
GAATACGTAGCCGGCGCGGCGGCGGTGGACCGGCACGTCATTACTGTCGTCGAACAGCGTGATGCCGCCGACCCGGACGTGCCCGCGGTCGGGCCGCAGCAGCCCCGCGACCATGTTGAGCACGCTGGTCTTGCCGACCCCCGACGGGCCGAACAGCACGGTGACACCCTCCCCCGTCTCGACGCGGAGAGCGACGTCGACCTCGCCGAGCCGCTTGGTCAGGTCGAGGTCAAACGCCATGGATCATCCCCGCGCGCATCCGCCGCGCAAGCAGTTCGGACGCGACCAGCGCGGCGAGCGCGATCAGCACCGACAGCGCCGACAGCCGGAGCGCGATGGCATCGCCGTCCGGGCGCTGTAGAGCGGCGTAGATCGCCAGCGGCAGCGTCCGCGTCTGCCCCGGCACGTTGGAAACGAAGGTAATTGTCGCGCCGAACTCGCCGAGCGAGCGCGCGAAGCCGAGCACGGTCCCTGCAAGTATGCCCGGCAAGCTGAGCGGCAGTGTGATCGTGCAGAACACGCGCCAGCGCCCTGCCCCCAGCGTTCGCGCCGCGCCCTCCAGCCGCCGATCGACCGCCTCGATCGACAGCCGCATCGCGCGCACCATCAACGGCAGCGCCATCACCCCCGCCGCGATCGCCGCGCCGGTCCATTTGAACAGCACGCCATAGCTCAGCGTGCCGAACGGCCCCGACGGTGCGAAGGCGAGCAGCAACATCCAGCCGGTTACAACCGGCGGTACCACCAGCGGGAGATAGACGATCGCCTCGATCAGGATCTTGCCAGGTACTTTGGCGCGGGCCAAGAACCACGCCAGCGCGAACGCGAGCGGGAGCATCGCCAGCGTAGCGACCAGCCCGACCTTGAGCGACAGCGCGACGATCTGAACTTCCTCGGGAGTCAGCGCGGCCTCCCCGGCACCGTGAAGCCGAACCGCGCGAAGATCGCGCGGCCGCTCGACGAAAGCAGGAAACGGCGGAACCCCTCGCCTTCCGGGTTGGCCGATCCGGCGAGGCGCGCCATTGGATAGACGATCGGAGGATGACTCGATTGCGGGAAGACGCCGGCAACCCGAACCTTCGACGACGCGCGGGCATCGGTCAGATAGACGATCCCGAACGGTGCCGCGCCACGCTCGACCAGTGCCAGCGCGGCACGCACATTCTCCGCGCGCACGACATGCGGCGCGACCGCGTTCCACGCACCCAATTTGGTCAGCGCGGCCTTGCCGTATTTGCCCGCCGGCACGCTGTCAGGATCCGCCATCGCCAACGGCCCCGCGCCAAGCACGCGCGCCAGCTTCGCGCCGCTGAGCGGGATCGCTGTCCGCCGCCCCGCCGGCTCGACCACGACCAGCCGGTTGCCGACCAGATCGGCGCGCGTCCCCGCCGCGATCAGCCGCTTCGCCGTCAACGCATCCATCCATTCCTCGTCCGCCGATACGAACAGATCGGCCGGCGCCCCAGCCTGAATCTGTCGTGCCAGCGCGGACGAAGCGGCGAACGAGATCACCGGACGCGGATGCCCCGCCTTTGCCCATTGATCGGCAGCGGCGTCGAGCGATTCCTGGAGGCTGGCGGCGGCCAGCACCAAAGGCGCGTTAGGCGCGGGCGCGGCGCCCAAGGCGAGCGTTGCGAATCCCGCGATCAGCAAACGGCGCGTAAAATCGATCATGTGTCGCGCATACACCGCGCCCTACCGGCGGCCTAGCGCCGTCACTCGCCCCGTGCGTTGCAGCTTCCCCCACCCCACGCTCGGCCCGCGCAATGCCTGGGTGAGCGCCTTGAGCACGACGTAATACATGATCTGGCGATACCCGATGCGTTGCGGGATCAGCAGCCAGAGCAACCGCCATTTCGCGCGCCGTTCGAGCGCGAAAGCGACGATCGCCGACAACAGATCGATCGCGGTGAAGATCAGCCAATAGGCCAGCATCTTGTCGACGCTGGTCTGGGTCTGCGCCCAGCCGTGTTCCTCGATCGCGAGCCATGTGGTCAGGATGCTGACGATCAGGGCCAGATCGATGATCGGGCTGATCGCGGCAAGAAAAACCTGAAAAAGGATCGCTTGCGGCACGCCGATCCACGCCAGCCCACGCGGTCGCCCGGTGGTCATGATACGCCCGTGCTTCCACAGGCATTGCAGCGTACCGTACGCCCAGCGGAAGCGTTGCTTGGCGAGCCCTCGGAATGTCTCCGGGCTCTCGGTCCAGGCGACGGCATATTGGTCGTAGGTGACCTGCCAGCCCGCGCGCTGGATCGCGATGGTCAGGTCCTGGTCCTCGGCCAGTGTGTCGTGCGGATAGCCGCCGACCTCGCGGATCGCGGCCAGCCGCCACGCGCCGACCGCGCCGGGCACGACCATCATCGCGTTCAGGCTCGACAGCGCGCGGCGTTCGAGGTTCTGCGCGGTGATATATTCGAGCGCCTGCCAGCGCGTGACGAGGTTGACGCGGTTGCCGACCTTGGCATTGCCCGCCACCGCGCCGATCCTGGGGTCGGCGAACCAGCGCGCGAGCCGCGCGATCGTTGTCGGCTCGAACTGGGTATCGGCGTCGAGCGCGATGACGATCTCGCCGCCCGCCAGCGCCAGGCCCTGATTGAGCGCGCGCGCCTTGCCGCCATTCTCAAGGCCGATCAACCGCACGCGCGGATCGTCGGCGAACGCGGCGGCGACGATCTCCCCGGTGCGGTCCATCGACCCGTCATCGACCACGATCACTTCGATCCGGACGTCGGTCGAGGCCAGCACGGTGCGCACCGATCGCTCGATCACCGCCTCCTCGTTGAACGCCGGGATGATCACCGTGACGAAGCGGTCCGGGTCGATCGCCGGGAACACCGTGCGCAGCTCGCGTCGCGCCTGAATCAGCGCCAGCGCCGACAGCAGGAGAGCGCGCAGGATGCCGATCGAGATCGCGAACGCGAACAGCCAGCCCAGCGTGATGACGATCGCGCCGAGCGTGCCGAACAGGAACAAGTCCACTTCCGCCGCCCGCCTGTCGCCAGCCGAGATCGGCGGCATCGCCTGGTCGCGCGACAGGCCGGCAAGCTGCGAGACGGGGACAAAGCTGTAGCCCAACGCGCGAAGACGCTCGATGATGATCGGCAACGCCTCCACCGTCTGCGCGCGGTCGCCGCCGGCGTCGTGGAGCAGGACGATGTTGTGGCTGCACGCGCTGTCGTCGCCATTTTCGCAGCCGGTGTCGTTCTTCAGCACGCCGTTCACGACATTGTCGACGATCGCCTGGACGCCGGGCCGCTGCCAGTCCTCGGCATCGACGTGCAGCCCGACCGAGATATAGCCATGCTGCTGCGCGCGTTCCACGGGCCCGAGTTCGTCGCTGGTGGTCGGCTCGGCGTCGCCGAAATAGGGCGCGCGAAACAGCTTCAGCGACCGCCCGGTGAACGCCTGGAACAGCCGCTGCGTCGCGTTCAGCTCGATATCGGTATCGGTCGCCGATGCCCCGGCCAGATTGGGATGCGTGTAGGTATGGCTGCCGACCTCGTGCCCCTCGGCAACGATGCGTTCGAGCAAATGGCGCTCGGTCAGCGCATTCTCGCCGACAATGAAAAAGGTCGCCGACACCCGGTATTTCTTGAGCACGTCGAGGATCGGCGGCGTCCAGTCGGGGTCGGGCCCGTCGTCGAACGTCAATGCGACCTCTTTCGGGCGATAACCGTCGCGGCGGATCAGATATTGGCTCGGCAATGTGTCGAACGCGACGCCCGTGATGGTGCCGTCCTTCGCCACGCTTACGCGGCGGTGCCCGGCGGCCGGCGTCGCGGCGATCCTGAGGATTTCGCCGCGTCCTTCGAACTGGACGTTGGTACCGTTGGCCACCGGCTCGATCACCGACGCCGCCGGCAATTGCGCGTGCGACCGCCCGAAGATCGACCACAGGCCGGGATCCTCCGCGCCGAGACGCCACAGCGCGATGCCGCCGATTCCCGCGCGATGCAGAAAGGCGATCTGGTTGTACGCGGAAGCTGCGTCGAGGAACCAGACGACATGCTTGCTGCCGTCATCTTCTTCGTAGGCGAACCCTGAATTGCCGCTCGTCTTGTCGAATACCGGCATCGCGTCCGAATCGCGCGCGGCCTGCCACGCTTCCTCGACCGTCACCGCATTGTTAGCGGCGGGATCCTTGCTGCCGAGCGTCCAGTCATATCCGTAATTGCCGATCGCCACGACCAGCTTCGACGCCGGCACGCCGCGCGCCGCATCGGCGATCGACCGCGCGAACCATTGCTGCGATGCGACCGGGCCGGGGTCGCTCGTCGTCTCGTGCTCGTCGTACGCCATCAGGAACACGCGATCGACGATGCTGGCATAGGCCGGCACGTTCCACGCCGATTCGCCGACCGGCACCGCCACCGCGATCAGCCAATTGTGCTTGTCGAACCGCGCATTGGCTTCGCTCAGAAACGCGCGGTAATCTGCCTGCGACGAGGGCGGCAATTGTTCGAAATCGAAGAACGCGCCGCCGGCGTGATTGGCGAGCAGCCACGGCTCCAGCTGATCGAGGAACGCCTTGCGCGAGCGCGGATCGTGAAACAGCGCGACCGTACCGGGCACGTCCCATTTCGAATTCAACGCGTTCTGGATCATCGGCAGGATCAGCGGGCGGCGCGTCGCCTCGTTGATGACCTGGCGCCCGACCGGGTCGTCGTCGAACGTCAGGTGATGGTCGGGGCCGGTCACCTGCACCCAGCCGGGGATCACCCAGTCGAGATCGTCGATATGGCGGCGGAGCGAGTCGCCGCTTTCCTTTTCCCATGGCGTATGAAAGCCGATCGCGAGCGGCACGTTGCCGGCGTCCTTCGCGGTCCTGGCGCGCGTTTCGCCGGTCAGCCGCCGCCCATACCAGTCGATCGTCCGGCCGGTCCGCTTGAGCAGCGTGTCGTGCGGCGGCGCCATCGCCTGCGGCCCGCGCTCGTTGGCGACCGCCAGCAACGGCTGCACGGGGACGAGCCCGATCGACGCCGCGAACAATCCCGCCGCGATCAGCAACAACGCCACGAACGCCGCAACGCCCAGCGCGAACCGGCGGCGGCGGCGGCCCGAGGGGTCGTAGAAGACGGGGCTGTCAGGAAGCTTCATCGCACGATGCCGTGGCACCGCGCGCCGTCGCCGACAAGCGGGCGTGTCATGCCGTTATGCGGCAGCTTGCCGGAACACCGTACCGGCATAGAGCGCGAACATGTCGTCGAAATGCGAATCCATCGTGCGCACCGACGCGGCGCGCGCGCTGCTCAGCGCGCGATGCGCGGCGGGGTCGCCGGCGAGGAAATCGGTCAGCACGCGCGCCATGTCGCGCACGTCGCACGCGGCATAGTGCGCGCCGCAACCGGCGCGGTAATGATCGCTCGCCCCGCCGCGGTCGGGCACGATCAGCGGCAACCCGCTCGCCGCACCCTCGGCCGCGACCATGCAATAGGTTTCCGCCTCGCAGCCATGGATCAGCGCATCGCTGCTGGCGAGCATCGTCGCGAGCTCGGCGCGGTCGGCGACCGGCGGCGCGACGACGATATGCGGCGATCCCAACGCGGCACGGACGATCCGCGCACGATCGCGTCCCGCACCGAACAGCACCAGCCCGGCCGCATGGCTCGACCCCGCCGCGAGTACCGCTTCGCAGACCATCGGCCAGCGTTTCTCCGGCGCCATCCGGCCAAGCCCGATCAGCAGCGTTGCGTCCTCGCCCAGCCCGCACTGCGTCAACAGCGCGGCGCGCACGGCGGGATCGCGATGTGTGGGCGAGAAGATGCCCGGCTCCACCCCCATCTGGATCGTCCGCGCCTTGTCGACCCCGCCCGCACGAAGCCGCTGGGTCAAATCGTCGCTCGCGCTCACCACGAAATCGAACTGCCGGTTGAGCCGCCGCAAATGGCGCCAGTACCAATCCATCCGCCGGTCGATCGTTTCGATCGAGAACAGCCCCTGCAGCCAGCGATACGGATAGGCCGACAGGAAATCGCAATGCATGATCAGCGATCGCGGCGCCGACCCCTGCCAGCGCCCGACCATCGCCGCGCTTGTCCACGGCGACGCGACCTCGACCAGATCGGGCCGCCACCGGTCGAGCGCGGCGTGGAGCCGGGCCTCGTCGTCGAAATAGCGGTAGTTGCGGTCGAGCGGGAATTCGGGTGCGGCGATCGTCGCGAGGATCGCACCCGGCGCGACCTCGGTCACCGCATCCTCGGCGCCCGGCGCCAGGATGACGATCTCGTGCCCTGCCGCCGGCCCCGCCTTCAGCTTGCGCTCGACATAGGTGCGCACACCGCCGCCGGCCGGCGTGTAGAACGCACAGACATCGACGATCCGCATCAGCGCGCCTCCCCCGCCATTGCCTCGCGGGAGAGGTCGGCGAGCGCCAGCGTCGCGCCGATCAGCACTTGTCCGGCGAAGATCACCCCGGCGACCAGCGCCACCGTCTCGGCGACGTTGGGCACCGCCTTGAGCATCTCCGCCGCCAGCCCTGCGAACACCAGATCCTTGTTTGGCAGAAACGGGAGCCGCGTGACGAACTGGCGCGCGGCGGCGAGCAGCAGCCACCAGCCGGGCGACACGCTCGGCACGACCATCGCCCATAGCAGCCCGATCATCAGCGTCATCGCGATCGAGCGCGCGAGATGGATCGCGCCGATCCGCCAGAACTGCTCACGCGGTACCGCGAGCAGGCGGCGGCGGAACAGCATGATCGCCATCGACGACCCGACCAGGACGATCGCCGACCACATCACCGAATGCCCCATCGACCCGAACGCGAGATCGCCGGGCAGTGCGATCGCCGCCAGCAGCAGCGCGATCGTCACGATGTTGCCGGCCAGCGCCGACAGCACCGCCACGTCGCGCACCGCGCCGAACGGCGATCCCGGGATCGGCGCGTGCCGCCGCGCCCACAGATAGAATTGCAGTTCGCCCGAATAGCCGAACAGCAATTCGTTCGACGCCGATTTGCGGAACAGCGCCGCCAGCCCTGCCAGCGGCAACGGCCACAGCCCGCGAAAGATCAGGAAATCGGCGACAGGTTGGATCGACAGGAACACGACCATTCCGATCCAGAAGACCGGAGTCGCCGGCGTCATATGCCACAACGCAACCAGGTCGCGCCGGCCCAGCGCGTCGGCGACGGCAATAATGATCGCGATCGAGAGGATCGGCCCCGCCCAGCGGAGCCAGGGCGACGCGACGCGATCCCCCGCGCCTTTCGCCCAATCGGCAACCGCAACGGCCTCCATTCCGCGTGCGGTCCGAGTCGCGTCGTTCATGCGGGTCGCTACCTTCGCCTTCTTCCCCGTTGCGATTGACCGTTCACGCCCCCGTGGCCGGCAAGAGCTCGCGATACCGGGCAAAACGCGCCCCGCGCGACAGGCTGGCGACCGTCCGCGCTATGCTGTCGGTCAGTGCCGGTACATTGGTGTCTCCAGGATGAACGGCAAGCCGCATCCACGCTTTTCGTGGCAGTGCCGCCCGCGCCGCCGCCGCGACGGCGAGCGAAGAGGCGATCCGCCACTTGCTGCGGCTGGCCCAGGTGATGACCGGTCCACGCGCCACCACTTCGCCGGTGCCAGGCCGCCACACCTTCATATGATCCTCGGCCAGCGCGAAGCCTTCGTCGGTCAGCGCGCGCATCGCGCCGTCGCCGTACAGCCACGCCGGCGCGATGAACCCCGTCGCGGCCCGCCCGACGATATCCTCGACCAGCTTGCGCCCATCGGCCATTCGCGCGCGCGCCGTCGCACGGTCGAGCCCGAGAAACTCGCCCTCCCCCGCCGTCATCCGCTTCGCCTTGAACCTGGCCAGCGCGCCGCTGTGCTCGCTGCGGTCGAGGTGGAACCAGCCATGGACGAACATGTCGACCCCGGCGTCCGACCACGCGCGCAGCCGCGAGGCGAACGGCGATCCCGCGACGATCGGCGCATCGCCCCAATGATCGGGCACGACGAGCATGGCGTAGGCCGGCGTCGCCATGTCGCGCGACACCAGCTCGGCGAGGCGATCGACTTGACCCTCGAACTTGGGCGACACGTCGTGGATCGACACGAGCAGGGAGGCGGAGCGAGCCATGGCACCGATGATGTAGGATCGAGAATGCGCGCCGCTAGGCCCGTTTCGGGCCGTCCGCAAGCGGCAGATCGCTAGCGCCTGGTCGCGAACCAGATGACGTGGCGCGGCCCCTTGCCGTTGCTGCGCGCCCGCACCACGACCTCGTCGACCGCGAACCCGGCATCGCCGAGCCGCCGGGCAAAGCGCGGGTCGGGCGCCGCCGACCAGATCGCCAGCACCCCGCCGGGGGTCAGCGCGGCGCGCGCCGCATCGAGCCCGCGCGCCGAATAGAGCCGCCCGTTGCTCGCGCGGGTCAGCCCGTCGGGGCCGTTATCGACGTCGAGCAGGATCGCGTCATAGTCGCCGCGCGCATCGTCGATCAGCCGGGCGACGTCGTCGCGCACCACCGACACGCGGGTATCGTCGAGGCACCCCGCCGCCAGCGCCGCCATCGGCCCGCGCGCCCAGTCGATGATCTCGGGCACCAGCTCAGCCACCGTCACGCGCGCCGTGTCGCCCAGCACCGCCAGCGCGGCGCGCAACGTGAACCCCATCCCGTACCCGCCGATCAGCCAGTGCGGTGCGGTGCGGCCCGGCATCCGCTCGGCAGTCATCTCGGCGAGCGCTTCCTCCGATCCGCTCATCCGGCTGTTCATCAATTCGTTGCGGTCGAGCACGATCATGAAATCGCCCCCGCGCCGGAACAGCCGCAGCTCGTCGTTGCCGCCCGGAATGCGCGCGACGTCGATCAGTTCGCGCGGGGTCATGACGGGGCCGTGTCCATCCCCGGCGGATAGCGGCCCGGCCGCGGCACGTACAGCACCCGAAAAATTCCGCTTTCCTACAAGAAACCCATTTGGTTATATTCGCGAATCATGAAGAACCGCACACCCACCGATCGACCGATCCCCGATTTCACCCCGGTCCCGCGCCGCTACCGCCACGACGGCTGGACCGCCGAGCGCCAGCGCGCCTTCATCGCGGCGCTGGCGGAGACCGGATCGGTCACCTCCGCTGCGGCGCGCGTCAACATGGCGAAGGAAGGCGCGTACCAGATGCGGATGCAGCCCGCCGCCGACAGCTTCCGCGCGGCCTGGGCGGCGGCGCTCGACCACGGCGTGCAAAGCCTGTCCGACATCGCGATCGACCGCGCGCGCGACGGCGTGCCCGTGCCGATCTTCCACAACGGCGTCCAGGTGGGGGAGAAGCGCTGGTACAACGACCGGCTGCTGATGTTCGTGCTCAAGCACCACATGCCCCACCAATACGGTGGCGCCCTGCCGCGCGGTACGCGCAACCCGGACACGATCGCGCGCGAGGCGGCGGCGAATTGCCCGGTGTGCAAGGCGGTCGCTGCCGTCAAACGCCATCAGGCGGAGAGCGGGGAGGACAAGACCACCGCCGAAATCTTCAAGCGCTACGAAGCCAAGGTGCGGTCCGAACGCCACCTCCGCCTGACCGGCCAGATCGTCGCCGCCGACTTCACGCTGCGCCAATTGACGCATATCGAGCTGATCCTCGATTGCGCGGGCAAGACGATGGAGATGATCGACCTATGGACCCAGATGCCCCCGACCAGCCCGATGGCCGCCCCCGTCCAGCTCGAATCGAGCCAGATCAGCATCGACCTCGACCAGATTCGCCGCAAGGTGTGGGCCGCCGCCGGCGAACCCCCGCGCCCCGCGCTCCCGCTCCATCGGCGCGAATGCGCGCGCACGAACATCGGCGGCGGCGCGACCTTCAAGGAACGCGACACGGCGCAACGCGCGGCGGAGGCGCGGATCGCCGAGGCGCAACGCGAGTGGGAGGCGGCGGCGACCGAGGAGGCTTGGGCGGCGTTTAAGGCGCGGGGCCGCCGCCTAAGCGGAGCTTAGAAGGCGCACCAGCCCCGCGCCCGGCCGACGACCGGCCGGCGAACCGGCCCGTGTCGATCAACGAGGCTGCTTTGGGGAGCGGACTAATCCCGCAAATGAACTCTGCGCGACGATCTACCTAAATAAAGCCGACCGAAGAGAAATGACTGTGATGCCCCAGCGCTTACTGTACTTCTATTAAAAAGGTAATGGCCCTTCTATCATTTCTCCCTCCGCAGAACACCACGTAAACTTCATATCGTAGTCCAGTGCAAAATAGCGGATATCCGCGATCGCACGATAAAGTGAATGACCTCGTTCGAGCTCGCGTGCGATAATGCGCACGGGAAAGTTGACCTTGTCGTTTTGGGACGACGGCGCTTCATATAAAACTTTACGAACAAGTCGCTTGACCGTGGTAGTTTTGCCAGATCCAGGATCCCCAAGGACAATATAATTATTGCTGTCGGCGAGGATGTCGGCTTCGCTCAGGTTTGGCGTCAAATTATTGATGGTGAAAGTTCGCGGCGTCGAATTCATCAGGAGCGGAATTGTTGCGTCCGTGGTCGACAGGGGAACTAGCATGCCTAACGTTTGAATTCGGCTGCTCCACACCTCAATCGTTTTGATGTGGTGGGTGATCTTAGCGTGAAGGTCTTCAGGACTCTCGGACGAGATTTGTTTCGACGCTTTAGCCAAATCCGTCGAGGCCTTCACCAGCGACAAAAAGGTCGCCAATTCCATGCAGCGCTCCCCTTTCCCACTTCGCCTCTAGGGAGCGATATACCCTCCCAGGACGCCCAAGACACTGCGTCGGTTAGTTCCAATACCACAAGATTGCCGGCGAAAACTATAAACCAAATACGGCGCTTAGGCCTTACCCCTCCCCATCCTCAGCGCCGCAATAAAACCTCCTGCGGGATGCTCGAGCTACCATATTCTTGCCTCCCGGCGACGCCAGCAAAGCCGTACCGCGGCTTTGCTGAATCTTTGCGCCTGCCATCATCCGGATTGACGAAAAGCCTCAGCTCTCATCCCCCATCCTGAGCGCCGCGATAAACGCCTCCTGCGGAATACTAACGCTCCCATATTCGCGCATCTTCGCCTTGCCCTTCTTCTGCTTGTCCAGCAGCTTGCGCTTGCGCGTCGCGTCGCCGCCATAGCATTTCGCGGTCACGTCCTTGCGCATCGCGCTGATCGTCTCGCGCGCGATCACCTTGCCGCCGATCGCCGCCTGGATCGGGATCTTGAACAGATGGCGCGGGATCAGTTCCTTCAGCCGCTCGACCATGCCGCGCCCGCGCACTTCCGCGGTGCCGCGATGGACGATCATGCTCAGCGCATCGACCGGCTCCTCGTTGACCAGGATGCCCATCTTGACCAGATCGCCCTCGCGGTACCCGATCTGGTGATAGTCGAAGCTCGCATAGCCTTTCGACAGCGATTTGAGCCGGTCGTAGAAATCGAACACCACTTCGTTGAGCGGCAGTTCGTACGTCACTTGCGCGCGGCCGCCGACATAGGTCAGGTTCTTCTGGATGCCGCGGCGGTCCTGGCACAGCTTCAGGATGCTGCCGAGATATTCGTCGGGGCAATAGATCGTCGCCTCGATCCACGGCTCGGCAATGCTCTCGATCTTGTTGGGCTCGGGCATGTCGGCGGGGTTGTGGAGTTCGATATGCCCGGCGCCGTGAGTCAGCTCGATCTGGTACACGACCGACGGTGCGGTGGTGATCAGGTCGAGGTCGTATTCGCGGGTCAGCCGCTCCTGGATGATCTCGAGGTGGAGGAGTCCCAGAAACCCGCAGCGGAAGCCGAAGCCGAGCGCGGCGCTGGTCTCCATCTCGAAGCTGAAGCTGGCGTCGTTGAGGCGCAGCTTGGAGATGCTCTCGCGCAGTTTCTCGAAATCGGCGGCGTCGACCGGGAACAACCCGCAGAACACCACCGGCTGGACGAGCTTGAACCCGGGCAGCGCCTCGGCGGCGGGGCGTTTGGCGTCGGTGATCGTGTCGCCGACGCGAGTCTGCGCGACTTCCTTGATCTGCGCGGTGATGAAGCCGATCTCGCCGGTGCCGAGCTCGTCGAGCTGCTCGATCTTGGGGCGGAAGCAGCCGACGCGGTCGACCAGGTGCAGCGTGCCGGTCTGCATGAACTTGATCTGCTGGCCCTTGCGCAGCTTGCCGTCGATCACGCGGATCAGGATGACGACGCCGAGATACGGGTCGTACCAGCTATCGACCAGCATCGCCTTGAGCGGGGCTTGCGGATCGCCCTTGGGTGGCGGGATGCGTTTGACGATCGCCTCCAGCACGTCGGGGATGCCGATGCCCGATTTGGCGCTGGTCAGGACGGCGTCGGAGGCGTCGAGGCCGATCACTTCCTCGATCTCGGCGCGGACCTTCTCGGGCTCGGCGGCGGGCAGATCGATCTTGTTGATGACGGGGACGATCTCATGGTCGTGCTCGATCGACTGATAGACGTTGGCCAGCGTCTGCGCCTCAACCCCCTGCGCGGCGTCCACGACGAGCAGCGCGCCTTCGCACGCGGCCAGCGAGCGCGAGACCTCGTACGCGAAGTCGACATGCCCCGGCGTGTCCATCAGGTTGAGGACGTAGGTCTCGCCGTCGTGCGCGGTGTAGGACAGGCGCACCGTCTGCGCCTTGATCGTGATCCCGCGCTCCTTCTCAATGTCCATGTTATCAAGGACTTGCTCGGACATTTCCCGCGCGGTGAGGCCACCGGTCGCCTGGATCAGCCGGTCGGCGAGCGTCGACTTGCCATGGTCGATGTGCGCGATGATCGAAAAGTTGCGGATGTGCGAAAGCGGCGTGGTCATGATCGCGCGGCCCTAGCAGGGCGTACCCCAAACGCAAAAGGGGGTCAGGCGCCGGCCATCGCATTCTCGGTGCCGAGAATGGCGCGGAGTGCGGTCAAGTAGCGATCCTCGCCCTGCCCGCTGACCATCGCCCAGCGCACCCCGCGGCGCTCGAGCACTTGCTTCGACAGATCGAAGAAGCGCTGGCGCCGTTCGGCGCTGCCGAACATGCGGGTGCCGTCCTCGACCCAGGGCAAGTCGATATCGAACAGCAGGTAGAGATCGGCGGTCCCGGTCCAGCCGTCGAACCACGGGTCATGCTTGCCGTAGAGCATCTCGGCCCAAACCTCGGTCATCAACGGGTCGGTGTCGAGGATGACGGGCGTGCGGCCGCTGGCGATGGCGGACCGCGTCTGCGCATCGTGCGCCTGCGCGATCGCGACCAGATCCGCCATCGTCCAGCCGGTGCCGAACGCCTCGGTGTAGGTGCGGCCATATTCGACCACGCACGCCGACCCGAAATGCCGCGCGAGCTCGGGCGCCATGGTCGATTTGCCGGTGCTTTCGGGGCCGTGCAGGCAGATCGAGCGGAGCTTCATGCGCTCGCTTCATGCCGGGCCGACTGCCAGCGCACCAGTCCCCAAATCGCCAGCCCAAGCAAAAATACGTACAGACCGGTCGTAATCCACAGGCCCTTTGCAGCGTAAAGCCCGATCGATAGGATATTGGCGACGATCCACAGCCACCAATTCTCCAGCTTGCGCACCGACATCAGAATCTGCGCGGACACGCTAGTCATCGCCACGCTGGCGTCCCACCACGGCAACGACGCATCGGTGAAGCGATGCATCAGCGAGCCCCAGACTACGACAGCGGCGACGATCCCGGCGAGCCCCACAAACCGTTCGCGATTGCCGAGCCGCTCAACCACAACCTCGCCCGATTCGACCTGCGAGCGTCGCCATTGCTGCAAACCGTAACATTGCACGACCAAGAAGAAGAACTGGAGCAACATGTCGCTGTAGAGCTTCGCGCCGAAGAATACCCAGCCGTAGATCGCCACCCCGACGATACCGAACGCGTAGTTCCAGATGCTGCGCCGAGCGACCAGCCAGACGTTGATCGCTATCAACACCGCCGCGATGCCTTCGACCGGCGACATCTCGCTCAGGAATTGGCGGACGATATCGAACGATGTCATGGCGCGTCCGATAGCAATAGTTTCCTCGCACGGTCGAGCGCGGATGACGAAAATCGCCTATTTTGCTCCGCCTGCGGCTGATAAACCGGCGCGGTTAGAGGGACAGGGAGAATTCGATGCGTAAGGTAATGATGGCGGCGGCGGCGATGGCATTTATCGCGGCGGCCCCGGCGACGGCGGGCGACAAATCGTCGGGCCGCAAGGCTCAGGAACGCGGTACCGCCGACATGCCGCATTGCGCGCGTCCGCTCGGCACGATCGCGATCGTTGAGCCGGACAAGCAATGGTGGGTCGACTATCAGCTGGGCAGCCCCGAGGCGATCCTGAAGGTGTTCGTGCAGCAGTCGGGTTGCTTCACGCTCGTCAATCGCGGTCGCTCGCTGCAAAGCCGCGCGATGGAGCGCGCGATGGCCGACAATGGCGAAATGCAGCGCGGGTCGAACATGGGCAAGGGCCAGGTCCGCGCGGCGGACTTCTTCCTCGAGCCCAACATTGTGACCTCGAACAACAATTCAGGCGGCAGCAATATCGGCGGCGCGATCGGCGGCATCCTGGGCCGGCGCGGCGGCTTGATCGGATCGGTCGGCGCACTCGCCGGCGGCATCAACATCAAGAAGGGCGAGGCCAACGTCACGCTGTCGGTCGTCAATTCGCGCACGACCGAGGAATCGGTGGTCGAGGGCTATTACCGCAAGACCGATGTCGGCTTCGGCGCGGCAGCGGGTGCGGGCTGGTGGGGCGGCTTCGCGGCGGCCGGCGGCGGCAGCTATCAGAACACCCAGATCGGCCAGGTGATCGTGCTCGCCTATCTCGACGCCTACAAAAAGATGGTCGTCCAGCTCGGCGGTCAGTTCAACTAAGCGACTCGCTTGCCTTGATCCGGCGTGCCGCTAGGTTCCCGCGAATAAAGCGGGAGAGACCATGCGGCACGTCGCGATCATCGGCTCGGGGCCGGCGGGATATTATACCGCCGAGGCATGCCAGAAACAGTTCGGCGATGCCGTCCGCGTCGATATCATCGACCGCCTGCCCGTCCCTTACGGGCTGATCCGTACCGGTGTCGCGCCCGATCATCAGTCGATCAAGGGCGTCTCGCGCCGTTACGAAGCGACGGCGCTGAGCGACAATGTCCGGTTCGTCGGCAACGTTACCGTCGGCACGGACGTGTCGATCCCCGAATTGCTCGCCCTGTATGACGCTGTCGTGATGGCAACCGGCGCGCCGGCCGACCGGCCGCTCGGTATTCCCGGCGACGATTTGCCCGGCGTAGTCGGATCGGCGGCGTTCGTCGGCTGGTATAACGGCCATCCCGATTTCGCCGATCTGGCGCCGGTATTGAGCGGCACGAGCGCAGTCGTCGTCGGCGCGGGCAACGTCGCGCTCGATGTCGCGCGGATACTTGCCAAGACCGGCGAGGAATTCGCCGGGTCGGACATTGTCGGCCACGCGCTCGATCATCTCGGCACTGCGGCGCATGAGACGATCACGGTTTTGGCCCGGCGCGGGCCGCACCAGATCGCGATGACCCCCAAGGAGCTCGGCGAGCTCGGTCATTTGTCGCGCGCAGTGCCTCGCGTCGATCCGACCGACCTGCCGCCCGAAGCCGACGACGCCGCGCTCGATCCGGGCCTGCGCAAATCGGTTACCCATTTGCGCAGTTTTGCCACCCTCCCCGACGCCAAACCGATCACGATCGATTTCGACTTCTACGCGATGCCTGTCGCGATCGAAGGCGACGGCAAAGTCGAGCGAGTCATCGTCGAACGCACCGCGATCGGTGCCAACGGCGGTGCGCACGGCACCGGCGAGACCTATGCGATCCCGGCCGCGCTGGTCGTCAGCTGCATCGGCTATCGTACCCCGCCGATCGAGGGCGTGCCCTACGACGCCAAACTCGGCCGCTTCGCCAATGACCAGGGACGGATCGGCCCCGGCCTGTACGCAGTTGGCTGGGCGCGGCGCGGGCCGACCGGGACGATCGGCACCAATCGTCCCGACGGATTCATGATGGCCGAACAGATCGCTGCGGACACTTCGGACGACAGCGGCAAGGTCGGCCGGCCCGGGCTCGACACATTGCTGGCCGAGCGCGGTACCGACGTGGTGACGTTCCGCGACTGGCAGAAGATCGAAGCCGCCGAGATCGCCGCCGCGCGCGATGGCTCCCCGCGCGAGAAATTCACGAGCATCGACGCGATGTTGGCGGCGCGAGGCTAGCGGCTTGCACCGGCCCGGCGTGCTGGGTATAGGCGCGCCTCCAAGCAACGTCGGCCGCGAGATTTCGCCCGGCCGTCACTCCGTCGGGGAGTAGCTCAGCCTGGTAGAGCACTGCCTTCGGGAGGCAGGGGCCGGAGGTTCGAATCCTCTCTTCCCGACCATTTATAGAAAATCGACGAGCCGCCGGGGCGTGCAGCGCGGGTTACTGCGCCCGTCGGATGAGATAAGCTTGGTTGGTATGTCGGGTTTCAGCATTCATGGTTGGGCGAGATTGGCCGTCTTTGCCGCAGGCCTGACGCTCGCTTCATGCGCCAAAACACCGAACGGCGACTCGGGCGATCGAACGTCGCGATCGTGTGCGAGCCTCGATCGCGCTGCCATGATCAAGGTTGCGGGC
This sequence comes from Sphingomonas bacterium, assembly GCF_028289855.1. Taxonomy (GTDB): domain Bacteria; phylum Pseudomonadota; class Alphaproteobacteria; order Sphingomonadales; family Sphingomonadaceae; genus Sphingomonas. The sequence continues at coordinate 14,311 of NZ_JAQGKZ010000063.1, read as the reverse complement.
GGCGGTTTCGTGATGGGCGACGACCCGCGCTATCCCGAGGAGGGGCCGCCGCGGCGCGTGAGCGTCGGCACCTTCTGGATCGACGCGCACGAGCTGACCAACGCCGAATTCGCCCGCTTCGTGAAGGCGATTGGCTATCGCACCGTCGCCGAGCGAGCGCCGCCACCATTGGCAGGCGCGCCGCCCGAGATGCGCGTGCCGGGGTCGGCAGTGTTCGCGACGCCCGACGACACCGATCCGCGCTGGTGGCGCTGGGCAATCGGCGCGCAGTGGCGCCATCCCTCAGGCCCGCAGGAATCGATTGCCGGACGCGACAGCGAGCCGGTGGTGCAGATCGCCTATGCGGACGCGGAGGCCTATGCGCGCTGGGCGGGCAAGCGGCTGCCAACCGAGGCGGAGTGGGAGTACGCCGCGCTGGGCGGCGGCAAGGCGCTGCCCGAGCCGGTCGATGCGAGCGGGACGCCGCAGGCCAATTATTATCAAGGCGTGTTCCCGCAGCGCGATCTCGCGCTCGACGGGTATCGCGGACGGGCGCCGGTGGGGTGTTTCAAGCCCAACGCCTATGGCCTCTACGACATGATCGGCAACGTCTGGGAATGGACCAGCGACACCGACGGCAAGGCGCGCGACACCGGCGTCATCAAGGGTGGGTCGTTCCTGTGCGCGGCCAATTATTGCGCGCGCTATCGCCCTGCGGCGCGTCAGTTCGAGGAGCGCGGCCTAGGCACCGACCATATCGGCGTGCGCTTCGTCAGCGATCGGCCCGTCGCGCCGCGTTGACCCTTTCCCGGGATTATGGCACGATTAATGCCAATAAATTAGACGGGGAGCGAGCGATGCAGGTATTGAGAACGCCGGACGAGCGCTTCGCTGACCTCGCCGATTATCCGTTCGAGCCGCATTACCTCACGGTCACCGACGCCGACGGGACCGATCTTCGCATCCATTATCTCGACGAGGGCCCGCGCGACGCGGCGCCGATCCTGCTGATGCATGGCGAGCCGAGCTGGTCGTATCTCTACCGCAAGTTCGTCCCCGATCTGGTGGCGCGCGGGCACCGCGTGATCGCGCCCGATTTGATCGGGTTCGGCAAGTCGGACAAGCCCGCGACGCGCGACGACTATACGTATGAGCGCCATGTCGCGTGGATGAGCGACTGGCTGACCGCGCTCGACCTGACCGGGATCACCTTGTTCTGCCAGGATTGGGGCGGGCTGATCGGCTTGCGGCTGGTTGCGGCGTTTCCCGATCGCTTCGCGCGTTTGGTGGTGTCGAATACGGGCTTGCCTGTGGGGACCGGCTTCTCGGCCGGGTTCGAGACTTGGCTGATGTTCAGCCAGAACGTGCCGTTGTTCGCGACGGGCGCGATCATCGATGGCGGTACCGTGCGCGAGTTGGGCGGCGCCGAAATCGCTGCGTACGACGCCCCATACCCGGACGAAACCTACAAGGAAGGTGCGCGGCAATTCCCGAAACTGGTCCCGGTCACGCCGGGGCATCCGTCGGTCGCGGAAAATCTCGCGGCCTGGAAAGAGCTCGAATCGTTCGACCGGCCCGTGCTGACGGCGTTCGGCGACGCAGATCCCATAACAAGGGGCGGCGAAAAGGCCTTCATCGACCGGATCCCCGGCGCGCGCGGCCAGCCGCACCGGATCATCGCGGGCGGCGGACATTTCATCCAGGAGGATGCGCCCGAGGAATTGTGCGATCTGATCGACGATTTGATCCGGGCCGATACGGGAGTCCCGGCATGAACGTCGTCAACGCGGTGTTCCCCGGCCCCGAACAGATCGCCGCATTTTTTGGCGGCGTCGAGGACGGGCCGTTCGTCATGATCAACCTGCTCAAGTTCAAGGAGCGTGCCGACTATCCCGACGGCAGCGATGCCGATCTGTCGGGGCGCGAGGCCTATGCGCGCTACGGCGCCGGTGTGCAGGCTTGCCTCGCGGCGGTCGGCGGCAAGTCGCTCTACGCCGGCGCGGTGACCGACCTGATGCTGGGTGAGGTCGATGAGCTGTGGGATATGGTCGCTCTGGCGCAATATCCGTCGCGCGCGGCGATGATGGCGATGATCCAGTCGCCCGACTATCAGGCGATCGAGAAGCACCGTATCGCCGGGCTCGCCGGTCAGCTCAACATCCGCACCAAGGCGATCGGCGGCTGATCAATTGACCGGCAGCCGGTCGAAAACGATCGTGCGCGACCCCGCGGGCAGGCTGAACAGCATCCCGTCCTCACCGACCGTGATCGGGCCGTCATAGAGGCTGCGCGCATCGCCGAGAAACGCGGGATACATCGTCCGCGACGGCACTTGCGGGATGATATGGTTGAACACCAGATAGCGCACCCCCGCCGCTTGCGCCTCTTTCGCGACCATTTCCGGCGTGGCGTGATAACCCAGGATGTCGCGCGTCACTTGGGCCGTGCCGGTAATCCCGCGCTTGGTCAGCGCTGCCGTCATCAGCCCGACCAGCTTGGGCTGCAGCCCTTCATGGATCAGCAGATCGACGTTGCGCGCGGCAACGACGAGCGTCGGGGTCGCCGTCGTGTCGCCGCTGACGACGGCCGAGCGGCCTTTGTAATCGAAGCGATAGCCGACAGCCGGATCGACTGGGCCGTGATCGACGCGAAACGCGCTGACGCGCAGGCCATCCTTTTCATATACGACGACCCGATCGGTCGATCCGCGCGGGGGAATAGCAAACGGCATCGCTACGCCGCCGGCGCCCGATGGCGGGGCGATCACCGGGCCGTGGTGCGCGGTGCGATAGCCCGAATCGAGCGCGTAGGCGGCGTCGAATCCGGCGACGACCTTATCGACACCTGGCGGGCCGTAGATCGGCAAGCGGCTGGTCGCGCCGAAGCCGGTCCAGCGCAACAGCATCATCGGACCCAGCCCGTCGATATGGTCGGAATGGAAATGAGTCAGGAAGACACCCTCGATCCGGCCGTTGGGAATCCCCATCAACGCGATGTTGCGCGCGCCGCCTTCGCCCGAATCGACCACGAAGATATGCTTGCCGGCGATGATCACGGTGCACGCGCCCGCGCGGCCCGGATCGGGCAGAGGCGAGCCGGTGCCGCACAGCGCGACGTGCAGCCCGTCGGGCAGGTCGGTCGTCCGATCCAGCCCGGCCCGCGCGCCGAACACCGCGCTCAGCACTGTCGCGCCGATCTGACGCTGGAATGCCGCCGCGCCGGCAATCACGATGACGACCGCCGCGATCGCGGCGAGCAGCTTTGTTCGCATCCAGTTTCCCCTCGCCACGGAGGATGCAGCGATATTTTGGCATTAGCAATGCCGAAACATTGCACGCGCCGCGAACGCTGCTAGGCTGCGGCAAAACAGAGGGGATCGAAAATGCGTAATGTGGTGCGCGCAATGGTCGGGCTGGTCGGCTTGTTCAACATCGTCCTGGGAGTCGGTTTTCTCATCGATCCGGCACAGGCGGGGCTGCGATTCTTCCTGACCTCGCTCGGCACCCAGGGGCTCGCGACGATGCGCGCGGACTTCACCGCCTTCTTCGTGACCGGCGGCGTATTTGCGCTGATCGGAGCGTGGCGCGCGCGCCGTGCGCCGTTGCTCGTACCGCTGATGCTCCTCGGCATCGCGATCGGCGGGCGCGTCGTCAGCCTGATCGCGGACGGCGCGCCGGGTAAGGCGTTCACCCCGATGATCGCCGAAGCCGTGATGATCGCGATCCTCGCGCTCGGCTGGCGCTATTTCGATCGGGAGACGGCGCGGTGAAGCGCTGGCTCAAGATCGCGCTCGGCACCGTCGCGGTGCTTGGCGTCGCCGGCTATGCGTCGAAGGATTACGTGTTCCTGCACTTGCCCGGCTGGCTGGCACCGCACGTTGCCGACAACCGCCCGGTGAAGTGGCAGGCAGGACCGGCAACGGCGGCGGTTCCGATCGACAAACGCCCGCCCAACATCGTGCTGATCGTCGCCGACGACCTGGGCTATAACGATATCAGTTTCAACGGCGGGGGCGTCGCGGGCGGGCTGCTCAAGACGCCGAATATCGACGCGCTGGGGCACGACGGCGTAACCTTCGCCGACGGTTACGCCGGCAACGCGACGTGCGCGCCGAGCCGCGCGGCATTGATGACCGGACGCTATCCGACGCGCTTCGGCTATGAATTCACCCCCGCCGACACGCATCCGCCGGCATGGTTTCCCTCCAGCCTGATCCGCACCGACGTGACGTTCGCCCGCAACATCGCAAGCTTCAAGACCGACTGGGAGCACAAAACGATCTTCGACGAGGATGCTGCCCGCCTGCCAGCGACGACCGCCGACAAGGGCGTGCCGGCCAGCGAGATCACGATCGGCGAACTGTTGCGCGGGCGCGGCTATCACACCGTCCATCTCGGCAAATGGCATCTCGGCGAAGGCAAGGGGATGCGCCCCGAGGAGCAGGGGTTCGACGAGAGCCTGGGCTTCATGATCGGCGGCCAGATGTATTTGCCCGAAAACAGCCCGGACGTGGAAAATTCGAAGCAGGATTTCGACCCGATCGACAAGTTCCTGTGGGCGAACCTGCCGTTCAGCGTCCAGTATAACGGCGGCGAGCGGTTCAGACCGGCCAAGTACATGACCGATTATTTGACCGATCAGGCGGTCGCTACGATCGGCGCCAACCGCAACCGGCCGTTCTTTCTGTACCTCGCCTACAATGCGCCGCACACGCCGCTTCAGGCGTCGAAGGCCGATTACGACGCGCTGCCGCAGATCGCCGACCACCGCACCCGTGTCTATGCCGCGATGATCCGCGCGCTCGACCGCGGCGTCGGTCGCGTGATGGCGGCGTTGAAGGCGCAAGGGCTCGACCAGAATACGCTGATCATCTTCACCAGCGACAATGGCGGCGCGCATTATATCGGGCTGCCCGATATCAATCGCCCGTATCGCGGGTGGAAGGCGACCTTCTTCGAAGGCGGGGTGAAGGTCCCCTTCTTCATGCGCTGGCCGGCGAAAATCAAGCCGGGCACCCGGATCGATGGCCCGGTCAGCCATTTCGACATCTTCTCGACCGCCAGCGACGTGGCCGGCGCGGCAGAGCCGAAGGATCGCGCCATCGACGGCGTCGACCTGATGCCGTTCATCGAGGGGATGAAGACCGGCGCGCCGCACAACACCTTGTTCTGGCGCAGCGGCCCGTACCGCGTGGTGCGCGATGGCGACTGGAAGCTGCAATTGCTCGACCTGCCGCGCGTTGCGTTGCTCTACGATATGAAAGCCGACCCGACCGAGCGGCGCGACGTCGCGGCGCTGCACGCCGACGTGGTGGCGCGGCTCACTGGGCTGATCGCGCAGCATGACAGGGAGAGCGCCAAACCGGCTTGGCCGTCGCTGATCCGTTCGCCGATCGCGATCGACCGACCGCTGGGCACCAAGCCACGGCCGGGCGAAACCTATATTTACTGGTCCAACTGATGCGCGCACCCGCTACCCTTCCGAAAGACGGCCGTCGGCGACGGTCGCAGAACAGCCGTGACAAGATCGTCGCTGCCATGCTCGAACTGGTGGCGGAGGGGCGCATCACCCCCAGCGCCGACGAGGTCGCGTCGCGCGCCGTGGTCGGGCTGCGCACCGTCTTCCGGCACTTCGCCGATATGGAAAGCCTGTATGCCGCGCTGACGCATACGCTGGCCGAGCAATACGAAATGTGGCTGATCCCGTTCGATTCGAGCGACTGGCGCCAGCAACTGGTGGAAGTCGTCGAGCGACGCACTGCGACCTATGAGCGGCTGCTGCCGTTCAAGCGCGCGGGCGACGCGCATCGCCACATGTCGCCTGCGCTGCAGGGCCAATATGAGCACGTATTGGGGATCATGCGGCAACGGCTGCACACATTGCTGCCCGCGTCGATCGCCGACGACGCTCAGCGGTTTGAGACGATCGATCTGATGCTGAGCTTCGAGGTCTGGCAACGCTTGCGCGGCGAGCAACAACTGGACGCAGATGGGGCGCGGGCCATCATCATGGACGAGGTTGCCCGGCTCGCAGGTTGAGATGGCGACTGCCCTGGAGAATTGGCTGATCGAATACTGGTCGCAAAAAGGAATCGAAAGTCAGCCACTTAGCGACTCGTTGAGATTCCTAGGTTTTCGAATGGACGGATTCCGCGCATCATGGTAAATGAAAGGTTGCGCGGCGGTCGCGTAACCTGCGGGGGTGAATGATCCAAGCCTGGTTCCTGGTGGCGCTCGCCGCAAGTTTGGCAGGCTATGCGATGTATCTTGTCGGGCTGCGCCGCAACCTGGTCGAGCCCAATCGCGCGTCGTGGCTGATCTGGTCGGCGGCAACCGCGGTCGAGGCGTCGACCTATGCCGCGGTCAATCCCGATGGCCTGCAGCGCTGGATATTCCTGTTCGCGATGGTCGCCTGCGTCGCGATCACGATTGCGCTGTGGCGGCGATCGGCGTGGAGCTTGCCGTCGCGGACCGAGGCGTTGTGCATCGGCGCCAGCCTGACCGCGCTCGTCATCTGGGCGATGTTCCGCGATGCGTTCTGGGCGCACATGCTGGTAGTCGCCGCCGTCCCGATCAGTTTCTGGCCGACCTGGGCGAGTGTTGCTGCGGACCGCAATCGTGAGCGTTCACCGGCCTGGGGATTATGGACCGTCGGCGACCTCGCCACCTTGCTGGTCGCGACCCGCACGCCGAGCAGCCCGGTCGGCGAATATGCCTATATCCTGGTCGAATTGCTGTGCCACGCCAGCGTGTGGTTCCTGGTCGGGCTGGCGACGATCAACCCGCTACGGTCGCTCGGCTTTCGCAACGGACGTTTCTTCGTACTCGACGCGCTGCGCACCCCGGCCAATCTGTTCAAGGTCGGCGAGAGCCACCTCGGCAAGGCGGTGTTCGCCGCGCAGCCGTTCATCGAGGGCGACCGCCTGATCGAGTTCACCGGCCGCCGCTTCCGCGCCGCGCGCGTGCCCAGCCTGATGCGCGGCGGATCGGACCGCTTCGTCCAGGTCACGCCCGACCACTATATGGGACCGTCGGGCCGGATCGACGATCTGGTCAACCACAGCTGCGCGCCCAATGCGGGGTTGCGCTTCGCCGATAGCGGCGTGTTCCTCGTCGCGATTCGCGATATCGCGGCGGGCGAGGAGATCAGTTGGGATTATTCGACCACGCTGGCCGAATCGAATTGGCACATGATCTGCCAGTGCCGCAGCCCCGAATGCCGCCGCGTGATCGGCAATTTCGCGACATTGACCCCGGAGCGGCAGGAATGGTTCAGGGCACGCAACCTCGTCGCGCCGTATCTGCGGCGGAAGGACAGCCTGAGTCGAGATCGGGCGGCGTAATGGCGACCGCCTTTTCCCAGGGCACGGTTCACCAAGCAGGCGACGATTTCGAAGCCGCGGTGAGATCGAATCCCGAAATACTCCGGCTGTGGGAAGGGCTGACGCCGCTGGGACGGAACGAGTTCATTTGCTGGGTAGAGGACGCGAAGCAAGCGGCGACGCGCAAACGACGCATCGAACGAACCGGCGAAGAACTTCTGGAGGGAAAGAAGCGACCCTGCTGTTGGGTTGGCTGCATTCACCGCACCGACAAGGCGCCAAGCCGATGGCAACAGGCAGTCCTGATCGACGGCAAGAAAAGGCGCGGGTCGTAAGCCGCGACGTCAGGCGGCGAGATTAGCCTTCGCCTCCTCCGCCACCGGCATCTTGAGCGTCAGCCGCGCCACCGCCCCCAGCCCCGAACCGTCGCTGTCGAGGCTGAGCGAGCCCTCCATCGCGGTCATCGAGTTGGCGCACCAATGCAGCCCCAGCCCGCCCGATTTATGTGCGCGCGTCGAAAAGCCGCGCTGGAACAGGTTCGGCGTGTCGGCGGGATCGAACCCCTCCCCCGTGTCGCGGATCGCGATTTCGACCCGACCGTCGGCGGTTTCGTTGATCGTCACGCAGATGTTGCCCGATCCGCCCGACGCGGCAATCGCTTCTGCAGCGTTGGAAAACAAATTGCCGACCACCTGGCTGAGCAGCAGCCGGTTGGCGAGCACGGGATGCGGTTTGGCGGGAAAGGCGAATGCGATCGACGCACCATCACCCGAATGCCGCGCAATCGTCGCGTTCTGGGCGATGATCTGGGTCGCGTCGCATTCCTCGAGTGGCGGGCGTTCGTGCGCGAGCTGTTGCTGCGCGCCGATGATTTCGAGCACCTGACGCATCGCGTCGCGGCCGACCTGGAGCTGGTCGCGGCGTTCGGCACGCTGCTTGTCCTCGGCATCGACTGCAGCGGCGGCGAAGGCGGCGAGCTTGGCGCGCCGCTCGCCCGAAACGTCGTCGCGCGCGAGTTCCACCATTACCTTGTCGAGCGTCGCGCGGTCGACCGGCGGCGTCTGGCCGATTCCGGCGCTGAGGATCGTCGAAACGGGGTTGAGCGCGTTGCGCACGTTGTGCATCACCGCGACCGCGCTTTCGGACCGCCCGAGCGCGAAGCTCTGCACCTCGACTTGCTCGCGCAGATCCTTGAGCTGGACCAGCATCGAATTGAAGCTGCGGCCGAGCGAGGCAATCTCGTCCTGCCGCTTGGCGTCGTCTTCCAGCACGCTCAGCGACCCCGAATCGCGGACGCGTTGCATATGCCCCTCGACCCGACCGAGCGGTTTGAGCACCAGCCGCGAAATCATCCGGCTGAGCACGGTAAGCACGATCGCGAGCAAGATGGTCGATCCCAACACCGCGAGCCACAACATGTGGCGGCCGAGCAACGAGACGTCGCGCGGCACCGAGAAGCTGGCGGCGGCGACCGGTTTGCCGTCGGCACCCGCGACCGGCACCGCGATCTTCATCCTGTCCGAGCTGGTCGTAACGAGCGCGCCACCGTTGCCCGATAGATCGATTTGCGCGGCAACCTGAAGCAATTGGCTCAGGTTGGTCGACGTAATGCGCCGCACCATGATCACGTAACCGCGCGGCTTGCCGCCCCCATCGCTCTTGCGGATTTGTGCCGCACCGACCGCCACTACGACATTGTCGAGCCGCGCGAAGAAGTGTGCCGAACTGTGCGACTTGCTCGCTTTGATCACAGCATCGAGCGGTGCCTGGCGCATCACTGCAACCATTGCATGACGTAGCGTATTGTTTTCGGTGCCGGTCTTGGGATCGATCCATCGCGCGATCACAAGGCTCTTGTCGGGGCGCAGATACGCCATGCCGTCAACGTCGAGATTGGCCATCGCCAATGGCGAAAAGCTTTCTTCCTCGAATGCCTGGGTCGGGGCCGCGATATAATCGTAGCTCGAGTTCCAGTCGCCGTAGTCGCGCACCGAATTCTCGACCTTAACGGCGAAGTCGTTGAGCGTCGCGCGGGTGCGCTCGACGTGCCCGTCGATCGATTGGCGTTCGAGCGCGTTGAAGTTCGGCGTGATGACCATGGCGAGCAGCAATGTCAGCGCGACCGATCCGATCAGCCCGACGCCGGCCAAAATGATCAGCAGCTTGCCGCCCAGCGACGCCGCCCGCGCCCGATCGAGTACGCGCGTCAGGCCACCCTTGCGCGCAGCCATCAGCCTTCGGTCCCGTTACCCGCCTGGATCGCGAATTCGTCGCCGTCGAGATCGTCTTCGCCGCCGATGAAGCGCTCGTTGGCCATGACCTTGGCTTGATCGGCCGGCACCGGGCGCGAGAAATAATAACCCTGCAGGTGGCTGCAACCGGCGAGCCGTAGCGCCTGCACCTGCGCCTCGGTTTCGACGCCCTCCGCGACAACACCCAGCCCGAGCGCCTTGCCGAGATGGACGATCGACTGGACGATTGCCGCGCTCTCGCGCTCGCGGCCCATGCCGTCGATGAAGCTCTTTTCGATCTTGAGGCAATCGAGCGCAAACTTGCGGATGTTGTAGAGCGACGAATAGCCCGTACCGAAATCGTCGAGCGCGATGCGGAAGCCCATCTGGCGCAATTTGTAGAGCGTATCGGCGGCGCGTTCGGCATTATCGAAGATCGCGGTTTCGGTGATCTCGATCTGGACGCGGCTGGGCGCGATGCCGGCACGCTGGACGCGTTCCATCACGTAGGCGACGAAATTCTGGCGGCGGAACTGGCGCGGCGAGAAATTGACCGACACATATTGGCCGGGCCAGTCGGGCAGCACCTTGAGCGCTTCGTCGAGCACCCAGTCGCCCAGATCGTGGATGAGGTTCGACTCTTCGGCGATGGGGATGAACAGAGCCGGGCTGATCGGCCCGAATTCCTCGGTATTCCAGCGCAACAGCGCCTCGAACCCGACAACCTCCAAGTCGTGACCGGCGACGATCGGCTGGTACGCAAGGCTCAGCTCGCCTTGCTCTATCGCCTGGCCCAGTCCGCTTTCGATGCGGCGGCGGAAACGGACGCTTTCATCCATCGTCTCGTCGAACGCACGGACCACGCCGCGGCCCGATTTCTTGGCGTCGTTGAGCGCGAGGTCGGCGCGGCGCATGACATCGACCGGATCGCGGCCTTCATCGCCCGACACGACGACGACGCCCACCGACGCGGCGCCCTGGACCGAATGGCCGAGGATGCGGAAGCTCGTCGCGCACGACGCGACGATGCGGTCGCACGCCATTACCGCGGCTTGCTCACCAGCGGTATCGAACAGCACGCCGAACTCGTCGCCGCCCAACCGTGCGACGATCGCACCCTCGGGAACGTTAGCGTGGAGGATGCCACAGATCGCGCGGATCAATTCGTCGCCCGCCAGATGGCCAAGCGTGTCGTTGACCAACTTGAAACGGTCGAGATCGACCATCGCAGTCGCAAACATGCCGCCGCCGCGCACCTTGTCGGTCAGCGCCTTGACGAACGCGAGCCTATTGGGCGCCTCCGTCAACGAGTCGTGCGTCGCAAGATGCAGCGCCTTCGATTCGTTGGCCGCAAGTTCGGCCGATTGCTCATGCAGCCTGGCCATTGCCGCGGCTAGATCGCGATCGAGCCGCCAACGATGCCCGAGCGCGGTTGCGGTCTGGACGACCTCGGCGATCTCGAACGGCTTGGCGATGTAGAAGATCTTGTCGGCCGGCCCGGCCGCCTTCGAAATCTCGATCGGCGAAAAATCCGAAAAGCCGGTGACGATGACGAGGTTGATGTTTGGGTCGAGCGCGCGGATTCGCGTCGCGGTCTCCTTGCCGTCGATACCCGGCGGCATGCGTACGTCGATGAACGCGACCGCGAACGGCGAACCTTGCGCGATCGCGGCTTCGACCTCGGCAACGGCATCGAGACCCTGCATGCAATGCACCGCGTCGAACTGGACGGTTTCGCTGTCATCGTTGCACGGCGCGGTCGGCGCGTCGTCGCCGAACAATTCGGCCGCCATCCCGCTCAGCGCCTCGGCGCCGCTCGTGTCTACCGGCGCGAAACAGCGCCGATAGGAATCGTGCATGGACGGTTCGTCGTCGACGATCAGAATTCGCACCGCGCGCTACCCTTCGCTTGGCGGGGCATGCAGCACGCCCCAATGTCCTTGCCGAGGCGTAAGCGGAGAGGGTTAAGAGGCCGTAAACGAACGGCGCTCAAACGCGTGCTGACCGAGGAGGATTGCGCCAAGCGGCCCCGCTTCCGCGCCCAATGCCGCGGGGACGATATAATCGTCGAGATTGCCGATCAGCGAGCGATCGCCATAATCGCCCAAACTCGTGTCGAGCATCCGGCGCACCATCGGCAATAGCCACGCGACGCCGAGCGACACGCCGCCGCCGAACACGATGCGACGCGGCACGCCGGTCAGCACCAGCGTGTGGCACAATTGCGCGATCGGATGCGCGACTTGCGGCCAGATCGGCGAATGCTCGGCGATCTGGTCGGCGCTGACCCCGGCGCGCGCCTTGATCGCGGGACCGGAGGCGAGTCCTTCGGCGCAATCGCCGTGGAAACTGCAGATGCCGGGCCAGTCGTCGCCCGCCAGCCGCACCGGGCGAACATGGCCCAACTCCTGATGCGTCATCCCGACCACCGGCTTACCGCCCGCGATCAGTCCGACGCCGATACCCGTGCCGATCGTGACATAGGCATGGTCGGCAAGGCCCTTGGCCGCACCCCATTCGCCCTCGGCCAGCCCGGCTCCTACGACGTCTGTGTGGAATCCAGCCGGCACGCCGTAGCGCCGCCGCAATCGCCCGGCGACATCGGTGTTAGCCCAGCCCGGCTTGGTCGTCGCGGTGATGTGACCGTAATTGGCCGCAGCCGGATCGATCCCTACGGGTCCGAAGCTGGCGATGCCGATCGCATCGCATCCGCGCCAGCGGTCGAGCGCCGCCTCGATCCCCGCCATCGTCGTCGCCGGATCGGTCGTATCGACTCGCGCATGCTCGACGATCGCACCGTCCTGCGACAGCACGCACAGGCACTTGGTTCCACCCAGTTCGACCCCGGCGATCTTCATCGCGCCATCCCCGATCCAAATTGTACCCCGGCGAAGGCCGGGGCCCAGCATCGAGCCGATCGTAACTGGGCCCCGGCCTTCGCCGGGGAACTGCCAGCGGGTCGCGCGCCGCCAAGCCTCACTTGGCCATTCCCAGAATTCGGTCGGCCTGTGCCAGATGCAGCGCCTCGACCATCTTGCCCTCGACCTGAATCACCCCGCCGTCACCGACCGCGAAGGCATCCCGCACCTTGGTCGCCCAAGCGATCTCGACTGCGCTGGGCGCGAACGCCGCGTTGCAGATGTCGATCTGCTTCGGATGGATAAGCGATTTGCCGTCATAGCCCATCGCCGCCGCCGCGTTGCACTCCGCGCGCAGCCGCGCATCGTCGGAAAAGTCGTTGCACACGCCGTCGAGCGCGACCAGCCCGCGCGAGCGCGCCGCCGCGAGTACCATCGTCTGGACCGGCGCGAGCCACGCACGATCCGCCCCCGGCCGCGCGCAAAGGTCGAGCGCGAGGTCGTTCACGCCGAGTACGAACCCCGCTGCGCCCGCCTCTGCGATATCCTGCAGCCGGCCCAGCGCTTCGCAGGTCTCGATCATCACCCACAACGCGGTGTTCGCGACCAGGTGGCTGCGATACAGCGCGACATCGTCGGCGTCGCGCACCTTGGGAACCAGGATCGTCGTGGCGACCCCATTGAGGCCGGCCAGATCGTCCGCGCCCCAATCGGTATCGATCGCATTCGCCCGAACCACCAGCTCGCGCTCGCCGAACCCCGCTTGCGCTGTCGCGACAGCCGCCGCGCGCGCCGCGACCTTCGCCTCGGGCGACACCGCATCCTCGAGGTCGAGGATCACCACATCCGCCGCCAGCCCGCGCGCCTTTTCGATCGCACGCGGGTTGCTCGCGGGAAGGAACAGCGCGCTGCGCCGGGGGCGGAAATCGCTCATCGCTTTTCCTTGCCGCAAGCCGCGCGGCGCGGCAATGCGGAGGCGACCAAGGAGATCATGATGGCCGGCATGGGGCATTTCGACTGGGCGGACCCGTTCCTGCTCGAGGAGCAGCTGACCGAGGACGAGCGGATGGTGCGCGACACCGCGCGTGCCTACGCGCAGGACAAGCTCGCGCCGCGGATCATCGACGCGTTCCAGAACGAAACCAGCGACCCGTCAATCTTCCGTGAGATGGGCGCGCTCGGGTTGCTCGGACCGACGATCCCGGAAGAATATGGCGGGGTCGGCGCGAGCTATGTCGCCTACGGTTTGGTCGCGCGCGAGGTCGAGCGGATCGACTCTGGCTACCGTTCGATGATGAGCGTGCAGTCGAGCCTCGTGATGTTCCCGATCTACGAATACGGGTCGGAGGAACAGCGCCGCAAATACTTGCCCAAGCTGGCGACCGGCGAGTTCATCGGCGCGTTCGGGCTGACCGAGCCCGATGCCGGATCGGACCCCGGCGGGATGACGACCAGGGCGACCAAGACCGCGACCGGCTATTCGCTGTCGGGCGCCAAGACTTGGATCAGCAACTCACCGATCGCCGACGTGTTCGTCATCTGGGCCAAGTCCGACGCGCATGGCGGCGGCATTCGCGGGTTCGTCCTCGAAAAGGGCATGAAGGGGCTCGAGACGCCCAAGATCGAAGGCAAGCTCAGCCTGCGCGCGTCGATCACCGGCATGGTGTTGATGGACGAGGTCGAGGTCGGCGAGGACGCATTGCTGCCCGACGTGCAGGGACTGAAAGGTCCGTTCGGCTGCCTCAACCGCGCGCGTTACGGGATCAGTTGGGGCAGCATGGGCGCCGCCGAGTTCTGCATGCACGCCGCGCGGCAATATGGGCTCGACCGCAAGCAGTTCGGCACCCCGCTCGCCGGGCGCCAGCTCTATCAGAAGAAGCTCGCCGATATGGAAACCGAGATCGCGCTCGGGCTTCAGGCCA
>NZ_JAQGKZ010000050.1 GCF_028289855.1 Sphingomonas bacterium | reverse complement strand
CCCCACCCAGCCGATTGCAGGCACGGAGATGAGCAACGGCTCGATGCCGGGCACGCCTACGATGGACGGCATGACGATGAACTCGACCGCGTTCGGAATGGGATCGGGCACCGCGCGCAACCCGGGCGCGGAGGGGATGATGCAGGGCCTGCACCTGAAAACAGGCGGCTGGGCGCTGATGCTCCACGGTTATGCGTGGGGTTCCTATACCGACCAGTCGGGGCGGCGCGGTGACCGCGAGGCGTTCGTCACGTCGATGGCGATGGTCGAGGCGAGCCGTAACTTCGGCGCTGCCAAACTCACGCTGCGGTCGATGCTCAGCCTCGACCCGTTGATGGGCGCGAAGGGCTATCCCAGCCTGTTCGCGACCGGTGAGACCGCCGACGGCGTCACCCCGCTGATCGACCGCCAGCATCCGCACGATCTGTTCATGGAGCTGTCGGCGCGGGTCGACGTGCCGCTGGGCGGCGGGATCACCGGCTTCGTCTATGGCGGGCCGGTCGCCGAGCCCGCGCTCGGCCCGTCGGCGTTCATGCACCGCGCCTCCGCCCAATTCCTGCCGCTCGCGCCGATCGCGCACCATTGGTTCGACAGCACGCATATCAGCTTCGGGGTTGTGACGGCGGGCCTGTCGAGCGACACATGGCAGCTCGAAGGATCGGCGTTCCGCGGGCGCGAGCCCGACCGGCGCCGCTGGGATATCGAGATGCCGCGGCTCGATTCGTGGAGCGTGCGCGCGACGTGGAACCCCTCGCCTTATTGGTCCGCGCAGGCCAGCTACGGCCGGCTGAAAAGCCCAGAGACGCTCGAGCCCGGCGTGGACGAGGCGCGCACCACCGCGAGCGTGCAATATGCGCGCGGGGGTTTTTCCGCGCTGGCCGGATTCTCCGCCAAGAACCGCCTGCCCGGACGCACGCTGACCGCGTGGATCGGCGAGGCGAACTGGAATTTGGGCGCGCACCATGCGCTGTTCGGCAGACTCGAGAATGTCGCCAATGACGAACTGTTCCCCGGCCCCGCCGACCCGCTCCACGACCGGCCGTTCCGCATCACCCGTGGCGAGATCGGATACGCGTATCGCCTCAAGCTGATCGGCGCGCTCAATGCCGCGATCGGCGGCAGCGGATTCCTGACTGACAAGCCGCGCGCGCTGGATGCCGCATATGGCCGGTCGCCAGCGGGCTGGACGGGGTTCGTCAAATTGAGCCTGGGCGGATAATGCGGACTAAATCTGCTATATATTCAATAGAATGAACCGAAATGGCTGTTCATTGACGCTACACCGCTAGTGACGATGGTTAACAGATCGATCACTATACTCCATCAGGAACTATGAAGCTCTGCCGCTGTTAGATCTCTAGTTATATGGAGAGGCGCAATGGCAACTATTACTAGCGGCCAATCATCAGAAACGGATCGTAACGCGGCGTCGCCCGCGGGCGATCTGCGCGCCGACGCACGGCATCGCACCGTGTTGCAGGTCGCCAAGCTCGCGACCGAGCGCGGGGACGAATTGTGCATCCTGCGCAACGTGTCGGCCGGGGGTCTGCGCGCCGAGGTCTATTGCCAGCTCGCGGTCGGCGACCCGGTTCAGCTGGAGCTCAGGACCGGGCGCGGCATGGCGGGCCGCGTGGTGTGGGCCAGCGGATCCTCGATCGGCGTCGCGTTCGACCGCAAGGTGCCGATCCTGTCCTATCTGGCGCATCAGGCGATGCAGGAGCTGGGCCGCCGCGTGCGGCCGCCGCGCGTGCGAATCGGCGAGCCGGGCATCCTGCGCCTGCCCGAGGGCGATTTCCTCGCGGCCATCGTCGATGCGTCGCAGGCCGGGATGCGCATCCGCAGCGACCGCAAGCTGTCCGCCGGTACCGAATGCAAGGTTGTCGGCGAAGGGCTCGGCGAACGCGGTGCGCTGGTTCGGTGGTGCCGCGACGGCGAAATGGGCGTGCAGCTTAAGCAGCCGTTATCCTTCCGCGAATTCGCGCAGTGGCGGACCAAGGTGAAATCGCTCCTGACCAGCCTGAACTAGGCGCCGGCGACCGACCCTCGCCCGAAATAGACCCTTGGCGGACAGCGGCGATTTCCGGCATGGCGAGCGTCGATCGTTAGGGAGTCGATGATGCGCTGGATCGCCCGGGCCGCCATGCTTGCCTTTGCCGCCGCGCTGACGGCGTGCGCCACCACATCGGATTTGATGGTTCCACCGGACCGCGGCGTTCCCGCCGCTTCGGACGTGTCGCAACCGACGATCGCGCCGCCGCCAGTCACGATCCTCGTCTCGATCGACGGCTTCCGCCCAGACTATCTCGATCGCGGCGTGACGCCCAATCTCAACGCGCTGGCCGCCGCCGGGATCAGCGCGGCGATGCGGCCGAGCTTTCCGTCGAAGACCTTTCCCAATCACTGGACGATCGTCACGGGCCTGCGCCCCGACCGCAACGGCATCGTGTCGAACAACATGCAGGACGTCGGTCGCCCGGACCAGAAGTTCACCATGGAGAACAGCAAGGACCCCTATTGGTGGAACGCCGCCGAGCCGATCTGGGTGACCGCGGAGAAGGCCAATATCCGCACCGCGACGATGTTCTGGCCGGGCAGCAACGTCGCCTGGGGTGGGACGATGGCGAAGGACTGGCCCAACGACGTGTCCAACGGGGTCCGGCCCGAGGATTGGTGGCCGTTCGACATCGTCATCCCCGGCGACCAGCGCGTCGACGGCGTGATCGACTGGTTGCGCCGTCCGGCCGGGACGCGGCCGCGCTTCGTCACGCTGTATTTCGATACGATCGATACCGCCGGGCATACTTTTGGACCGTCGAGCCCCAAAACGACCGAGGCGGTGGCCGCGATCGACCGGACGATCGGCCGGTTGGTCGCGGGGCTGCGCGGGCTCGGCCAGCCGGTCAATCTGGTGATCGTCGCCGATCACGGCATGGCCGACACGAGCCGCGAGCGGACCATCGCGATGGACAAGATCGCCGACCCGGGGGATTACACTATCTTCGAGACCGGCACGTTCGCCGCGCTCTACGCGGTGCCGGGGCATGAGGCCGCGCTGGAGAAGGCGCTGCTCAAGCCGCATGACCATCTGCAATGCTGGAAGAAGAGCGATATCCCGGCGCGCTTTCACTACGGCGCCAACCCGCGCGTCCCGCCCTATTTCTGCCTCGCGCAAGTCGGCTGGCTGACCGCGAAGACCACGCCGACCAAGGAAGGCGACCGCGGCAATCACGGGTACGACAACGACGCGCCCGACATGCGCGCGCTGTTCATCGCCAGCGGCCCGGCGATCCGGCCGCTCGGCAAGCTGGCGACGTTCGACAATGTCGATGTCGCACCCTTGCTCCGCGATCTCCTCGGTTTGCCGGCGGGGCAGAATCTCGACGGCGATGATGCGCCGTTCCGCGCGGCGCTCGGCAAATGAGCGACGATTTGCAATATTTCGAGGACATCGCGGTCGGCACCAAGTCGCGCTTCGGCCAGTACGCCGTCACGCGCGACGAGGTGATGGAATTCGCGCGCAAATACGATCCACAGCCGTTTCACCTGTCCGACGAGGAAGCCGCCAAGACGCATTTCGGACGGCTGTCGGCGAGCGGGTGGCACACCTGCGCGATGACGATGGCGATGGTGGTCGAGAATATGAAGAGCCATCGCCAGGCGGGTCTCGGCTCGCCCGGCATGGACGAGCTCAAATGGTTGAAGCCGGTCTATCCGGGCGATACGCTCCGCTGCGAAACCGAGATACTCGAGAAACGCGTGTCGGCGAGCCGCCCGGAGATGGGCCTGTTCAAGAGCCGGATGACGGTGTTCAATCAGGACGACGTGGCCGTCATGACCTTCGTCAGCAACGGGATGGTGCGGACGCGGCCGGTGTGACCCGGCCGCGCGCCGATCAATGCTTCACGTCGCGCCAGATGTTGCGGTACGCGCCGAACGCCAGCCCGCTGGAGATCAGCAGGAACAACACCGCGAAGAAGCCGTATTGGTGCCGCGTCTCCAACTGCGGATCCGCCGTCCACACCAGGAATGCCGAGACGTCCTTCGCCATCTGGTCGACCGTCGGCTTGGTGCCGTCGGCGTACTGGACCTGCCCTTCCGACTTGAGCGGCGGCGGCATCGCGATGTTGAGGTTGGCGAAGTACGGGTTCGAATAGAGCCCCTTGGGCGTCTTGATCTCCGGGAACTTGGCCAGCATCTCGGCCGATTGCGGGCGATAGCCGGTCAGCAGCGAATAGACATAGTCCGCCCCGCCATGCCGCGCGCGCGTGATGTAGCTGAGGTCGGGCGGGATCGCGTTGTTGTTGGCCGCGCGCGCCGCAATGTCGTTGGCGAACGGCATCGGGAAGCGGTCGGCGGGCGTGCCCTTGCGGGTCGCGGGCTCGCCGGTGTCGGGATTGGTGGTCGGGATCGTGTCGAACCCGGCGGCGATCGCCTTCACCTGGCCGTCGCTATAGTCCAGCCCCTTGAGATCGCGGAACGCGACGAAGCGCAGCGAATGGCACGCCGAACAGACTTCCTTGTACACCTGGAAGCCGCGCTGCAGCTGCTGCTTGTCGAACTTGCCCATGATGCCGTCCGACGCCAGATTGGCCGCGCGCGGGTGGAGGTGGAAGTCGGTCTCCGCGCTCTCGGGCGCGCCGCTCCAGATCTTGGGCGACGAATCGGTCATCAGACCCTGCACCGTCCAGAACAGCGCCCAGGCGAGCACCGCCGCGAAGGCGGCGCCGACCAGGAAAGCGATACCGCGAACCATGATTCAAATATCCCCTATGCCAGCGCGGTTTTGGACGGGCTGGTGCCGCCATGGTCGCCGAGTACGGCTTCGGTAATCGAATTGGGCAACGGCACCGGCCGCTCGCTGCGCGAAATCAGCGGCAGGATCACCAGGAAGTGCAGGAAGTAATACGCCGCGGCGACCTGTCCCAGGATGATGTAGATCGGGTCGGCCGGCGACCCGCCGCAATAGCCCAGAACCACCACGTCGGCGATCAGCACCCAGAACGCGATCCGCGCCTTGGGCCGATACTTGTTCGAGCGGATCGGCGACCCGTCGAGCCACGGCAGGAAGAACAGCAACAGGATCGACCCGAACATCGCGAGCACGCCCCACAGCTTGGCGGGCAGGATGAAGTCCGACGTGAACGCGCGCAGGATCGCGTAGAACGGCCAGAAATACCATTCGGGGACGATGTGCGCGGGCGTCGCCAGCGGGTTGGCCGGGATGTAATTGTCCGGGTGGCCGAGATAGTCGGGGAAGTAGAAGATCACGACCGAGAAGATCGTCAGATAGACGAGCAGCCCGAACCCGTCCTTGGCGGTGTAGTACGGGTGGAACGGCACGGTATCCTGCTCGCCCTTCACATCGACCCCGGTCGGGTTGTTCGACCCCGGAATGTGCAGCGCCCAGATGTGCAGGATGATCACGCCCGCGATCACGAACGGCAGCAGGTAGTGCAGCGAGAAGAAACGATTGAGCGTCGCATCGTCGGGCGCGAACCCGCCGAGCAGCCAGACGCGGATATTCTCGCCGACCAATGGGATCGCCGAGAAGAAGCCGGTGATCACCTGCGCCCCCCAGAAGCTCATCTGCCCCCAGACGATGACGTAGCCCATGAACGCCGTCGCCATCGTCAGCAGGAAGATGACCACGCCGAGCAGCCACACCATCTCGCGCGGCGCCTTGTACGACCCGTAATAGAGCCCACGGAAGATGTGGATGTACATGACGATGAAGAAGAACGACGCGCCGTTGGCGTGCGCATAGCGCAGGAACCAGCCCGCGTTGACGTCGCGCATGATCCCGCCGTTGACCGAGTTGAACGCCTCCGCCGCCGACGAATGGAAATGCATCGCCAGCACGATGCCGGTGACGATCTGGATCGCCAGCGCGGCGCCGGCGAGCACGCCGAAGTTCCAGAAATAATTGAGGTTGCGCGGCACCGGATAGCCCGCGCCGACCGCGTTATAGGCGAGCCGCGGCAGCGGCAGCTTCTCGTCCAGCCAGCGCATCAGCGGGACTTTGGGTTCGTAATTCTTGGCCCAGGGGAAACTCATTTCTCTCTACCCCTTCAACCGACCACGACCGCGGTCGGCGACGTGAACTTGTAATCGGGAACGGCGAGGTTCTTGGGCGCCGGCCCCTGGCGGATGCGCGCCGCCGTATCGTATTGCGAGCCGTGGCACGGGCAGAAATAGCCGCCGTACTTGCCGCGATTGTCGCCTTCGTTGATGCCGAGCGGAATGCAGCCGAGATGCGTGCACACGCCCAGCGTGATCAGCCAGTTCTTGTGGCCGTCCTTGGTGCGCTGCTCGAGCGTCTGCGGGTCGCGCAATTCGCCGACCGGCACCGCATCGGCCTCGGCGATTTCCTTCGGCGTCAGGTTGCGCACGAACAACGGCTGCTTGCGAAAGGTGGTGATGACGCCCTGGCCGGGCATGATCTTCGACAGGTCGATCTCGGTGGTCGACTGCGCCAGCACGTCGGCCGACGGACTCATCTGGTTGATCAGCGGATAGAGGATCGCCACCCCGCCGCCGACCGCGGGAAACGCCACGGCGGCGATGTTGAGAAAGTCGCGGCGGCGCGGATCGCTCACCAGATCGGGCGACTCACCCGGCGTTACAGCAGTATCGGTCGCCATTCAGCTAAGCCCTTGCACGTCTAAAATCCGGTGGCGGAACGCTTGGAGAGCGGCTTGGGTGCCGCGCCCGCCAGAACGCCCCCGTCCCCACGGAGGTTGCGCGCCTGATAGACAGGGACGCGGCGCTTTGCCAACGGGTTTTTGACCTTTTGGGCGACGACACCCCTTACCCTCCGTCATCCCCGCGAAAGCGGGGACCCAGCTTTCTCGGCGCATGAAAGAAGAAAGAAGCTGGGCCCCCGCTTTCGCGGGGGTGACGGTTGAGGGTAGAGCGGCGAAAATGCGCATCGCACTCTACCAACCCGACATCGCCGGCAACGTCGGCACGATCCTGCGGCTGGGGGCGTGCATGGGGGTCGGCGTCGACCTGATCGAGCCGATGGGCTTCGCGTTCGGCGACCGCGCGATGGCGCGCGCGGGGATGGATTACGCGCAAGCCGCCGATGTGGTGCGCCATGCCGATTGGGAGGCATTCGAGGCGCAGCGGACGGGGCGGCTAGTGCTGCTGACGACCAAAAGCGCGGAGTCGCTGTACGATGCCAGCTTCGCACCCGACGACATATTGCTGTTCGGTCGCGAAGGAGCGGGCGTGCCCGATTCTGTCCACGACCGCGCCGACCTTCGCGTTACTATCCCGATGCGAGCGGGATTTCGTTCGCTCAACGTCGCGGTGGCAGCAGCGATGACCCTGGGCGAAGCGCTGCGGCAGACGGGCCTACCTAGCGCGGACTGAGCCGCCGCCACGCCGCCACCTGCACCAACGCCATCGCGATAGCCCCCAGCGCCGCGACGCCGGCGGCGAGGCCATCGACGATCGCGCGCGCGATCGGATTGGGCGCGTGCGTCGCCATCCATTGATCGAGCGCCACGAACGGCAGCGCGAGCAGATATTGCGCGAGCACGACGCCGAGCACGATGCTCGCGAGCACCAGCATCCGGCCGCGCGTCAGCACGAAGCTTCGCCCGATCGCGGCAACCGCGCCGATCGGCCGCGCCGCCAGAATCGCGGGGCCGACCAGCATCGTGCGCGCCATGACCAGCGCGAAGATCGGGAGGATGAGGAACGGCACGCGCATCAGGATCATGCCGACCAGTCCGAGCGGCAACATCCACACCACCGACGCCAGAAAGAGCCGCGGCAACAGCCGCAGTGCGGTGCCCAGCGCGCCACCCACCGCGGGCCGCCCCGGCGCCAGATAGACCGCGACGAGCGCGAACTGGCCGTACAACGCCGCCGCCACCACGCCCAGGTACAGCACGCCGTAATTGCCGATCCATCCCTGCAACGCCGTCATATAGGCCTGCATGCTGGGGTCGTTGGGCTCGGTGCCGGTCACCGTCGAAATGTCGGGCAGATCGGGCACCAGCAGCAACAGTGCCAGCTGCGGCAGGAACACGAACATCCCCGCCACCGCGGTCAGTACGGGCCAGTCGCGCCGCCAGCCCGCCCAGGCGTCGGCATAGATCGTCGCTGCGCGTAAGCTCACGCGGCGGCCACGCTCGCGCGCGAAGCCGTAACAGCAAGGTAGAGCTTGGCGGAGAAAGCGGCGACGATCAGCGTGAACGCGGTGCTGACCATCCCGCTCAAAATCGCGACCACGATGCTGCCGGCGCCGAAGGGGCTGGACAGCGGCGCGAGCAGCCCGACGATCACGCCGATCCCCGAGGTCACCGCCGCCGCCGCGACCAGATAGACGATGACGAACAGCAGCCACACGCCGAGGATCTTCCAGAAGAGGCCGCCCGACAGCGCCGCCGAGCGCTGGATCGCGCCGATCACGCCGCCCTCTGCGACGATCACCGGATAGAGCAACACCAGCCGGATCGTGGCGACGACCGCCAGCACGAACAGCGCAATGGTATAGATCGCCACGAAGGCCGCCGCCGCGCCCGACAGGTCGGCCCGCGCCAGCCCGCCGCCGCGCAGCGCCGACAGGTCGACGCCGCTCGCTGCGAACACGCCCAGAATAGGCAGGGCGAGCACGGCCAGCACGACGAACACGATCAGCATCGCGGCCAATGCCCGCCCGAACTTGCCCGTCGCCGCGGCGACCGCACGGGACCGGCCGCCATCGGGATCGAGCGCCAGCGCGACCACCGCGATTTGCCCCCACAGCGCCACCAGCACGCAGGCCAGGCCGATCGGCGATCCCACGACCGGGCTGATCGCATCGCCCGCTCGTCCGACCAGTGCGTTGATCGCGTGCGGGATCAGCATTGCGAACACCGCGATCGGCAACAAGGCGCGCGCATTGTCGCTCAAAAACTCGGTCGTCCGGTCCCAGACGTTGCCCATATTGACCATATGCCGACCTCATGCGCTGCGTTGGCGCTCGCTCTAGCCCAGCGTCCGCGCGCTTGCCAATGACTTGCGCCGCGCCGCCGGTCGGGCGTAGCGCGGACGCGCAATGATCCTCGACGATATCGAATGGCGCGTGTCCGGCGGGCTGACGCCGTATGCCGACAGCCTGACCGAGATGGAGGCGCGCGCCATCGCGGTCGGCGCGGGGGAAGCGCGCGAGCTGGTCTGGCTGGTCGAACATCCGCCGGTCTATACCGCCGGGACCAGCGCCGACCCCGCCGAGCTGATCGATCCGCGCTTTCCGGTGTTCGATACCGGGCGCGGCGGGCGCTATACCTATCACGGGCCCGGGCAGCGGGTCGGGTATCTGGTAATCGACCTCGACAAGCGCGGCCGCGACGTGCGGTGTTTCGTCCATGCGCTGGAGAATTGGCTGATCGCGACGCTGGGCGATTTGGGCATCGCCGCGCGCGCCGAACCGGGACGAATCGGCATCTGGACCGGCCAGGGTGCGGCCGAAGCCAAGATCGGGGCGATCGGCGTGCGGGTCAAACGATGGGTCACGCTGCACGGCTTTGCGGTCAATCTCGACCCCGATTTGTCGCATTTCGGCGGCATCGTGCCGTGCGGGCTGCCCGACTTCGCGGTGACCAGCGCGGCGGCGCTGGGCGTGCCGGTGTCGCCTGCTGCGTTCGACGCCGCGCTGGCCGCGCGGCTGCCCGATTTCCTTGCTGCGTTGAGCCGAAACACAAAGCGGCTTGAGCAAAGTGTCATTACCGATTAATGTCCACCTCGATTTGGGTATTAAGGCCGGAAAAAGCCGACCAAATCCTTTATCTAGGGAGCTTCCAAATGCGTTCTTTCATCATCAAGGGCAGCATGA
>NZ_JAQGKZ010000043.1 GCF_028289855.1 Sphingomonas bacterium | reverse complement strand
GCATGCTCGGGATGACCGGGTTCCGGCTGATCTACGCGCCGACCTTCATGCCGACCTATATCCACCGCCTGACCGGGTCGGACGCGCTGGTCGGGCTGGGCAGCGCATTGCTCCAGCTCGGCGCGACGATCTCGCCGATCTTCAGCGCGTCGCGGTTCGAGACCAAGGAGCGCATCCTCCCCTACGCGATCCGCACCGGCACGTTGATGCGGGTGATGATCCTGGGGATGGCGCTGGCCGGCTGGTTTCTGCGCGGCGACATGTTGCTGGTCGTCACGCTCGGCCTGTTCTTCCTGCTCGGTGCGTTCAACGGGACGCAGCGAGTCGCGTTCCAGATGCTGATGGCGAAGGTCATCCCGCTCCAGCGCCGCGGGCGGCTCCAGGCGTATCGCAACGTGACCGGCGGGATCATCGCGGCCGCCTTGTCCTACGCGGCGGGGCGCTGGCTGATCGGCGGCAACGTGCTCGGCAACGGCTACGCCACGACCTTCTTCGTCGCGTTCGTGCTGACCAGCATGGGGCTGACCGTGCTGCGGCTGTGGATGGTCGAGCCGGTCCCCGTCACCGTGCGCGCGCCGATGAAGTTCGTCGATCGGGTGAAGACCTTCCCGCAATTGCTCGAGGATCGCGGCTATCGCTGGTTCATCCTGGCGGAGGCGTGCTGCGTCGCCGCGCGGATGGGGACGCCGTTCTATATCCTCTACGCCGGGCAGCAACTCGGCCTGTCGGGGACGGTGATCGGCGAACTGAGCCTTGCTTATCTCGGCGCCGACACCGCGTCGAACCTGCTGTGGGGCAATCTTGGCGACCGTACCGGGTATCGCTCGACCTTCGTGCTCGCGGCGGCGATTTGGGCCGGGGCGATCGTGCTGTTGCTCACGGTCCATCACCCCTGGGCGGTGTTCGCCGCATTTTGCGGGTTGGGCGCCGGAGCGTCGGGGTATCAGATGAGCCAGCAGACGATGGTGCTCGAATTCGGCGAGCGCGCCGACGTCGCCATGCGGCTGGCGCTGTCGACGACGATCGAGGGGACGATCTCCGCGATCGGCCCGGTGGTCGGCGGGCTGGTCGCGTGGAAGTACGGCTATCCGCTGGTTTTGTGGACCTCGTTCGGGTTCCTCGGCGTCGCGGTGCTGCTCCTCATCTTTCGTGTCCGCGAACCGCGACAACGCAAGGTTGCGCCGGTACTGGAGGGCGATCTTCCCAATCCCGAAAGCATGTCATGACTCTCCCGACCCGCAGCATCGGCCAATTCACCGTCTCCGCGATCGGGCTGGGCTGCATGAACATCTGCCACGCCTACGGCACGCCGCCGTCGGAGGAGGAAGCGGGACGCCTGCTAAACCGCGCGCTCGATCTCGGCGTGACGTTCCTCGATACCGCGGCGATCTACGGCCTCGGCCAGAGCGAGCGGTTGATCCAGCGCTACGTCATGCACCGCAAAGGCGAATTCACGCTCGCCTCCAAATGCGTGATGGACGCGCCCGACGGCAAAAGCCGGGTGCTCGACGGCAGCCCGGCGGCGATCGCTGCGACGCTCGACCGCGCGCTGGCGCGGCTCGGCACCGACCATATCGACCTTTATTATCTCCACCGGCCCGACCGCAACGTGCCGATCGAAGACTCGGTCGGCGCTCTCAAGCAAGCGGTCGAAGCGGGCAAGATCGGCGCGATCGGGCTCAGCGAAATGGGCGCCGACCTGATCCGCCGTGCGCACGCGGTCCATCCGATCGCGGCGGTGCAGAGCGAATATTCGCCGATGGTGCGCAATCCCGAAGTCGCGGTGCTCGATACGTGCCGCGAGCTCGGGATCGCCTTCGTCGCCTTCTCGCCGGTCGCGCGCGGGATGCTCGCGCGCGGCGTCCGCGACGATCATTTCGAGAAGCACGATATCCGCCTGACCATGCCGCGCTTCACCGGTGAAAATCTGGCGCACAACCTCACGGTCGTGGCAAAGTTCGAAGCGCTCGCGCTGGAGGCGGGCTGTACCCCCGCGCAACTCGCGCTCGCCTGGGTGCTGGCGCAGGGCAACGATATCATCCCGATCCCGGGCACGCGCAGCATCGCGCATCTGGAAGAGGATGTCGCGGCGGCGACGATCACCGTCGCGCCGGACGTGCTCGAAGAAGCCGCGAGCCTCTTCGCCGGCACGATCCGCGGCGCGCGCTACGCCGCATTTGCGCAGGCGACGGTCGATACCGAATTGCTCCCCGGCGAAGAGCTTGCCTAGGCTTCGTCGCGCAACTGTTCGTGGTGGCGGATCACTTCGTCGATGATGAAGCGCAGGAATTTCTCGCTGAACTCGGGGTCGAGCCGCGCGTCGGCGGCGAGTTTGCGCAACCGCGCGATCTGGCGCTCCTCGCGCCCTGGATCGGCCGGGGGCAGCCCGGCCTGCGCCTTGTAGCGGCCGACCGCCTGCGTCACCTTGAAGCGTTCGGCGAGGATATGGACCAGCGCCGCATCGATATTGTCGATGCTGCTGCGATAGCCGTCCAGCACGTCGTCGCTCATCGCCTCGCCCCTTCGATTCGCTCGCCTTGTGGCGCATGCATCCCGGCATGCGCAACCTGCGCTTGCCTTCATCGCCGCGCTCCGCCACATCGCGGGCCAAGATGAGCGCCACGATCCATCGCCTCGATCCCAACCGGCCGCAGCCGAGCCTCGCGCCGATGATGACCCTGGTCGCGGCCGACATGAACGCGGTCAACGCGGTGATCCTCGACCGCATGCAGTCCGAAATCCCGCTGATCCCCGAGCTTGCCGGGCATCTGATCGCGGGCGGCGGCAAGCGGATGCGCCCCATGCTGACGCTCGCGAGCGCGAAACTGCTCGGCTATACCGGCAACCGCCACCATCGCTTGGCGGCGGCGGTCGAATTCATCCACACCGCGACCTTGCTCCATGACGATGTCGTCGACGGCAGCGACCTGCGCCGCGGCAAGCGCACTGCGAACCTGATCTGGGGCAACCCCGCGTCGATCCTGGTCGGCGATTTCCTGTTCAGCCGCAGCTTCGAACTGATGGTCGAGGATGGCAGCCTGAAGGTGCTCAAGATTCTGTCCAATGCCAGCGCGGTGATCGCCGAGGGCGAGGTCAACCAGCTCACCGCCGCGCGCCGCGTCGATCTGGGCGAGGAACGCTATCTCGACATCATCGGCGCCAAGACCGCCGCGCTGTTCGCCGCCGCGTGCCGGATCGCCGCGGTGGTCGCCGAGCGGCCCGAGGGCGAGGAGGCCGCGCTCGACGCGTTCGGCCGCAACCTCGGCGTCGCATTCCAGCTGGTCGACGACGCGATCGATTACGTCTCCGACGCCGGGACGATGGGCAAGGACACCGGCGACGATTTCCGCGAGGGCAAGGTCACGCTGCCGGTGATCCTGGCCTATGCGCGCGGCGACGAGGCTGACCGCAAGTTCTGGAAGGACGCGATCCTCGGCCACCGCGCGTCGGACGACGATTTCGCCCATGCGGTCGATCTGGTTCGCGGCACCCGCGCGATCGACGACACGCTGGCGCGCGCGCGGCATTACGGCCAGCGCGCGATCGACGCGATTGCCGGCTTCGCGCCGGGCAAGGCGCGCGACGCGATGGGCGAAGCGGTCGAGTTCGCCGTAGCGCGGGCATACTGACCGCGCCATGCGCGGCATGAAGGCCACCGACCCCGCGCCGGCCGATCCCGAGGCATGGCTCGCCGCGCTTGGTTCATGGCAACGGTCGCTGGTTGACGCGCTGCGCGCCGCGATTGTCGGGGCGGCGCCGTTTGTCGAAACGGTCAAGTGGCGCAATCTGGTTTTTGCCTCTAACGGCCCGGCCATCCTGATCCATGCCGAGGACGATCGCGTGCTGCTCGGTTTCTGGCGCGGAAAAAGACTGTGCGATCGCGAACCGGCAATGAAGCCAAGCGGCAAGTACGAGCTCGCCAACTGGACGTTTCACGCCGGCGATAGCATCGATCCCGGCCAGATCACCGAACTGGCGCGCGCCGCCGCCACGTTGAATGCCGAACTCGGCGACCCGACCCAGCTCGCCTGACGGCGCACGGTGACTCGATCGCTCGACATCGCGATCGCGGGGTGCGGACCGTGCGGGCTCGCCGCCGCGTTGCTACTCCACCGCGACGGGCATTGCGTTACCTTGTTCGAGCGGTTCGAGACGCCGCGACCGATCGGCTCCGGGCTGATGATTCAGCCGACTGGCCGCGCGGTTCTGCGCGAACTCGGGCTTGAGGACGCGCTGGTCGTGCGCGGCGCGCGGATCGACCGGTTGTTCGGGATGAACGAGTCCGGGCGGACGGTGCTCGACGTGCGCTATGCCGCACTCGACGCCCACGCATTCGGGGTCGGCATCCACCGTGCCACGCTGTTCGACTTGCTTCATCGCGCGGTGGCGGAGGCGGGGATCGCTATCGAGGGCGGGCGGACGATCGTGGGGAGCGAGCGCGGGTCGCTGCTCTTCGCCGACGGCAAACGCGCCGGGCCGTTCGATCTGATCGTCGATGCGCTGGGGTCGCGCAGTGCGCTCGCGCCGTCGGCCGGGCGCGAGCTGGCATTTGGCGCGTTATGGACGAGCCTCGATTGGGTACCGGGGTTCGACCGCCATGCGCTCGAACAACGCTATCACGCCGCCAGCCGGATGGTCGGGGTGCTGCCGATCGGGGGGAGCCAAGCGGCTTTCTTCTGGTCGTTGCGCGCCGATCGACTGGACGCATGGCGAGCCGCCGGACTGGACGCATGGAAGAGCGAGGTACGCACGCTATGGCCGGCGACCGAGCCGTTGCTCGACCAAATCTTTGACCCCGATCAATTGACGTTCGCACGCTACGCGCACCGCACGTTGCGCGATCCGCGCGAGCCCGGCCTGATCCACCTCGGCGATGCATGGCATTCGACCAGCCCGCAACTGGGGCAGGGGGTCAACATGGCGCTGCTCGACGCTTGGGCGCTGGCGTTCGCCCTGCGCGAGCGCGAATCGCTCCCCAACGCGCTGGCGCTTGCCGTGTCGCTGCGCCGCGAGCAGGTATCGATGTATCAACTGATGAGCCGGCTGTTCACGCCGGTCTATCAGTCGGACAGCACGTTATTGCCGTGGCTCCGCGACGTGATCGTAGCGCCGCTGGCGAAGACGTGGCCCGCGCCCAAGATCATGGCAGCGATGGTGGCCGGGGTCGTCGGCGGTCCGATGCGGCGGCTGGGTCTCGCCTAGCAATCGGTCCCGCAATTGCCGTCGCGCTCGATCTGGATCGTCGCGTGGCCGATCGCGAAGCGGTCATGGAGCATCTTCTGCGCGTCGGTCAGGAAGCTCTCGCCCGCCGGCGCGGCCATCACCAGATGCGCGGTCAGCACCGTTTCGGTGGTCGACATCGGCCAGATGTGGAGGTCGTGGATCGCGCTGACGCCGGGCAGCGCGGAAAGCGCTTCGGTTACCTGATCGAAATCGATCGCGCGCGGGACGGCGTTCAACGACATTTCGACCGTTTCGCGCAGCAGACCCCACGTCTGCCAGAAGATCAGGATCGACACCACGATGCTCGTCACCGGGTCGATCCACGCCGCCCCCGTCCACCAGATCGCGAGCCCCGCCAGCATCACTCCCGCCGAGACGGTCGCGTCGGCCGCCATGTGGAGGTACGCGCCGCGCAAATTGATGTCCGATTTCTGCCCGCGCGCGAACAGCCAGGCGGTGGCGGCGTTGACCAGGATGCCGACCGCCGCGACGACGACGACGACCATGCCCTTGACGTTGGCGGGCTCGCCGATCCGCTGTACCGCTTCGAACACGATCGCGCCCATCGCCATCAGCAGAAGGAGCGCGTTGAGCATCGCCGCGAGGATGGTCGAACCCTTGAGCCCGTAGGTGAAGCGCTTCGACGGCAGTGTCTTCGCCAGCGTCGCGCCGGCCCAGGCGACGCACAGCCCGAGCACGTCGCTGAGGTTGTGCCCGGCGTCGGCCATCAGCGCGACCGATTGCGCGACGAAGCCGGTGCCGAATTCGGCGATGACGAACAGGATGTTGAGCGTGATGCCGATCGCGAACGCGCGGTCGAAGGTCAGCGGGCCGTGGCTGTGCCCGCCCGGACCGTGCGAATGCTTGTGATCGTGCCCGCCGGCAGACTTTGCGCCATGATCGTGCGCAGGGTCGTGGCCGTGACCTTTATGATCGTGCGGGGCGTGCATCGTCGCCTGCCTAGCATCGGGGCGGGGTGTGATACTAGGACGCGCATAACATGAGCGATTTGCCCGTCCTTGCCGTCCTCCCCGAGCTGTTGTCGTTGCTTGCGCAAGCGTCGAACGCCGTGCTCGTTGCGCCGCCGGGGGCGGGCAAGACGACGGCGGTGGCGCCCGCGCTGCTAGGCGAATCGTGGTGCACCGGCGAAATTCTGCTGCTGTCGCCGCGCCGGATCGCCGCGCGCGCCGTCGCCGAGCGGATGGCGGCGCTGGCGGGCGAACCGGTGGGCAAGACCTTCGGCTATGCCACGCGAATGGATTCGAAGCGCTCGGCGGCGACGCGGGTGACGGTGATGACCGAGGGGATTTTCGTCGCGCGGATCCAGGCCGATCCCGAACTCGCCGGCGTGTCGGCGGTGCTGTTCGACGAAGTCCATGAGCGCAGCCTCGACAGCGATGTCGGGCTCGCCTTTGCGCTCGACGCGCAGGCGGCATTGCGGCCCGATCTGCGGATCGTCGCGATGTCGGCGACGCTCGACGGCGCGCGCTTCGCCACATTGCTCGGCGACGCGCCGGTGATCGAGAGCGAAGGGCGGAGCTACCCGCTCGACCTGCATTATCTTGGCCGCCGGTCTGAGGCGCGGATCGAGGACGAGATGGCGGCCGCGATCCGGCTGGCGCTGCGCGAGGAAGCGGGTGGGGTGCTCGCCTTCCTGCCGGGCGTCGCCGAGATCGAGCGCGTCGCCGAGCGGCTCGGCGAGCTTCCCGGCATCGCGCTGCACAAGCTCCACGGCCAGATCGCGCCGCCCGCGCAACGCGCCGCGATCGCCGCCCAGCCCGACGGCGCGCGCAAGCTCGTGCTGGCGACGAGCATCGCCGAAACCAGCCTGACGCTCGACGGGATTTCGGTGGTGGTCGATTCGGGGCTCGCGCGCCGCCCGCGCTACGACCGCGCGGCGGGGATGACACGATTGGTCACCGAACGCGCTAGTCAGGCCGCGGCGACGCAGCGCGCCGGCCGCGCCGCGCGGCTCGGGCCGGGCGTGGCGTATCGCTTGTGGGAGGAAGCCGCGACCGCCGGGCTGCCGCGCTTCGATCCGCCCGAGATTCTGGAGGCCGATCTGTCGGCGCTGGTGCTCGACTGCGCGCTCTGGGGCGTCGCCGATCCCCGGACGCTGGCGTGGCTCGATTCGCCGCCCGAGGCGGCAGTGGCGGAGGCGCGAGCGCGGCTGGCGGTGTTGGACGCGCTTGGTGCCGATGGCCGTCCGACCGCGCATGGCAAGGCGATCGCTAGGCTGCCGATGCCGCCGCGGCTCGCGCACATGCTGGTGCGCGCGGGTGAGATGGGGCTGGCGCGCGAGGCCGCCGAGGTCGCGGTGCTGCTCGGCGAGCGCGGGCTGGGCGGGCCGGGGGTCGATCTGGAGGCACGGGTGCGGCGGTTTCGCGGGGAGCGCGGGCAGCGGGCGGAAAGTGCGCGAAGATTGGCGGAGCGGTGGACCAACCTGATCCGTCATCCCCGCGAAAGCGGGGACCCAGCTCCTGCCGTCGTGGCAAGCGACACGGTTCGGGAGATGGGCCCCCGCTTTCGCGGGGGTGACGGCGTAAATGTCGCCATCGCCCTCGCGTTCCCCGACCGCGTCGCACGCCGCCGCGATGCGTCCGGCGAGCGCTGGGCGTCGGTCGGCGGGCGCGGGTTCAAGCTCGATCCGGCCGACCTCCTCGCCACCGCTGAGTGGCTCGCCGTCGGCGAGACTCAAGGGATTGCCGCCGGCGCGCGCATCCTGTCGGCGGCGGCGATCGACCAGGCGAGCGTCGAGGCGCTGTTCGCCGACCGCATCGAGACCAGACGCCGCTTCGCGTTCGATCCCGCGACCGGCGGGGTCGAGGCGGTTCGCGAACGGCGGCTCGGGGCAATCGTGCTGGCGAGCGGACCGGATGCCGACGCCGATCCGGTCGCTATCGCCGACGCGCTGGTCGAGGGCGTGCGCGCGCATGGCTTGGTGCTGCTGCCATGGGGAGAGACCGCGACCGCGCTACGCGCCCGCTCGAGGTTCGCAACGGCGCATGGCTGGGACGATGCGCTGGACGATGCGATGCTGACCGAGCGCCTCGACGACTGGCTGCCCCCGCTCGTGACCGGCAAGCGCCGCCTGTCGCAAATCACCGACGCCGATCTCGCCGAAGCGCTACGCACTCTCGTTGGCTGGGACGCGATGCGCGCGCTCGATCGCATCGCCCCGGCGCGGCTCGACACGCCCGCGGGATCGAGCGCGGCGATCGACTATGCCGCCGAGGCCGGTCCGACCGTGGAGCTCCGCCCGCAGGCGCTGTTCGGGTTGGCCACGCATCCGACCGTCGCGAACGGCGTCCCGCTCGTCCTCAGCCTGACCTCGCCCGCCGGCCGCCCGATCCAGACGACGCGCGACTTGCCGGGCTTCTGGGCCGGAAGCTGGGCCGCAGTGGCGAAGGAAATGCGCGGCCGCTATCCGCGCCATCCCTGGCCCGACGACCCCGCCGGCGCCGCGCCGACGCTGCGCACCAAAAACGCTGATGCAAGGCGCGCGAAGTAGCGTTACAGGACACCCCATGGCCAAAGCCCGCATCTATCAACGCCCCAAGAACGCCATGCAGTCCGGCCGCGCGCGGACCGATGCCTGGGTGCTCGACTTCGAGCCCGCCGAGGCGATGCGGCCCGATCCGCTGACCGGCTGGGCCGGATCGGGCGACACGCGCGAACAGGTGCGGCTGGGCTTCGCCAGCGTCGAGGCGGCGATCGCCTATGCCGAGAAGGCCGGGCTGGCGTTCAGCGTCGTTCCGGCGCCGACGCGGACGCTCAAGCTGCAGGCCTACGCCGACAATTTCCGCTAGAGTAGCGACGGCCCGATCAGCGCGAGCAGCTTGACGTCGATCGCGGTCCCCGCGGCGCGGCGCTCGGCGATGAAATTGGTCAGCCTCGCCAGCGGCACGCGATGCACGATGATATTCTCGTCCGCCGTCCCGCCGCCGTCGCTTACCTTGGTCAGCCCCTCGGCGCGGACCAAGGTGAAGCACTCGCTGACCATCCCGGGCGAGGCGTAGAAGGTGCCGAGCGACGTGACGGTCGCAGCGCGATAGCCGGTTTCCTCTTCGAGTTCGCGCGCGGCGGAGGCTTCGGCGCTTTCGCCGGCCTCTTCGTCACCAACCAGTCCGGCGGGCAGTTCGAGGCAGGCGCGGCCCAGCGGCACGCGATACTGCTCGACCAGCAAGACGTGCCCGTCGTCGATCGCGATCACCACCGCCGCCTGCGTGCCCCCGACCCGCCCGACATATTCCCAGCGGCCGCGCTTCTTCATTTCGAGGAAGCGCCCCGACCAAACCGTTTCTTCCGCCATGTCGGCGTCGGTCACGCTCACAATTCGATCAGCCGGTCGGGCAATTCGTTGACGTCGGCGTCGGTCTTGGGGAAATGCTCGGCGACGATCGCGCCGATCCGAGCGACCGCCGCCGCCATGCCCTGCGCCGGGCGCCCGGCGCGGACCTGGTCGACCAACGCGGC
Source organism: Sphingomonas bacterium (assembly GCF_028289855.1). Taxonomy (GTDB): domain Bacteria; phylum Pseudomonadota; class Alphaproteobacteria; order Sphingomonadales; family Sphingomonadaceae; genus Sphingomonas. The sequence goes on along the minus strand of NZ_JAQGKZ010000043.1, from coordinate 6,922 downwards.
CATCGCGTCGCCCCAGGCTTCGGGCGGGACCTTGGCGTGGATCGCCTCATCCGCGACGATCTCGGCGAGGCGTTCGTCGAGCGAGAGGTAGAGCAGCACCCCGACCCGCGCGGCGGTGCGCTTTTCGGCGCCGACCTTGAAATAGCGGATCGCCCGCCCGCGCACGCGCGCGGCACGGACCGGTTTAGGTGTGAGCGCGATCCGCAGGCCGGGCGCACGAAAGAGGAGCAGAGACAAACCGAACATCGCCGCCTCGGCAATCAGCAAGACGGCCAGCCGCGCGACCATCGATGGCGCTTCTCCCCATCCGCCGCCCCACGCACCGAGCGGCGCATCGAGCAGGCGCGGGTCGAGCGTTGCGATCGCCACGACCAGCAGCATCGCCATCGCGCCGGCGATCAACCCGGTGTCGCGATATTCGTCCGACCGCGGGGTAATGATCGTCAGGATCTCGCCATCGGTGCCGGCTTCCGCGGCGCCCACCGCCGCGCCGACCAGTTCGCGATCCGCGTCGCTCAGAGGGAATGCCGCCATCACCATCCCCCCGACGCGCCGCCGCCGCCGAACGATCCGCCGCCGCCGCCCGAAAAGCCGCCGCCGCCCCATCCGCCGCCGCCACTGTCGGAGCCGCCGCCCCAGGACGAACCGCCGCCCCCTCCCCACGACGATCCGCCGCCCGATCCCCAATTGCCGAGGCCGGGGCCCCACAGGACCACCGGGCCTAGACCGCTGCGATAACGCTTGCCGCGCCCGCGCTCGCGCAGGCCCGACAGGATGACGAAGCCGATGATCATCGCCCAGATGATGAACCCGACCGGGAAGCCGCCGCCGCTGCCGCTCGACGCCCGTTTGTGCTGCTTGTCGAAATCGGCGATCGCGGCGTCGGTTCGCGCCTTCGCCTCGTCGGGGCTCGCACGGAGTTGCTCGATCAACGCGTCGGTCCCTGCGGTCATCGCCTCGGGCACCTGCCCGGCCTTGAGCAACGGGATCATCTTGTCGTTGATGATCACGCTCGCCAGCGCGTCGGTCACGACGGGCTCCAGCCCGTTGCCGACCTCGATCCGCGGCCCACGATGGCCGGCGGGTTCGTTCGGCGCGATGAACAGGATGATGCCGTTGTTGACGTCCTTCAGCCCGACGCCCCAGGCGCGGCCGAGTTTGTAGCCGTAATCCTCCAGCGGATAGCTCTGCAGGTCGGGGATCGTCGCCACGATCAGCTGGCGGTGCGTGTCCTTTTGCAGGGCATCGAGCTTCGCGGTCAGCGCGGCTTCGACATCGGGCGGGATGACGTTGGCGGCGTCGACCACGAAGCCTGTGAATTTGGGAAAGGTCTGCGCGGTTGCCGGCGCCGCTGCCGCGAACAGCAGCAGTGCCAGCAACGCACAAAGCCTGCGGAGCGTCATCGCCCCGATCTCCTGTTTGATACGATCAGTTCGAATTGCCGAAATTGACCGACGGCGCGGTCTCTGCGCCGGGGGTCGTCGCCTGGAACGGCACCATCGGCTTGGCGCCGTAGAAGATCTTGGCGCCGATCGCATCGGGGAAGGTACGGATGCGCGTGTTATACGCCTGCACCGCCGCATTGTAATCGGTGCGCGCGATGCTGATACGGTTCTCGGTTCCTTCCAGCTGGCTCAACAGCACGGTGTAATTGCCCTGGCTCTTGAGCTCGGGATACGCCTCCTGCAGCCGCTGCAGCGACAGCGTGATGCCGGCCTGCGCGCGCTGGTATGCCGCCATTTTGGCGGGGTCGGTAAGGTCATCGCCCGCCACCTTGACCTGGTTGGCCGATGCGCGAGCGTTGGTCACTTCGACCAGGATCGACTTCTCCTGCGCCCCGGCCGCCTTTACCGTGGCGACGAGATTGGGAATCAGGTCGGCGCGGCGCTGATACTGGTTCTGGACATCGGCCCAGCGCGCCTTGGCATTTTCCTCGGCGGTCGGCACCGAATTGATCCCGCACGCGCTGAGCGTGGCGACGATGGCGACCATGATGACGGCACGAAACTTCATGGGGATAACCCTCCTGATCCCTTGGTGATGCGCAATGTAGGAGGTCGCCAATCCGGCGAAAAGGGAAATGCGACACAGCCAGCTTGCGGGGGTGAGGAAAGCGCGCCTAACCTGCATCAGCCTGCCAACAGGAAGGGGTCGGATATGTTCAAGGAATTCAAGGCGTTCATCATGCGCGGCAACGTGATGGACCTGGCCATCGCGGTGATCATCGGCGCGGCGTTCGGCAAGATCGTCACCAGCCTGACCGACGACATCATCATGCCGTTGATCGGCAAGGTGTTCGGCGGGCTCGATTTCTCGAGCCATTTCCTGGTGCTCAACGCCGACAAGGTACCCCCCGCATTGGCCGGATCGACCGATTACGCCGCGCTCAAGAAGGCGGGCGTGCCCCTGCTCGGTTACGGCGAATTCATCACCCAGGCGGTCAATTTCCTGATCGTCGCGTTCATCATCTTCCTGATGATCCGCGCGGTGAACCGCATGATGCCGCCCGCGCCGGAAGAAGTTGCGGGCGATCCCGCCGACGTCGTGCTGCTGCGCGAAATCCGCGACGAATTACGCGCTAAGAGGGTTTAGCCCGTTCAACGAAAGTCGTGCTCCGGCGAAGGCCGGAGCGTTGGCCGGCATAGCTCCGATCGCCAACGCTCCGGCCTTCGCCGGAGCACATGTCGACGCTGATCCGGTTACGAATATATCGGCTCAGGCCGCCGCCAGATCCTCGGCGACGGCATCGGCCAGGCTCGTGCCGTCGAGGATCCGCGCGGTTTCGTCGCGGACGCGCGCCATCGCGATGCGGATCGCGCAGCTCGCCTCGCTCTTGCAATCGGCGCAGCGGCGATACGCGGTGCGGCTGACGCACGGGACGAGCGCCAGCGGCCCCTCGATCACGCGGATGATCTCCCCCAGCGAAATCAGATGCGTCGGGCGCGACAGGCAGTAACCGCCCATCTTGCCGCGATGGCTGTGGATGAAACCGGCCTCGCGCAGATCGGCGAGGATCAGTTCGAGGAACTTGCGCGGCACGTTGGCGCTGTCGGCGATTCGGTTCATCGGGATCGGCGGCCCGCCTGCCTCCGCCTCGGCCAGATAGAGCATCGCGCGGAGCGCGTAGCGGGAACGCTGCGTCAACATGGTGGGATACTTTATTACGCGACAATGTGGCGGGGGGAAGGCGGAGCGGTGCTTTTTGGCGATACAGCGTGGCTTAACCGCAACAGCTTATCTGGCGATGGCTGCGCTAATCGCGTGCGGCACCAGCCCGCTCCCCCACCCGAACTCCCATTTCAGGATACGCTGTGGGAGGTCGGGTGGGGGGGCGGGCTGGTACCGCACCGGCGCGTGAGCGCCGCAAATAGACTCCCGCACTTTTCTTTAATTCCGAAGCCCCTATATTGGCCGGGCAAGGGTTTCGGCCCGGCTATGGCGATAAACGATGGCGTATAATAGGCGCAGCGGACCCGGGGGCAGTACCCGGCGGCTCCACCAAGAGCGGTCCCTTGGACCATTCCTGACGGGGCCGAACCAGGATCGACGTGTGTTGAACGGCGCTGTCTTTTGCTCGGAATGGGACCACCGTGACGGCCCATACACAAGTGCCAACGATAACGAAGCACTCGCTATGGCGGCCTAACCCCACGGCTTAACGGCCCAAGGTTAGACTAAAATGCGCGGTTGGACCCACCGGGCAACAGAAGGGATTCCAGCGGTTCGGGGGACACCGGGCAACAGAAGTCCCCCACTGCTTCGCGCAGCGGATTAGCGCCGCTAATCCGCGCCCGGCGCGAAGCGCGGCCGGCCTCGTGAAACGAGGACCGACGGCGTGGCTTCGCCACGCCGCATCCGGCTCTTTCCCTCGCGTTTGAAATTGCGGTATGCTTTGCCCGACGAAGAATCGGAGAGCTGACATGGCAACGCTGGCGGAAGTCGATACCACCACCGAAATGGCCCCCGGCGAATGGGAAGCGCGGGTCGATCTCGCCGCGGCGTACCGGCTGGTCGCGCTGTACGGCTGGGACGACCTCATCTTCACGCATCTCTCGGCGCGCGTGCCCGGCCCCGAGCACCATTTCCTGATCAACCCGTACGACATGATGTTCGAGGAAATCACCGCCTCGTCGCTCGTCAAGATCGACACCGAGGGCAATCCGGTCGGCAAGTCGGAGCATCCGGTCAACCCGGCGGGGTTCACGATCCATTCGGCGATCCATATGGCGCGCGAGGATGCCGCCGCGGTGATGCACCTCCACACCCCGCACGGCCAGGCGGTGTCGGCGATGGAGTTCGGGCTATTGCCTCACACCCAGACCGCGATGATCGCCAAGCACAACGTCGCGTATCACGATTATGAGGGCGTCGCGACCGACCTCGACGAGCGCGAGCGGCTGGTCGAGGATCTGGGCGAGAAGCACGCGATGATCCTCAGGAACCACGGTACGCTCGCGGTCGGCAAGACCGTCGGCGATTGTTTCCTGCGGCTCTATTTCCTCGAACGCGCGTGCCAGGCGCAAGTGATGATGCTGTCGGCCGGGCTGGAGAACCTCAACAACCCGCCGCAGGGCACCGAGGAAAAGGTCGCGGGGCAGACGCCCCCGGGCGGGATGGCGATGGCGGCGCAGATGCTGGCGTGGCCGGCATTGCTGCGGAAGCTCGACCGGATCGACCCGTCTTTCCGGAACTGACGCGGTGATCGTCCCGACGGTCCGCGTCACCGACATGGCGCGGGCGGTCGATTTCTACACGCACGTGCTCGATTTCGCGCAGGTCGGGACGTGGCCCGCTATGGCCGATCCGAGCTTCAGCGTGCTGACGCGCGACGGCGCCGAGCTGCATCTGTCGAGCCATGGCGGCGACGGCGTGATCGGGCAGGCGATCGCGGTGCTGGTGCCCGAGGTCGACGCGCTGTTCGCGCAGTTCCGCGCCCACGGCCTCGACCCCGCGCACAAGCCGCAATCGCCGGTCCATCAGGGCCCGACCGACCAGAGCTGGGGCACGCGCGAATTCTACGCCGACGATCCTGACGGCAACACGCTGCGCTTCATTCGCCGCTGACCGTTCCGGGCCGCCGCCACAACTCACCGCGCGACGCCGTTTTGTTTACCCCACGGTAACGAATGCTGCGTCAATCTGGCGCCATGCTCAACCTGGCCTGCACGCTGGAAAAGTCGCCGCGCGTCGAGCAGCGCAAGTTCGGCCGCGTCGAAGTCGGGACGTCGGTCACCGTGCGTGCGCGCGAAGGTGGGCGCGAGACCGGCACGATCCAGAACCTGTCGGTCGGCGGCTGCGCGATCAGCGCGCCGGGTTATTATCCGGTCGGCGCGAAAATCTTCGTGACGATTTCCAAGTTCCAGTCGTTCGCCGGCCAGGTCGTGTGGCACGAGGAAGGCCGGATGGGCGTCCAGTTCGACATCCCGCTCCACCCCGCGGTGGTCGATCACATCGCGCGGTCGAGCGCTTGAGCACGGCGCCAAGATTTAGCGACCGCTAAATCGCGACCGGCGCCGTGCCGGCCGGCGGCGCCATGGCGCCGTCCGACGACACGGGATTTACTCCCGTGTTGGCAGTTCAGCAGCCCGTTTGCCGCTTCGCATCCGTCGATCTGGCCCGCGCCGACAAACCCTGATACCCAGCCGCCGACCGGACTCCGGCAACGCTCATACCGGGGATCAGCAGGGTGGACTCGAGGCAGCAAGACAGTGCGCTCCGCCGCTTCTGGGACGCGCTCCCGGTCGATGGCCGCGGCCTGCTCGCGCCCGCCGACCCCGCCGCCCGCCGCCTGATCGCGTTCGTCACGCGCCACCGGCTGCGCAGCGTTCCGCGCGTGGTCCGACCGGTCGTCGTCGCCGTCTCGCGATTGCTGTGGTGCCTCAAGGCGGCGTCGATGGTGCGGGTCGCGGCGCGCAAGTTCGGATTTCGCGCGCGCGAATCGCTCAGGCAATATGCCGACGCGTGCCTGTTCGGGCTGCACCCGCGCGATTCCTATGCGTGGCGGCGAACGCTGGCGGAGCGCCGGCCGGTATCGACCCGGGCGTTCTGGCAAATCCAGTCGGCGGTCGGCAATCCCGACCAGCCGGCAGTGCTCGCCGACAAGCTGGCGACCGAAGCCGCGCTCCAGAAAGTCGGCGTCGCGACGCCCAGGCTGCTCGCGGTCATTCCCGCCGGTACCGAAGCGCCCGCGCTGCCCGCCGAGGGCAGCGAAATGTTCGTCAAGCCGCGCAGCGGCCGCCGCAGCCAGAACGCGTTCAGCGTCCTGCGGCTGGCACCCGACGGCTATTGGATCGACGGCGCGCGGCGCGACCAAGCCTATGCGACCGCCCGGCTGCGCGACGCCGCCGCCAACGACGCGTTGTTGGTGCAGCAACGCCTGGCCGGCGTCCCCGAGCTTGCCGACCTCGGCACCAAAGACGGAGCACCCCCGGTGCTCCGCCTGATGACCGCGTGCGAGCCGGGCGGCGCGCCGTTCCTGCATTCGGGGTCGTTCTCGATCGTCGTGCCGGGCGAGAAGCGCGGCCACCCGTTGCGCGATACGCTCCGCGTGCCGGTAGAGATCGCGACGGGGAGCTTGCTGGCGGGCTATTGGCTGGGCGCGCCGCGCAAGCGGTTCGCGACATCGCCGTGGCATGGCGACGCGCCGATCGCCGGACGCATGCTGCCGGGGTTCGCCGCGGCGGCGCACGCGGTGGAGACCGCGGCGCGCGCCTTCCCCGGGCTGCCGCTGATCGGCTGGGACGTGATCCTGACCCCGGACGGCCCGGTGATCCTCGAAGGCAACAGCGGCAGCGATTACCTGATCGTGCGGTGGATGGGGGAGGGCGCGCCCGGCGCGGTCCCGCTGATGCACTTGTTCGCGCGCTGGGCGGCTGCGCGATCGGACCGGCGCCAGGGCTAGCGGCGCCGCGCGACGATCCGC
>NZ_JAQGKZ010000038.1 GCF_028289855.1 Sphingomonas bacterium | reverse complement strand
CTACATTTGAAGCTTTTTGTGCTCCGGCGTAGGCCGGAGCGTTGGCAATCAACGGCATGGCTCGCGGCTAAGGCTCCGGCCTTCGCCGGAGCACGGTAGAAGTTAGCCCTCGAGCTGCCGGATCAGCGTCTTCACCGCGCCGTCGATCTCGTGATCCGAGCCGCGTAGTTCCTCAATCCGGCGCACCGCGTGGATCACCGTCGAATGGTCGCGGCCGCCGAACTTGCGGCCGATTTCGGGAAGTGAGCGCGTCGTTAGGCGCTTGGCGAGGTACATCGCGATCTGGCGCGGCCTTGCCACCACGACCGCGCGGCGCGCCGACACCAGATCGACCGGCTTGAGGTCGAAATGTACCGACACCGCGCGCTGGATCTCGTCGATCGTGATCCGCTTCGTCCCGCCGCGCAGCACATCGCCGAGCGTCGCCTGCGCGAAGTCGAGGTTGATCGCGTCGCCGGTCAGTTGCGCATACGCGACCAGCCGGTTGAGCCCGCCTTCGACTTCGCGCAGCGACCCGGTGATCTTGTGCGCGAGCAAGTCGAGCACATCCTCGGGCACGTTGACGTCGGGCAGTTCGCTCAACCGGTGGTCGAGCAATGCGCGGCGCAGCAGCGCGTCCGGGGTCTTGATGTCGGCGACCAGCCCCATCGACAGCCGCGACACGATCCGCGCCTCGACATCGTCGAGCCCATGCGGGTGACGGTCGGCGGTAATCACCAGCCGCTTGCCCGCCGCGGTGAGCTCGTTGATCGTGTGGAAGAATTCGTCCTGCGTCGGCTTCTTGCCTGAGATGAAGTGCAGGTCGTCGATCATCAGCAGGTCGGACGAGCGCAGCCGGTTCTTGAAGCTGTGCGTATCGTTCGCGCGGATCGCCGCGACGAATTCGAACATGAAGCGTTCGGCCGACATCAGGATCACGCGCGCCTCGGGTACGGCGGCCAGATAGGCGTGGCCGATCGCGTGCATCAGGTGAGTCTTGCCCAGCCCCGTGCCCGAATGGAGGAACAGCGGGCTGAAGCGCGGCGTGCCCGGCTGGGCCAGCGCGCGCGCGGCATTGAACGCGACCCGGTTCGACGCATCGACCACGAACCGGTCGAAGTTCAGCCGTGGATCGAGCGCGGGACGGTCGGCCGGAACGGCCGCGGGCTTGGGCGCCTCGGCCTTTTCTTCGGGTGCGACGCCGCGCACCGGCGCGGTCGCCGAGCGTACTTCGATCGAGACGCCGCGAATCGACGGGATGGCGTGGCGGAATTCCTGGAGCAGGCGGTCGGCGTAATGGTTGCGCACCCAGTTCGCGGTGAACGCCGAGGGCAGCGTCAGGCGGACGTTGGCAGCATCCTCGCTGTCGCCCAATTCGATCGGCTTGAGCCATTGCTCGAACAGCCGTGCGCCCGCCGATTCGCGGAGATTCTTGCGGATCCTCGCCCAGGCATTGAGCACTTCACCCGGCGTACCCCCGTCAATCCCCGCCGAAACCGCCACTTCTATCCCTTCCCAACCGATCCCGCGCCCCCGCGCGTGATCGCCCCCCATACAAAACGGACACTCCTCTCGGGCCGGAACGAATCCCGCCTGACGTGCATCCGATATTTGGTCGGCCACGACCCGAACCGGGGTGACGAATGATGTTTAGGAACAGCTTGGCGAGTCGATCAAGAGGCGGACGTGCAATAAATCTGAAATAAAAATATTGACTCGCCGAACACCCCGGAAAAGCGTCATTTCTTTTTTAAATTATTGAAATAATACGGATTTCGTATCTTATCCTGTGTTAACCTTTGCGAATCGCCCGGATTTGCAGGAGTCGTGTCTGCAATTTGAACCTCCGGTATGGTCGTGATCCCGAACGTGTAAGACCAATGCGAGAGAACGCAAAAAACCCGCCGGTGAAATCCTCACCGGCGGGTGCTGCCCCGCTTCAATACGGATGCGTTTACAGACCCGCGAGTCGCTTGGTCAGCCGCGAGAATTTGCGGCTCGCGGTGTTCTTGTGGAGCACGCCCTTGGCGACGCCGCGCTGCAGTTCGGGCTGGACGGCGGCCAGCGCGGTGGTGGCGGCGTCCTTGTCGCCCGACGCGATCGCCGATTCGACCTTCTTGACGAAGGTGCGGATACGGCCGACGCGGTTGCCGTTGATTTCGGCGCGACGGTCGTTGCGACGGATACGCTTTTTCGCTTGCGGCGTGTTCGCCATGAAGGCCCTCTAAATCTAGCTAAAATGGAACGGGCACGACGAAAAGCCGCGCCCGGAAGCGGTGGCCCTTAGCGAGGGTGGGGGATTCGGTCAACCTAGGACTGGCAGGTTGGACACCAGAAGGTGGACCGGCCGCCTTCGGCATAGCGCTTTACCGTGCCGCCGCATCCGCACGGCTGGCCCTCTCGGCCATAGACCAGGAATTCCTTCGAGAAATAGCCGAGATTGCCGTCGGGATGCACGAAGTCGCGCAACGACGATCCGCCCGCCGCGATCGCCGATTCGAGCACTGCGCGAATTTCGACCACCAGACGGTCGAGCCGCGCGAGGCTGACCCGCCCCGCCTCGCGCTTGGGCGAGATGCGAGCTGCGTAGAGCGCTTCGCACACGTAGATATTGCCGAGCCCGGCGACGATGCGCTGGTCGAGCAGCATCAGCTTGATCGACGCGAAGCGGTTCTTGAGCGCATGCTTGAGGTAAGCGCCGGTCAGGCCGGGGCCGAGCGGCTCGGGGCCGAGCGCCTTGAACGCGGGAAACTCGGCGATGTCGGCGGTCGGCACCAGATCGACCGACCCGAACCGCCGCGGATCGTTGAGCGCAACCCGCCGCCCGCTTACCGTATCGATCACCAGATGGTCGTGCTTTTCCAGCTCGCTCGGATCGACTCGCCAGCGCCCCGACATGCCGAGGTGGAAGATCATCGTGTCGCCGCGATCGGTGTCGATCAGCCCGTATTTGGCGCGCCGCCCGAGGCTCGTGACGGTCGCTCCGGTCATCCGCTGGGCAAGGTCATCGGGGAAGGGTCGCCGCAAGTCGCCGCGCCGCGTGACGACGTGCGTCAGGCGCTCGCCCTTTAGCACGGGTTCGAGCCCTCGCACGGTGGTTTCGACTTCGGGAAGTTCGGGCATTGCCCTCCCTTATCGTCATTCCCGCGAAAGCGGGAACCCAGCTTCTTTATTCTTCACCGGATGAGAAAGCTGGGTCCCCGCTTTCGCGGGGATGACGGAGGAGAGGAGTATCGCTAGAGCCGCCCGCATGACCGACACCGTCTCTTTCGGCTACGAAGACGTCGCCCCCGACGAAAAGACCCGCCGCGTCGGCGGGGTCTTCGCCAGCGTCGCCTCTAGCTACGACGTGATGAACGACGCGATGTCGGGCGGCTTGCACCGCGTGTGGAAGGACGTGTTCGTCCGCCGCGTGAAGCCGCGCGCTGGCGAAGCGATCCTCGACATGGCGGGCGGCACCGGCGACATCGCGTTCCGGCTGGCCAAATCGGGCGCGGCGGTGACGGTGGCCGACATCAACCCGGCGATGCTCGAGGTCGGGATCGAACGCGCCGCCAAGCGCGGGATCGACGGGCTGGTGTGGTCGGAGGCGAACGCCGAAGAGTTGCAATGGCCCGACAAGGTCTTCGACGCCTACACGATCGCGTTCGGCATCCGGAACGTCACCGACATCCCCAAGGCGCTGCGCGAGGCGCATCGCGTGCTCAAGCGCGGCGGGCGGTTCTTCTGCCTCGAATTCTCGACGACTTTGTGGCCGGGGTTCGCCGACGTGTACGACGCCTATTCGCACCGTATCGTGCCCAACGTCGGCAAGCTGATCGCGGGGGACGAGGAAAGCTATCGCTATTTGATCGAATCGATCCGGCGTTTTCCCAACATGGCGCGATTTAAGGAGATGATCGGCGAGGCTGGGTTCGTCCAGACCAAGGTCGAACCGATGCTCGGCGGGCTCGTCGCGATCCATAGCGGCTGGAAGATTTGACCTCTCCGCTCGTCCATACTTGGCGCCTCCTCAAATGGGGGCGGATTCTGGCGCGGCACGGCGCGCTGACGGGGATCGAGCGCGACCCGAACACGCCGCCGCGGTTGCGCCGGCTGGTCAGGCTCGCGCGCTTCGGTGCACGCGTGCCAGCGACCCCGCGCTACGCCGATGCGTTTCAGGCGATCGGCCCCGCCGCGATCAAGCTCGGCCAGACGCTCGCGACGCGGCCCGATCTGGTCGGCGAGGACGCCGCGCACGACCTGATGCGGTTGCAGGACGCGCTCCCGCCCCTGCCCTTCGACACGATCCGCCGCGCGATCGAAGCGGGGCTGGGCCGCCCGGTCGGCGAGGTGTTCGCGTCGATCGACGAGGTCGCGGTCGGCGCGGCGTCGATCGCGCAGGTCCATCGCGCGGTGACGACCGAGGGCGCCGACGTCGCGATCAAGGTGCTGCGCCCCGGAATCGAGGAGGAATTCGCCCGCGCGATCGACACCTATCAATGGGCGGCCGCGCAAGTCGAGGCGATGGGCGGCGAGCTGTCGCGGCTGCGCCCGCGGCTGGTGATCGAGACGTTCAAGCGCTGGACCGCGCGCGAGCTCGACCTCAGGCGCGAGGCAGCGTCGGCGTCCGAGCTTGCCGAGGCGATGCACGCCGAGCCCGATTATTTCGTCCCCGCGATCGACTGGCAACGCACCAGCGGACGCGTGCTGACGCTCGAATGGGTCGACGGGATCAAGCTGGCCAACCGCGACACGCTGATCGCCGCAGGTCACGATACGCACAAGCTGGCCAACATCCTGGTCAACGCCTTCCTGCGCCAGGCGATCTCCGAAGGCTTCTTCCACGCCGACATGCATCAGGGAAACCTGTTCGCCACCCCCGACGGCAAGATCGCGGCGATCGATTTCGGGATCATGGGGCGGATCGACCGACGCGCGCGGGTATGGCTGGCGGAAATCCTCTACGGCCTGATCACCGGCAATTATAAGCGCGTCGCCGAAATCCATTTCGAGGCGGGCTACGTCCCCGCGCACCACAATGTCGCCGAGTTCGCGACGGCGTTGCGCGCGGTCGGCGAGCCGATGCGCGGGCTGCCGGTCAAGGACATGTCGGTCGGGATGATGCTCGACGGATTGTTCAAGATCACGCGCGATTTCGACATGCAGACGCAGCCGCATCTGCTGCTGCTGCAAAAGACGATGGTGATGGTCGAGGGCGTGGCAACCAGTCTCGATCCCGACATCAACATGTGGGACACCGCGGCGCCGTTCATCAAGGAATGGATCCGGACCGAATTGGGGCCGGAGGCGTATGTCGCGGACAAATTGATCACCGACCTGCGCACACTCGCACGTCTGCCCGATCTCATCCGTCGCATCGAGGCGCATTATCCTGCCGCGGGCGGCGCGCCGCCTGCCCCGCCGCTCAAGGAGATCGAGGTGGTGCGGATCGGCGGCGGGTGGCGGTATCTTGCGGTCGCGGTGCTGAGCGCCGGGCTCGCGGTCGCGGCAACGTGGTGGTTTGTCCACATATGACGATCTGGCTCGCCGAGCCGTCGCGCTTCGCCGGCCTGTCGAAAGGCCGGGCGCGGATCGGCCTCGTCCTGCTGCTCGTCCTGCTCGCCGCGACGCTGAGCGCGCTGATGGTCCCCGCCCCGCCCCCGGTCAGTGGCGACGCGGCGAACCGCGGCGACGACCAAGCCGATGTCGTGCTCTACGAATCGATCGTCGACGGGGTGCGGCACGGGGGCAATTATTACAGCGTTGCGGCCAATGCGTTGCGCGCCGGCGATTATCCGATGAAGCCGTTCGTTACCTTCCGCTTGCCGACCCTGGCGGTGGTGCAGGCGATGTTGCCCGGCTGGGCGGTGATCGGGTTGCTTTATGCGCTCGCTGCCGGGGTGATGGTCGCGTGGTTTGCGCGGCTTCGGCCAGCATTCGCACGCCCGCCGCCGCTCGTTCTCGCGATGGTGCTGCTCGCCGGCGGGATGGGCGCGTTCGTGCAAAGCGAGCTAGCCAGTTTTCACGAGGTGTGGGCCGGGCTGCTGATCGCGCTCAGCCTCGCGCTAAGGCGCTCCGACCGCTGGGTCGCCGCCGCCGGGATCGGCGCGCTGGCGATGCTGATCCGCGAAACCGCTGCTTTGTACGTCGCGATCATGTTCCTCCTCGCGCTGATCGAAGGCAACCGCAAGGAAGCTATCGGCTGGGCAGCCGGCGTCGCGTTGCTCGCCATCGCCGTCCTCGCGCACGCGCACGCCGTCGCGCAAGTCGTCCGCCCGCTCGACCCCGCCTCGCCGGGCTGGAGCGGGATGCTGGGGTTCGGTTTCTTCGTCGAGGCGATGACGCTGTCGACCGCGCTCCGCCTCGCGCCGATGTGGCTCGCGGCGATGTTGATGGGGTTCACCCTGTTCGGCTGGAGTGCGTGGAAAGACGGTACCGGCATCCGCGCGGTCGCGACCTTCGCGGTGTACGCCGCGCTGATCGGCCTGTTCGGGCGCGTCGACACCTTCTATTGGGGGCTAATGGTAGCGCCCGCGATCCTGATCGGCCTGGCCTTCGCGCCCGACGGCTTGCGCGACCTGATCGCCGCGGCTTTCCCGAAGGGGCGCAAGATCACCGTGACGAGGATCACACCATGAAGCGCATCCTGCTGATCGTCGGCGGGGGCATCGCGGCGTACAAGGCGTGCGAGTTGATCCGGCTGGCGAAGAAGGCCGAGATGGGGGTCAAGTGCGTGCTGACCGCAGGCGGTGCGCAGTTCATCACACCCATGACGCTTGCTGCGCTGAGCGAGGAACAGGTCTATACCTCGCTCTGGGATCTCAAGGACGAGGCCGAGATGGGGCACATCCAGCTCAGCCGCGAAGCCGATTTGATCGTGGTCGCCCCGGCCACCGCCGATTTGCTGGCAAAGATGGCGGCCGGGATCGCCGACGACCTCGCCACCACGCTGTTGCTCGCGACCGACAAGCCCGTCCTCGCCGCGCCAGCGATGAACGTGCGGATGTGGCAGCATGCGGCGACCAGGCGCAATGTGGCAACGCTCCGCGCCGACGGCGTCGAAGTGATCGAGCCCAACGAAGGCCCAATGGCGTGCGGCGAGTTCGGGCCGGGGCGGCTGCCCGAGCCGGAGGCGATCTTGAAGGCAATCCAAGCCAAGCTTGGCGGCTAAATGCTGTCGGGCAGACACATTATCGTCACCGCCGGGCCGACGCACGAACCGATCGACCCGGTTCGCTACCTCGCCAACCGCTCGTCGGGGAAACAGGGCTTTGCGATCGCCGGGGCGCTGGCGGCGCTTGGCGCGCGCGTCACGCTAATCGCCGGGCCGGTGACACTCGCCACGCCGCCGGATGTCGAGCGCGTCGACGTCGAAACCGCGCTCCAGATGGCGGCGGCGGTCGACGCCGCGCTTCCCGCCGACGCCGCGGTGATGGTCGCTGCGGTCGCCGACTGGCGAGTCGAGAGCGCGGGCCAGAAGATCAAGAAAGGCGCGGACGGGCCACCGACGCTCAAGCTGGTCGAAAACCCCGACATCCTCGCGGCACTCGCGAAAAGCCCGCGCCGCCCGCGCCTCGTCATCGGCTTCGCCGCCGAAACCGAGCATGTGGTCGATCACGCGCGCGCCAAGCTGGCGAAGAAGGGTGCCGACTGGATCGTCGCCAACGACGTGTCGGGCGATGTGATGGGGGGCGAGCGCAATGCGGTTCACGTCGTCAGCGCAACCGGCGTCGAGAGTTGGGCGGACGCACCCAAGGACGCGGTCGCTCGGCGGCTCGCCGACCGAATCGACGCCGCGCTAGCGGATGCCTAACCGGTAGTAAGGCAAAGGCGGGAGTCGCTCATTAGCCTTCGTTACGATACGCAAGCGCAATGACCTACCCGATTCGCATAGAGATCAAGCGCTTGCCCAATGGCGGCGGGCTGCCCTTGCCGGCCTATGCGACGAGCGGTGCGGCGGGGATGGATGTCGTCGCGGCGGAGAGCTTGCGGCTCGCGCCGGGCACGCGGCATGCCGTTGCGACCGGGTTCGCGATGGCGATTCCCGACGGTTATGAGGTTCAGGTCCGTCCGCGTTCGGGGCTCGCGCTCAAGCATGGGGTCACCTGTCTCAATACGCCGGGAACGATCGATCAGGACTATCGTGGAGAGATCAAGGTGATCCTCGCCAATCTGGGCGACGAGCCGTTCGAGATTGCGCGCGGCGACCGGATCGCCCAACTCGTTCCGGCCCCGGTTCAGCGCGCTATGCTGGACGAAGTCGAGCAACTGGGCGACACCGACCGCGGCAGCGGAGGCTTTGGCTCGACGGGCGTATGATTTTTTTGTTTCTGGCTTTGCAGGCTGCGGCGCTGACGCCCGCTCCGCCGACCGATTGGTCGGCACTGCCGCCCCTCCGCCTCTCCACCACGCCCGATTATGCGGCGCTGATGACCGGCTTCGTTCACGATGAGGTCGCCGCCAAACGCTGCGCGGTGGCGCCCGCCGCCGACGGCAAGGTCAGTATCAAGATCGATATGGTCGTTCTGGTCTCGCCCGGCGGCGATGCGCTGCGCATCGTGCCCAGGGCGATCAATTGCCCGACGGTCGAGCAATTCGCTGCCGGCGTCGTGCAAAAGGCGGTACGCGGCAATTGGGCCGGCGCCGCGCCGGCGAGCGATAGCTGGTATCGCACCGGGATCGTCATTAGCTGGGGCCAGTGACCCCAGACAAACCGACCCTAAGCGACGACGACCTGACCCGGTTCGCCCGACATATCGTGTTGAAGGAAATCGGCGGTGCCGGGCAAGCGCGGTTGCGCGCGGCGCGCATCGTCGTGATCGGCGCAGGCGGGATTGGCTCCCCGGCCTTGCAATATCTCGTCGCGGCAGGGGTTGGGCGGATCGACATTATCGACGACGACAGTATCGATCTGTCGAACCTGCAACGCCAGACGTTGTTTGGCGTGGACGATATCGGCACGGGCAAGGTTGCGGCGGCGGCGGCGGCGCTGGCGCGGATCGACCCGGCGGTCACGGTCGAACGGCGGGCCCTGCGGATCGACGCGGGCAATGCGCGAAGGGTGCTAGAAGGCGCCAAAGTCGTGCTCGACGGCACCGATAATTTCGCGACCCGGCTGGCGGTGGCCGACGCGGCGCTCGCTTTGCGCATCCCGCTCGTGTCCGCCGCCGTCAGCCAGTTCGAAGGGCAGCTCAGCGTCTATCGCGGGTGGGAAGCGGACAGGCCGTGCTACCGTTGCTTCGTCGGCAGCGATCCTGACCGTGACGGCGCGACTTGCGCCGACGTCGGCGTGCTCGGCGCGATGGCGGGCGTGATGGGCAGCCTGGCGGCACTTGAGGTCATCCGCAGCATCGTGCCGTTCGGCGAGGACAGTGCGGGGAAACTGCTGCTGGCCGATGGATTGTCGCTGCGGTTTCGGACGATCGCGCTGCCCAAGGATCCGGGATGCAGCTGTAGCTGCCCGGTCCCCTAAAGCGCGTCGATAAAATCGCGGACCGCGGGGCCAATGTCGGGGCGGTCCAGCGCAATCGCGATATTGGCCTGGATGAATCCGGCCTTGTCGCCGCAATCGTAACGCACGCCGTCGAACGTCACGCCGTGGAACGGCTGCGTTCCGATCATCTGCGCCATCGCATCGGTCAGCTGGATTTCGCCGCCAGCGCCCTTTTCCTGCCCCTCGAGCACGCGCATGACCTGCGGTTGCAGGATGTAGCGTCCGATCACCGCGAGGTTTGACGGCGCGGTGCCCTGCGCAGGCTTCTCGACCAGTCCTAGCACCTCGGCCAGCGAGGCATCGCGTGTGCCCGGGGTGATGATGCCGTATTTGTCGGTGGCGTCGTCGGCCACCTCCATCGCGCAAATCATGTTGCCGCCGATCCGGTTGTAGGCATCGACCATCTGCTTGAGGCATCCCGGCTTGCCGACCATCAGGTCGTCGGCGAGCAACACCGCGAACGGTTCGTCGCCGACGATGTCGCGCGCGCACCACACCGCGTGCCCCAACCCCATCGGCTCCTGCTGGCGGACATACGCGACGGCGCCGGGCGTCAGCCGCGTCTGGTGGAGCAATTCCATCGACTTGCCGCGCGCTTGCATCGTGCTTTCGAGTTCGTAGGCGATGTCGAAATGATCTTCGATCGCCGACTTGCCGCGGCCCGTGACGAAGATCATCTGCTCGATCCCCGCCTCCAGCGCCTCGTCGACCGCGTACTGGATCAGCGGACGGTCGACGACCGGCAGCATTTCCTTGGGCAGCGCCTTGGTCGCGGGAAGGAACCGGGTGCCGAGCCCACCGACGGGAAACACGGCCTTGCGCAGCGGCTTGATCGTCACTTCATTTCTCCTGGGCGGCGCGCATAGGGCCGGATCGCACGCGCGCAAAGCCCCGCGTGGCCGCGCGCCGCATTATCCGCCCGATCCGCCGCGCCGGGCTGATCGCGAGGTATAACGGATGAAGCGGCCGCGGCAGCGGCACCGTGAGCGTATCGATCGGCGAAACCCACAAATGCCAGAAGATCGAGCCGGCAGTACCGAGCCGCGTGTTCATCACCAGCGTCGATGCCAGCCAGCGCCGCGCATAGAGCCCCCGCGCGTTGTGCTGGTCGGGGCCGAACATCACGGCGTCGGACAGCCGCACAAGCAGACGCGCGCGGCGCGAGCGGTGCACGTCCGCGGGGACGCGCGTACCGAACAAGCGCTCGCACTGGATCAGCGCCGCATCGACGCACGGCGCGACACCCCCGCGGCGCGCTAGCGCGCGCAGCGCCGCAACCTCGCGATCGTCCATCCGGCCGAGCATCGCGTTGTAATCCGCCAGCCACTTGATCCGTGCCCAGGAATGCCGCGTGCCATGGATCGCTAGATAGAGCATCATATCGTCGGCGCGCAGCGTCGGCAGCTTGTTGCCCTCGACCATGATTTCGCGCACGTCGGTCGCAACATCGGGTTCGCCCAGCACTTGTTTGTAGGCGTGCAACCGCCAGTGGAGATCGAGGATCGCCCCGCTCGCCGGATGGATCAGCTGGTATTCGCTGACGAGGTCGATCACTTGCGCGGGCGGCGGGGGGTTATCGTTGTCGGGGAGGCCGATCTCCCGATACCCGGCACGCCGCAGGATCGCGATCGTGGCGGGCACGTCTCGCGGCGCGACCAGCAGGTCGTTGTCGATTGTCTGCTTGACCCCCGGACCGCCATAGGCAAGCTCGGCCAGCACGACACCCTTCAACAACGCGACGGGGATGCCGGCGTCGGCGAGCAGCGCCGTCAAGCGCACCGCTTCGCCATATTGCAGGATGTTGCGCCGCATCATCGGCGCGTAAAGCTGGTCGAGCCGGGGCGGCACCGCGATGCCCGCCGCCACCAGCCCCTGGCGAAGGAAGCCGATCACCCGATGGCGCCGCGACAGGCGTACCGCCGCGGACCAGTCGATCGGTGCTGACGCCGCCGCTTGGATCGCCGCCACGTCGGTCGGCCAGCGGCAACACGCGGCCACCAGCCTGAGCTCCGCCGACGGTTTCCCCCGCGTGCCGCTCATGTCGCCAGGAACCAGCGCCGGTCGCCCTCCAGCCCGACCGCGGTCAGCTTGCCCGTCTGGTAGGCGCCGGTGTCGATCCCGATGCGGTTGTGCAAATTCTCGACATCGGTCGCGATCGAATGGCCGTGGACGATCGTCGCGCCGTGGCTGCCCTCGTAATCGAGGAAGCGGTCGCGGATCCAGCGCAGGTCGGCGGGCTTCTGGCGCTCGATCGGCACCCCCGGCTTGATCCCGGCATGGACGAAGCAATAGCCGCCGACGCCCAGCGAATCGCCCATCGACTGAAGGAAGGCGACGTGTTCGCGGGGAACGCGCGCCATGAAATCCTCGGCGATGTCGAGCGGTCCGGCACTGTCGATCAACTCGGCCGGCGTGCCGTAACTCATCATCGTCTCCCGGCCACCGATCCGCAGCCAGAACCGCGTCGCCTCCAGGTCGCCGGCGAGCGTCAGCAGGAACACTTCCTCGTGATTGCCCTTGATCATCGCGACCTCGCGCCCGCGCCAGTCGCGCTCGATCAGATGATCGATCACTTGCTTCGAGTGCGGCCCGCGGTCGACCAGGTCGCCGAGCAGCACGATCATCGTCTCCGCCGCGTCGCGCCCGGCATCGTCGCGGTCGATCGCATCGAGCAACTCGGTCAGCAGGTCGAGCCGCCCGTGAACGTCGCCGATCGCATAGACGCGCTTGCCCGCCGGGACGCTGGCGTCGCCGCGCGCGCCCTCGCCGGCCGGCGACCCGCCGAACAATCGTTTCCATCCCGAAATCGCCAACGCGCCGTCCAATCGCTACGCGGGGCCGAGTAACGCGCCCCTTTTGCGGTGCGGCGATAGAGGCTTGGGCGCGTTCCCGCAATCTTGCGCCAAAGGCCGAAGCGGGGGACAGGAGCGCGGATGGCCGAATCGATCTTCGCTCCGCTGGGCTCTGCCGCGCCGTCGATGCTGTTCGTCGGCGACTTCACCGTCTGGCAGACCGCGGCTGGACTAGCCGAGGGCTTCCGCCGGCTCGGCTGGGATGTGACCGAAGTGTCGTCGAACGACGCGTTGCTCCATTCGCGAAGCCTAGGCCTGCGCGCCGCGGGCCGCCTGCTCTATCCGGCGGCGCGGCGCAGCCACAATGCCGACATCCTCGCCGCCGCCGACCGCGTGGCGCCGCACGTCATGCTGACGGTGAAGGGCAATTTCATCGCCGCCG
Source organism: Sphingomonas bacterium (assembly GCF_028289855.1). Classification (GTDB taxonomy): domain Bacteria; phylum Pseudomonadota; class Alphaproteobacteria; order Sphingomonadales; family Sphingomonadaceae; genus Sphingomonas. The sequence continues at coordinate 13,980 of NZ_JAQGKZ010000038.1, read as the reverse complement.
CGACCTTGAAGGAATTGCGCCGGCGCGGGATCGCGACGGTCAATTTCTATCCCGACCGCGATTTCGACCATGACGGCATGCCCGCCGACGCGCTCGACCAGTTCGACCTGGTCGCAACGACCAAGGCGTATCAGCTGCCGCACCTGACCGAGCGGCTGGGCAAGGATCGCGTCGCGATGATCCATCACGGCTATGTCCCTGCAGTGCACCGCCGCCGCACGCCAGCAGGCGAAATCCCGGCCTATCTGTGGGACGTCAGCTTCATCGGCAATGCATCGCCCGAAAAGCTCGCCTGGCTCGAGCCTGTGGCACGCGCGATCGGCGACGCGCGGATGATCGTGATCGGCAACCGCTGGAGCGAGCTGGCGGCGGGTACCGCGGTCGCGCCTCATGTGTTCGGCGGGCCGCTGGTCGGCGACCAGTTCGCACGCGCGATCGAGCACAGCCGGATCAACATAGCCGTGCATCACGGCGCGGGCGGCGCGCAAGGCTGGGCCGACCAGGTATCGACCCGCAGCTTCGAGATACCGGCGTGCGGCGGTTTCATGCTCCACATCGACAATGCCGAAATCCGCACGCTGTTCGAACCCGGCCGCGAGATCGACACGTTCGCCGACCCGACCGAACTCGTCGCCAAGGTCGAGCATTGCCTCGCACACGACGCCGACCGCCGCGCGATCGCCGATGCCGGGCACGCCCGCGCAGTGCCGGCCTATTCGCTGCATGCCCGCGCGGTGGAACTGACCGGGATATTTGCCGATCGAGTTCCGATGGCCTTTCGCTAATGAATGCCGCAACAGCAAATCAACGTATCGCCGCGATCGATGTGTCGCGGCTGGTTGCCGCGATCGGCGTGCTGGTGTTTCACGTCGCCGGCACGTCGCTGATGCCGAAATACAAACTGCCTCCATTCACCGTTTTTGGTCGGACGGTGGACTGGATGCCCTCGCCATTCTCGTTCGGCGCAACGGGCGTGAGCCTGTTCTTCGTGATCAGCGGCTATTGCATGTTCCGGTCATTGTCGGGCCGGCCGCGACCGCTGGCCGCTTATTACCGTGACCGGCTGGCACGACTTTACCCGATCTACGCCTTCGCCGTCATTCTCTCGGCAATCCTGATCGCTCGGCTGCACATCGCGGTCGCGGGCGAGGACGTCGTTCTCAAACTTCTATTTCTGCACGGTTTCGTCCAACAGTATAACCTGACGTTCAATGGTGCATTGTGGTCGATGGCGACCGAGGTGCAATTCTATCTCGTCCTTCCGCTGCTGATGATTTGGGCGCGGCGTGCGGGCACCGACCGCTTCACGACCGCCGCGATTATCGGCTCACTGCTCTTTCGGGCGGTCGTGCAATTGACGGCCGGACATACCGATACGCTAGGCGGAATCGCCAGGGACACGTTGTTGATGAATATGTTGCCGGGCCGGATCGCCGAATTTGCGGTCGGCATGTGGATAGCAAGTAACGACAGCGAACGGACACGGCGGTTTGCGTGGTGGCTCATCATACCCGGCGCGCTCCTCGGTATCGGTGCGAAGGCCGCGGGACCGGCCTTTGTTGCGGAACCGATGCTCGGCATCTTCTTCGGATCGCTGCTGGTTCTCGCGCTCGATCAATCACGACGCTTCGGATCGGTGGCAGGCCCGTTCGCCTTGCTGGGGCGCGCGTCGTACGCACTTTTCTTGATCCACCTGCCGATCGCCAATTCGCTTGCGCGGCTCGTCCCGGAAGGCTGGCCGCTCTATCATCGGTTCGGCACGCTGCTCGTCACAACGCTGGGGATCTCGATCCCCTTGGCGCTGGCGCTGCACCTATGGGTCGAAATGCCGCTGTTCGACCGCCTGCGCGCATCGCGAAACGCGAAACGACCCGCATCGGCAGCAACCGATGGCGGTGCCCCTTGAGGAGGGTTCGCGGTGGCAACCTCGGGGCGAGCTGTCTATAGGCGCCCGATCGGCGTTTCAGGAATTGTATCAAGACGATGATCGGCAAGCTTTTTTCGGATTTTCGCGGCATCGCGCGCGTTTGCGGCCTTGTGCCGGCGCTGCGCTGGGCGGCGGGCGTCGTCGCGACGCTGCCGACCGTGCTCAGGACGCGCAGCTTGCTGTCCGCCGACCGGTCGATGGGTGACGGGCCGTTCGAGGTTCACCATGCGGTCGGCGACGCGGTACTGGTCGGCGGTGACGCGTTCAGCGGCGTGCGCGAAATCTGGGTGCGCGACGTCTATGCGAAGCAAGGGTTTCTACAGATTCCCGATCATGGCCTGGCGCTCGATCTGGGCGCCAATATGGGCAATTTCTCCGCGATGGCGCTGGCGTCCAACCCGACCGCTCGGGTGATCGCGGTCGAGCCGAGTACGCATCACGGTGAGAAATGGACCGCGACGATGCGCATCAACGGTTTCACCGATCGCGCCCAATTGTGCCGCGCCTTTGTCGGCGACTTTACCCACATTCAGCTCAACGACATCAAGACTAACCCGACCTATGCCGATGCGCCCCACCTGACCGAGGCCGAATTCCTGGCCCAATACAGGATCGACCATATCGATTTCCTGAAATGCGACATCGAGGGCAGCGAATATTTCATGATTCAACCGGGCAGCCGCATCCTCGACATCACCGACCGGCTGGCAATCGAGGTCCATGACTCCGGCGGCGACGTGAAGCGCTTTCTCGATGCGCTGGCGGGGCGCGGCTTCACCGACATCGCGATCGATTGGTATGGTACCGAGTGCATTGCGCGCGCGACCCGTGGCGCCGCGACGGCGCTCGCCGCTTGATACGGATGGCGGGTCGAGGGTGGCGTCGTCATCCGATCGCGCATAAGGATAAGGAGAGGGCGCCCGCCCGACGACCTTATCCTAACGAGGCAAGATCAGTGTTGAGTCAGCGTTGCGGCACTTTACCAACCCTCGCGTTCGTAGCCGCCGTGGACACACACGCATGTGCCGTTTCGTTGAACGGAAGTCGCGGCTAATGGCGAGCGTGATTTTACCACAACCGATGCGTGAGCAGGGGCAACGCATCGCCGTTGCCGACCGCGACCTTGGCGATCAATTCGAGGGACTAGCGCCGCATCCGGCAGAGTTCTTCGGTATTGCCGTGATCATGCTGATGTACGCCATCGCGATGTTCGACGGCTACGCGATGGTCGACGTCGTCAATATCGTCGGCCCGGTCATGTTTATCATTATAATCGGATTTGCCGCAGTTCGCCTAACCCGGCTGAACATCCACGCGATATGGACTCCGGTGTTCTGGTATCGTGTCGCGATGGTCGTCTACATGGGCATCGGGTCCAGCATGACCTCGTTCTACAATGCGGACACGCGCGACCTGATCAATGCGTTCTTCGCGTTTTCGCCGAACGAATTGCTCAAGTTCAACATGGTCAACGCTACGTTCCACCTGTGCTTCATCACCGTGTCGTGGCTGGTCATCCGGATATACCGAAGCAGTCGCAACCCACTGTCGCTAAAGCAGGTCGCTATCGACACATGCCGTATTCCACTCAAGGCCGTCGGCTTGGTGTTCCTCACGGTCGGCGTGACGTTCAACTACCTGGTCGTTTACCCAGCGGCGCTGGGCATTCTAAAGATCACCATCCCCAATGCGCTGGTCCAGTTCGGGCAGTTTGCGTATATCGGATATTTCCTGCTCACCTATTGGGGACTCGCGAACAAGAAATACAGCTGGGTGGTCGCGATCATGGCCTTGGCGGCGATCGATTCGATCGCCGGTATTTTTCAGCTGACCAAAGCAATGGCGCTGTTCCCGGTGATGATGATCCCAATCGCGTTCCTATACCACAAATCTACCTTGCGCCGCATTTTGATCACACTCGCGTTCATCGCCCCATATTACGCCTTCGTTTCGTCGGTTGTCGAAGAAGCCCGCAGCCGAGTCTTGCGCGATTCGGGGGACGCTAACAGGGCGATTTTCTCCGACACGATCGTCGTGATGGGCGATATTTTCAAAGGCAAAAACGGCAACGCCGATGCGCCGGAGTATCAATTGGCGTGGGCAAGACTCAATTACGTCAATGCCGGCACGCTGGCGATCAACTTCTACGATCAGGGGCTGGAGGGCCATTCGCTGCGCGACATCTTCATCGTCTGGATTCCGCGCGCGATCTATCCAGACAAACCGATCATCACCGATATCGGCCGCGATTTCACCGTGATGGCCAATGGCAATTATGATTCATCGACCAGCCCGAGCATGCCCGCCGAGGGATATTGGAACTTCGGCTGGCTGGGGGTTGCCCTGTTCGCCGCGTTGCTCAGCACCGTTCTGACGTTGTGGTCGATCTATTCGACGATCGTGTTCGATCGCGACGCTTGGCACCTGCTGCTCGTGGTGCTCCTCGGCATGCGGGTCGGCACGCGGATTGACGGGTTCCTGGTCGTGGACGTGGTCGGGCCGTTGAGCGCGGTGCTGGCGATCCATGTCGCATGCACGCTCGCCAACCGTTTCCTCCCCAAAATCCCCGCGCTGCAACGCAGATTCGTCGCCTAGGCCATGTGCGGCATCGTCGGGTTTCATACTCACGCCGCCAGCGCACGGACGGTAGCCCGCGACACGCTGACCGCGATGCGCGACCGCATGGCGGCGCGCGGCCCCGACGGCACCGGGCTGTGGATCGCCGAAGACGCGCGTACCGGGTTCGGCCATCGCCGGCTGTCGATCATCGATCTGTCGGAGGGCGGGCATCAGCCGATGGCGACGCCCGACGGGCGGCTGACGATCGTGTTCAACGGCGAAATCTACAATTACCGCGCGCTACGGGAGGAACTTGTAGCGCAGGGCGTGGCGTTCGTCAGCGATAGCGACACGGAGGTGATGCTTCATCTCTACGCACGCGACGGCGCAGCAATGCTGGGCAAGCTTCGGGGGATGTTTGCGCTGGCGATCTGGGACGCGCGCAATCGCGCGCTGTTGCTCGCGCGCGACCCGCTGGGGATCAAGCCGCTTTATTACAGCGATACCGGCGGCGCACTGACCTTCGCGTCGCAGGTCAAGGCATTGCTGGTCGATCCCGCCATCTCGCGCGATCCGTCGCCCGCCGGGTTAGCGGGGTTCCATTTGATGGGATCGGTGCCCGAGCCGTTCACCGCGTGGCACGCGATCCGGGCGCTGCCCGCCGGTAGCTGGATGACGGTCGATACGTCGGGGATCGGCACGCCCGTCCAATACGCGAATGTCGCGCAAGTGCTCGCCGGCGGCCGCGCCGTGGACCCCACGGCGGTCGATGTCGCCGCCGCGCTCCGCGACAGCGTCGCGCACCACCTCGTCGCCGATGTCGAGGTCGGCGCGTTCCTGTCGGGCGGAGTCGATTCCTCCGCGCTGATCGGGCTGATGCGCGATTGCGGGCAGGACCGCATCCGCGCCTGCACCCTGTCGTTCGGCGAATTCGACGGCCAGCATCAGGATGAAACCCCCGGCGCGCGGGCGGTCGCAAGGCATTACGGCGTCGATCACCACATCCGCCGCATCGACGCGGACGAGTTTCGCGGCGACATGGATGCGATCTTCGACGCGATGGACCAGCCCAGCATCGACGGCATCAACACCTGGTTCGTCAGCAAGGCGGTGCGCGAAATGGGCCTCAAGGTCGCGCTGTCCGGGCTCGGCGGCGACGAGTTGCTGGCGGGCTATTCGACCTTCCGCACCGTGCCCGCGATGCGGCGGCGGTTCGGGCCGCTGGCGGCGATCCCCGGCGCGGGCGCGCTGTCGCGGATGCTGCTCCGCGCGACCGGCGTCGCGCGGCGCAACCCCAAGGCGGCGAATGTGCTGGGCCATGCCGGCAGCTGGGCGGGCGCGTATCTGCTGCGCCGCGCGGTGCTGATGCCGTTCGATCTCGACAGCGTGATGGATCCCGCGATGGCGCGCGAGGGGCTGGCCGAGCTCGACCCGCTCGGCGCTATCGAGCGGTCGGTGACGCCCGATCCGGGTTCGGACAATGGCCGAGTCTGCGCGCTCGAGACGAGCAATTACATGCGCAATCAGTTGCTGCGCGATTCGGACTGGGCAGGGATGGCGCATTCTCTCGAAATCCGCGTGCCATTGGTCGATTTCACGCTGCTCAAGACGCTCAGCCCCCGTATCGCGACGCTGAAACCCGGCGAAGGCAAAAGATTGCTCGCCGCCGCGCCGTCCAACCCGGTGCCGCGCGACATCGTCGAACGTTCGAAGACGGGTTTCTCGATCCCCGTCGCCGACTGGCTCGCGGGAAACACCGCGCACGTTCCCGACCGGCGGGCGTCGCGCGGCTGGGCCAAGATCGCGACCGAACGCTCGCTGCAGGGCGTCGCAGCACTCGCGCGGTGAGGATCCTCGCGCTCAGCCATTATTATCCGCCAGAGGTCAACGCGCCCGCCTCTCGCCTGTCCGAGCATGCCCGCGTCTGGCGCGCAGCGGGGCACGAAGTAACGGTCGTCACCTGCGCGCCCAACCATCCGGCGGGCAAGCTCTATCCCGGCTATCGCAACCGATCGTGGCAGGAAGAGACGATCGACGGCATCCGCATCATCCGGCTGTGGACGTGGATCGCCGCGAACGAGGGATTCCTACCGCGCATCGCCAATTACGTCAGCTATTTGCTGTCGGTGCTGATGTGGATGTGGCGGCTGCCCAAGGCGGACGTGGTGATGTCGACCAGCCCGCAATTCTTCTGCGGGCTGGCGGGCTGGTTCCTCAAGCGACGCCGCCGCCCGTGGGTGCTCGAAGTCCGCGATCTTTGGCCCGAAAGCATCGTCACGGTCGGCGCGATGAAGCGCGGTTTCGCAATCCGCCTGCTCGAACGCATCGAGGCGTTCGCGTACCGGCATGCCGATCTGGTCGTGTCGGTGACCGACGGCTTCGTCCCGCACATCCGCGCGCACCGTCCCGACGGCCCGATCGCGGTGATCAAGAACGGCGTCGACCTGTCGCACTTCGCCGCCGATCCGCAAGCCGCCGCGGCGTTCCGCGCAGAGCACAACCTGACCGGCAAGTTCGTCGCGAGCTATGTCGGCACGCACGGCATGGCGCATGGACTCGACGCGGTGATCGCGGCGGCTGAGCGGCTGATGTACCGGCATGATATCGCGATCCTGATGGCCGGCGGCGGCTCGGATCGAGAGCGCATCCGTGCGATGCGCGACCGGCGTGGCCTCACCAACATCGTCATGCTCGATCAATTGCCCAAGCAGGCGATGCCCGCCGTGTGGGGCGCGAGCGATGCGGCCTTGGTGCTGCTCAAGCACGTCGATACGTTCAAGACCGTCATCCCGTCGAAGATGTTCGAGGCGATGGCGCTGGGGGTGCCGATGGTGCTGGGGGTCGAGGGAGAGGCGAAGGCTTTGATGGAAGCGGGTGGCGCGGGCATCGCCATCACGCCCGAGGACGATGCCGAGCTTGCCGCCGCGATCGAACGGCTGGCCGACGATCGCACGATGGGGGCGCGGATCGGCAAGTCGGCCCAAGCCTTCGTCCGCGACAATTTCGATCGCGAGACGCAAGCGCGCGCCTATCTCGCCGAATTCGGGAAGCTCGTCGCATGAGCATCGCGCGCAACATTGCGTTCGCACGGCACATTCCGCTGCGCCAGATCGTTGCGCGCTTCCGGCTGGAAGCAAGGCGGCGATGGACGTTGCGCCGGCCAACCGCCTTGCTCGCCGGCGCGGTGCCCGCCGCTACTTTGCCGCAGGCCCTCTTACCACCACGCACCGGCATGGTCGAACGTACGCCCGACGGCTGGCGATTCACGTTCATTGGCCGCACGGTCGCGATGGGCGAGACGATCGACTGGCGGGCCGACGCCGACCAATTGTGGCGGATGAACCTCCATTACATGGAATATCTGGAGGAACTGCAGCGCGATGCGGGGCTCGCGCTGATCCGCCAGTGGATCGCCGCCAACCCGCCATTTCAGCCCGGTTACTGGCACGACGCGTGGAACAGCTATGCGCTGTCGCTGCGCGTTGTGGTGTGGATGCAGCGGCTCGCGGCGTGGGGCATCGATCCCGCCGACGCGAAGGACATTCTCGCCAGCCTGTCGACGCAGATCGATTTCCTGACGCGCAACCTGGAGACCGATCTCGGCGGCAATCATCTGGTCAAGAACATCAAGGCGCTGGCCTGGGCGAGCGCGTTTTTCGCCGCGCCGACCAGCGACCCGTGGCGCGCTTTGGCGAGCGACCTGCTCAACCGCGAATTGCCGCGTCAGATTCTGCGCGACGGCGTGCATTACGAACGCTCGCCCTCGTACCACGCCCAAGTGTTCGCCGACCTGATCGAGACGCGCGCGGCGCTCGGGTTCGGCGCGGCGACGGTCACGCTCGATAAGGCATCGCAGCGAATGGCGGCGGCCGCCGCGCTGCTCGCACACCCCGATGGCAGGCCGGCGCAGTTCAACGATGCTGGCCTCTCGATGGCTTATTCGCCCGCACAATGCCTCGCCGCCTATGCGAAGGTGACCGGGCAGCCGATTCCCAAGGCCGACGGCGCGTTCCGCCTGCCCTCCGCGGGTTATTTCGGGCTCCACGCCCCGGGCTTCGCGCTGATCGCCGATATGGGCGCGATCGGCCCCGACAGCCTGCCCGCGCACGCGCATGGTGATATAGGCAGCATCGAGCTTTCGGTCGGCGGCCATCGCTTCATTGTCGACCAGGGCGTGTTCGAATATGTCGCGGGAGACAAGCGCCGGGCGTCGCGTAGCGCCCACACGCACAACTGCCTCGCAATCGAGGGAGTCGAGCCCGCCGATTTCTTCGGCGCATTCCGCTGCGGGCGACGGCCCAAGGTTACTGTCATGCAATATGTCGGCGGCGAAGACACGATGCTGCTGCGCGGGCACCATGACGGGTACCGACATTTGCGCGGCTGTCCCGAGGTCGAGCGCCGCGTCGAAGTCAATGCCGGCGGGATCGCGCTCCACGACCGCATCCAGTGCGGGACATGGCACGCGGCGACCTCGCGACTGTTGCTCCACCCAGATTGCAGCGTAGAGTTGTACGGCGACACCGCGGTCGTCAGCCGGAGCGGGATCGCGCTGGCGGTTCGCGGGTCGGCACCGCTGCGCGTCGAAGATGCCGTGTGGTGGCCCGACATGGGGGTCGAGGTCGCGACCAAGCGCATCTGCTTGACACTCCCGGCCGATTGCTTTGAGGCCAAGCTGGAAATCGGGGCAGCGGAAATAGCGTGAAGCAGGTCGAACAGAATTACCGCAGCGGGTTGCTCCGCCTGATCGATGCGCCCGTCCCGCGCGCCGGCGGCGGGCGCAATCTGGTCGCGACGCGCGTGTCGTTGATCAGCGCGGGCACCGAGAAGCAGATCATCGACCTCGCGCGTTCAAGCCTGGCGGGCAAGGCGATGGCGCGGCCCGACCTCGTCCGCAAGACACTGCAAAAGGTCCGCAACGAGGGCCTGTTGCCGACGATCCAAAAGGTGTTCGCCAAGCTCGATACGCCGATCCCGCTGGGTTATTCGCTCGCCGGGACGGTGGTCGAGGCCGGCAGCGACGCGGGCGGTTATGCGGTCGGCGACCGCATCGCCTGCGCCGGCGCGGCGGTGGCCAACCATGCCGAATATAACGCCGTGCCGAAGAACCTCTCCGTCCGCATCCCCGCCGGGGTCGATGACGAGGCGGCGAGCTTCGTCACGATCGGCGCGATCGCGTTGCAAGGCGTGCGCGTCGCCAACCCGACACTCGGCGAGCGCGTCGTCGTCATGGGGCTCGGGCTGATCGGCCAGCTCACCGTCCAGTTGCTCAAGGCCAATGGCTGCCGCGTGCTCGGGTTCGACCCCAATCCCGCGCGCGCCGCGCTGGCGCTGGAGATGGGCGCCGACGTCGCGGTCAGCGGCTCGCTCGACGATGCTGTGCGCGGGTTTACCGGCGGCTACGGCGCCGACGCGGTGATCGTCACCGCCTCCAGCAAATCCTCCGCCCCACCCAACCAGGCGGCCGAGATCAGCCGCGCCAAGGGCCGGGTCGTGATGGTCGGGCTGACCGGCATGGAGATCGACCGCGAGCCGTTCTACAAGCGCGAACTCGATCTCAGGCTGTCGATGTCCTACGGCCCCGGCCGCCACGATCCGGTGTACGAACAGGACGGCCACGATTACCCCCTCGCCTACGTGCGCTGGACCGAACAGCGTAACATGCAGGCGTTCCTCGAACTGGTGGCCGACGGGAGCGTGACGCCGCTCAAACTGGTCACCCACCGCTTCCCGATCGATCAGGCCGAGGCTGCCTACAAATTGATGGACGGCGACGAGCCGTACCTCGCGATCCTGCTGACCTATCCCGACACGCCGACGCCGATCGCGCGGTCGATCCCCGTTGCGAGCAAGAAGGCGACGAGCGGCGCACGTGGCACCGGGTTCATCGGGTTCGGCAATTATGCCAAGGCGGTGCTGCTCCCCGCACTCAAAAAGGCAGGCAACGAGCGGCTGACGACGGTGGTCACCTCGACCGGCCTGTCGGCGCACGACGCCGCGGAGCGCCAGGGCTTCGCGCACGCGGCGACCGACCCGCAAGCCGTGTTGGGCGACGCCGAGACGGACTGCGTATTCATCGCGACGCGTCACGACAGCCATGCGCGGCTTGCGGTCGAGGCGCTGAACGCGGGCAAGCATGTGTTCGTCGAAAAACCGCTCGCGCTGACCCGCGACCAGCTCGCCGAGGTGCAGGCCGCCGCCGAAGCATCGACCGGCGTGCTGGCAGTCGGGTTCAACCGCCGCTTCGCCCCGATGATGATCGCGGCGAAGGCGGCGCTCGCCAATCGCGGCGGGCCGATCGCGATGCAGTACCGGATCAACGCCGGGCACGTGCCGGGCGACAGCTGGCTGCATGGAAGCGAAGGCGGCGGGCGGATCGTCGGCGAGGCTTGCCACTTCGTCGATGCCCTGACCTTCCTCGCAGGCGGACCGCCGGTTTCGGTCGAGGCGTTCAGCCCCGAAGGCGTTAGCGATACGGTGTCGGCGGTACTGCGCTTTACCGACGGATCGATCGGCACGATCCTCTATTCATCGCTGGGCGATTCATCGCTGCCCAAGGAATATCTCGAGGTATTCGCCAGCGGCACGGTCATTCGGCTGGACGATTTCCGCAAGCTGCACGTCACGCGCGGGGGCAAGACCAAAACCACCAGCGCGTCGGCGCAGGACAAGGGCCAAGCGGGTCTGGTCAAGGCATTCTACGCCGCCGCGCGCGATGGCGCCCCTGTCCCCATCCCGCTCGACGAGCTGATCGCGGTCAGCGCCGCGACGCTGGACATCGCCGGGGCCGAGTGAACGCCGTGACGGTCACCGCCCTGATCCTCTCGTTCAACGAAGAGGTGCATATCGGCCGCTGCCTCGACCGCATCGCTCCGTTGGCGGATCGCGTCATCGTGATCGACAGCTTCTCGACCGACCGCACCGTGGAGATTGCGCGCGACAAGGGTGCGGAGGTTCACCAACACGCCTTCACCAACCAGGCCGCGCAGCTGCAATGGGCACTCGACACGATTGCGATCGATAGCGATTGGATCATCCGCGTCGATTGTGACGAATATCTCGAGCCCGCGCTGATCGAGGCGTTGCAGGACAAGCTTCCCACCCTCCCCGCCGAGATCACCGCGATCGACCTCAAGCTCAAAGTGCTGTTCCGCGGCAAGTTCATTCGCTGGGGCGGTTATTACCGCACCTGGCTGACTAGGCTGTGGCGGCCCGGCGCTGGGCGGATGGAACAGCGCTGGATGGACGAACGCTGGCTCATCACCCGCGGGCGGCCCGATCGGATCACCGGCGGCGACCTGGTCGATGCCAGCCTCAAGGATATCGGCTGGTGGGTGGCGAAGCATAACGGTTACGCCACGCGCCAGATGGTCGATTTCATCGCGCGCGAGCATGGCCTGGTCGGTGCCGCCGACGGCGACCTGACCGCATCGGCCAAGCGCGGGCGGGGGCTTCGCGATCGCTACAGCCGCGCGCCGCTCTATCTGCGCGCGGTCCTCTACTTCCTGCAACGCTATTTCCTGCGGCTCGGCTTCCTCGACGGGCGGCTCGGCTTCATGTGGCACTTCATGCAGGGCTTCTGGTACTTCATGCTGATCGACGCGAAGATCGACGAGGCGCGGACATGGATCGCGGCGAACTCGCTCGAGCAATTCCCCCAATATTTGGCGAGTCACGGCGTCGCCGATTCGGGGATCGCGTGGAACCGGTGAAGCCGCGCGTCCTCATCCTGATCGGCGCGTTCTGGCCGGGGCACGAATCGGCGGGGCCGAACCTCAGCATCAAGACGATGGGCGAGGCGCTGTGCGACGAATTCGATTTCCTGCTGGTCGCGCGCGACCGCCCGTTCGGCGCGGCCGAGCCGATGGTGGCGAGCGACCGCTGGCACGATCTCGGCTGGGCGAAGATCCATTACCTGACGGTCGGGCGAAACGGCGCGGACGACCTCTCCGCCCTGTTGCGCGACACGCCGCACGATGTGTTGCTGATGAACGGTTTCTTCGACCGCGAATTCACGATCCCGGCAATGCTCGCGCGGCGGTTCGGCAAGGCGCCGCGTACCTCTGCGATCATCGCACCGCGCGGCGAATTTTCGTCCGGAGCGTTGGGTCTGAAGGGCGCGCGCAAGACGCTTTATCGAGTCTTCACCCGCGCGTTGGGGCTGGCGAATGGCGTGACCTTCCACGTCACCAGCGAAGAGGAGGAGGCCGACATCCGTGCCGCCTTCCCGCGCAATCCCGTGACCCGGATCGGCAACGTCCGCCCGTTGTTCGCGCTGCCCGATTATCGGCCGGGCGATACGTTCCGTGCCGCTTTCCTCGGCCGCATCTCGCCGGTGAAGGGTCTCGACGTCGCGCTGGAGGCGCTTGCGCTGGTCAAGCAGCGCGTCGATTTTACGATCTACGGCCCCGTCAGTGATGCCGCCCACTGGGCGCGGTGCCAAGCGTTGATCGCGGCTTTGCCCGCCAACGTCACTGCGCATCACGACGGCGAATTGCCCAACGATGCCGTGCCCGAAGCGATGGCGGTGCAGGATGTGCTGCTCATGCCCTCGCGGTCGGAGAATTTCGGCCACGCGATCTTCGAGGCGCTTGCCACCGGAACGCCGGTAGTGATCGGCGACCGCACGCCTTGGCGCGGGCTGCAAGACGCAAAGGCCGGGTTCGATATCGCGTTGCCCGACGCTCCCGCCCTCGCCGCGGCAATCGACCGGCTGGCGGGGATGCCGGCCACCGACTATGCGGCTTGGCGTCATGGCGCGCGCGCGACCGCCGAGCGTTTCGTCGCGGCCAGCACCGCGCGCACCGATATGGCGCGCCTCTTCCACCAATTGGCGGGACAATGATGCCGAGCGAACTTCACCCCTCCACCACCGGGCGCGCAATCCGATCACTACGTGGCCTGTCGAACCTGCGCGGTTGGCACCGCGCCGCCACCGCCGCTGCGCCTGCATCCGGCGCGTTCCGTGTCGCCAATGACGGGCTGTGGCTCGAAGGCGATATGGGGTCGCTGATCGAGCGCGAATTCTACCTGTATGGCGGGTATGAGCGCGAGCAAATCGATCTCTTCCTGTCGCTGATCCCACGCGACCGGCGCGACACGATCCTCGACATCGGCGCCAATATCGGCACGCATTCGCTGCGTTTCAGTCAGGCGTTCGAGCGCGTCTTGTCGTTCGAGCCCAACCCGCTGGTGATCGATCGGCTGCGCCGCAACGTTACGCTCAACGCGGCGGACAATATTGCCGTCCACCATGTCGGCTTGGGCGAGACATCGGCCGATCTCGACCTGTTCGCCCCGGTCGGCACGAACCAGGGGCTCGGCACGTTCGTGACGACAGATCAATATGACCTCCCACTGACTCGTATAGGTACGTCGCGGATCGAGGCGGGCGACGCTTATGTCAGCGCGCACGCCGCGGGCCGGATCGACGCGATCAAATGCGACGTTCAGGGGTTCGAGGTGCAGGTGTTTGCGGGGCTTCAGACGACCAT
>NZ_JAQGKZ010000142.1 GCF_028289855.1 Sphingomonas bacterium | reverse complement strand
TGCTATAGACGCCGCCGACCGGCGGTGTCCCAAGCGGGCGTGGCGGAACTGGTAGACGCGCTTGGTTTAGGTCCAAGTATCGCAAGATGTGGGGGTTCGAGTCCCTTCGCCCGCACCAGTCCCCGTGACGAGCGGGGGACGGCACCGACCAGATTTTTCCTTTTCGTACAAAGGCCTGAGATGCAGACTGTCGAGACGTTGAACGAGGGGCTGAAGCGCGCCTACACGCTGACCATCACCGCCAAGGAAATCGACGCCAAGGTCGAGGCCGAGGTCAGGAAGGTCGCGCCGCAGATCAAGATGCCGGGTTTCCGCCCCGGCAAGGTGCCCGCGAACCTGATCCGCAAGATGCACGGGCCTGCGCTGACGCAGGACGCGCTCAACACCGCGATCCAGGACGGTATCCAGCAGCTGATCGCCAGCAACCAGCTGCGTCCCGCGATGCAGCCCTCGGTCAGCCTCGAGAACGAATACGAAGCCGGCCAGGACGCCGAGCTCAAGGTCGAGCTGGAAATCCTGCCCGACGTGCCGACCCCGGCGATCGACAAATTGAAGCTCGAGCGTTTGACCGTCCCGACCGACGACGCGGCGATCCAGGCGCAGCTCCAGAAGTTCGCCGATCAGCAGAAGTCGTGGAACGACACCAAGGACGGCTACAAGGCCAAGCAGGGCGACCTCGTCACGGTCGATTTCGTCGGCAAGACCGCCGACGGCGTCGCGTTCGATGGCGGCACCGGCACCGATATGGCGGTCGAGATCGGCAGCGGCCGCCTGATCCCCGGGTTCGAAGACCAGGTCGTCGGGATGAAGGCGGGCGACGAGAAGCAGATCAACGTCACCTTTCCGGACGATTACCAGGCCGAGAATCTGGCCGGCAAGCCGGCGACGTTCGACCTGGTCGCCAAGTCGGTGAAGACCGCGGGCGAGACCAAGATCGACGATACGCTCGCCACGTCGCTGGGACTCAAGGATCTCGCGCAGCTCAAGGAACTGTTGCAGGGTCAGGTCGAGCAGGAACTCAATGGTCTCACGCGCACCCATATGAAGCGCAAGCTGCTCGACCAGCTCGCCGCGGGGCACGATTTCGACGTGCCGCCGTCGATGGTCGAGGCCGAGTTCGCGCAGATCTGGGAGCAACTCAAGCACGAAGCGACCCACGAGCCCGATCCGGAGGCCGCTCTGGTCGAGATGGAGAGCGAAAAGGACGATTACCGCGCGATCGCCGAGCGCCGCGTGCGGCTCGGGCTGCTGCTGTCGGAAATCGGCCAAGCCAATGGCGTCGAGGTGACCAGCCAGGAAATGAACCGCCTGATCGCGCAGGCGGCGCAGCAATACGGCCAGGAAGACCAGCAGCGCTTTATCCAGTATATCCAGCAGGAGCCGATGGCCGCAGCGCAACTTCGCGCGCCGCTGTACGAGGACAAGGTCGTCGACTTCCTGTTCTCGACCGCGACGATCAGCGACCGCGAAGTGACTCGCGAGGAGCTCGAGGAAGCGATCGAGTCCGAAGACGGCTTCTCGACCGGCACGCACAGCCACGATCACGACAATCACAAGCCCAAGGCGGCGAAGAAGGCCAAGGCGAAGGCCGAGGAGCCGGCGAAGAAAGCCGCCACCAAGGCTGCGCCGTCCAAGGCCGACAAGAAGGTCGAAGCGCCCAAGGACGAGCCCAAGCCCGCCGCGCCGGTGAAGAAGGCGGCGACCAAGGCGGCTCCCGCTGCCAAGGCAGAGCCCGCCAAGAAGCCCGCCGCGAAGAAGGCGCCGGCGAAGAAGTAAAATCCGTCACCCCGGCCTTGTGCCGGGGTCCACGGTGCCGCAAGCTACGGACAAGAAGCTCTAGCTTCTCACCTGGCCGCCCGGTGGACCCCGGCACGAGGCCGGGTGACGACGGGGGGTTGAGTGACGACAGAACCACGCATCGCAGTCCTGCTGCCCTGCTATAACGAGGAAACCGCGATCGCGCAGACGGTCGCGGGGTTCCGCGCCGCGCTGCCGGACGCCGTGATCTACGTCTACGACAATAATTCAAGCGACAGGACGGTCGATGTCGCGCGCACCGCCGGCGCGATCGTCCGGTCGGAGCGCATGCAGGGCAAGGGCAATGTCGTCCGCCGCATGTTCGCCGATGTCGACGCCGACATCTACGTCATGGCCGACGGCGACGCGACCTACGACGCCGAGGCCGCGCCGCAACTGGTCAAGCGGTTGCTCGACGAACAGCTCGACATGGTCGTCGGTACCCGCGTCCACGAAGCCGCCGAGGCGTATCGGCGCGGCCACGTGATGGGCAACCGCGCGATGACCGGGCTGCTCGCGCGGCTGTTCGGGCGCAGCTTCACCGACATCTTCTCGGGCTACCGCGTCTTCTCGCGGCGCTTCGTCAAGAGTTTCCCGGTGCTGACCGGCGGGTTCGAGATCGAGACCGAGATCAGCGTCCACGCGCTCGAATTGCGCATGCCGGTCGGCGAGGTCGAAACACGCTATTTCGCGCGGCCCGAGGGGTCGGTGTCGAAACTCAGCACCTATGGCGACGGCTGGCGGATCGGGGCGACGATCGTGACGCTGTATCGCATCGAGCGGCCGTTATTGTTCTTCGGCAGCATCGGCGCGCTGCTCGCGCTGGCAGCGATCGTGCTGAGCGTGCCGCTGGCGATCACGTATTTGCAGACGCACCTGGTCCCGCGCTTCCCGACCGCGATTCTGGCGACGGGGCTTATTATTTTGGCGGCACTATGTTTCTTCGCCGGGTTAATCCTCGACACCGTGGTGCGGGGCCGGCGAGAGGTACGGCGGCTGGCGTATCTGGCACATCCGGCGCCTGGCGGAGTCGTGCTAGTCCGCAAGTGATCCAACCATCTGCACTGGAGCTGGATAATGACTCGTTCGTCCTTGCGGCGCGTTTTCGTACGGTTCTTATTACTCTGGTCGGTCTTAAGCGTGCAGGCTGCCGCAGCTTCCGGAGGTGCCTATCTGACTAATCCCAGCGTTCGCCTTTGGTATGAGGGAACCGGGCGACTTTCAGACAACATAGCGCCGCCCCGCAAATTCAATCTATGGAACACGATCATTGGCGAAGGTGATGCCGAAGAAATTGCGAACGATGCTCTCTTCACGATCGATTTGAGAAGCGACGGGCAGCAAAATATTCGCGAGCCTATCACGCTCACCGCCACCGACCTCAAAGGCAAAATTTTAGCCAGTCGAATTCTACCAGGCTTACTAACAAGCCGAAACGGAACATCGACGGTCGCACTTTGGGTTAAAAACGTCGGATGTGCAGGGACGGTCGTGTTCACTGCGAAAATGGGGATGGATAAGAGATTGGTAAAGCTAGACTTTAGCTGTGGAGAATGAATTTAATATCTGCTTTGCGGTCACCTCCATCCAGGCACGGATACCGTCGGTCCCTTAGAAATCACCCTTCCCGAACCGCGCCACGCCCTTATTCTCGCCCGGCGGGTCGAGCACACTAAGGTCCAGCTCCAGCGGCTCGCCAATCCAATGCCCCAGCGTCGTATGATCCGCCACATCGTCGTCGGTCAGCGGATGGACCAGCGCGCGCAGTCCGCTGCGCTCGATCGCCGCGACGATCGCCGGGGCGCCGGGCTCGGCGAAGTGGATCTCGAATTGCGGGATCGGGTGCGGGCCGATGGGGCGGTCGGTCATCCGGCCGACGAACAGCACCGGCACCTCGTCTTCCACCATCATCTCTGCGAAGTCCGCGCGCAGCAACTCGGCGGCGTCGCGCTGGGGTGCGTCATAATAGATGTGCGCGTGCCAAGGCGCGTTGTCGTTGGTCATTCTGTCCTCTCCGTGCTCCGGCGCAGGCCGGAGCGCTGGCGATGTTCGTTGGCCTTGCCAACGCTCCGGCCTTCGCCGGAGCACGGCTTGGTTTCAATAGTTAGCCGACGATTCCCAGCCGAATCAGACTCTCGCCGCTGGCGACGATCGCTTCCTCGTTCGACCGAAACTGCCACCCCAGCACCTCACGCGCCTTCTTGTTGCTCGCCTCGCCCTTGATACCCAGCCGCGGGACGGCCTCGCGCGCCAGCGGGTTGAAGATCGCGACGATCCGCACCAGCCAGTCGGGCAACTCGCGCATCCGCTTCTTCGGGCCCTTGTCGCCGAGTCCCGCGCGCAGGATTTCGGACATTTCGAACATCGACAGCGCGCCGGCGGCGACCGCCAGGAAGCGCTGGTTCTTGGCCGCCGGGTCGGTCATCGCCTTGACCTGCATCCCCGCGACGTCGCGCACGTCGACCGCGCCGAGATAGAGCCTCGGCGCGCCGGGCAATTTGCCCTCGATCATCTGCTTGACCAGTTCGATCGACGTCGAGAGGTCGTTATTGAGCGCGGGCCCGAAAATGCCGACCGGGTTGACCACCGCCAACTCCATCCCGTTGCCCTCGCGCTCGATGAAATCCCACGCGGCGCGCTCGGCCAGCGTCTTGGATTTCATATAGGGCTGGACGGCGGGACCGTTGACGTCGGTCCAGTCGGTCTCGTCGTACACAGTGTCGCGATGGCCGTGGCCATAGCCGACCGCTGCGAACGACGAGGTCTGCACGACGCGCTTCACGCCCGCGTCGCGCGCCGCCTTCAGCACCCGCAACGTACCGTCGACCGCGGGACGGATCAGCTCGTTCTCGTCCTTGGGCTGCGCGATCGGGAAGGGGGAGGCGACGTGCTGGACGAACTCGCACCCCGCGACCGCTTCGGCCCAGCCGTCGTCCTTTTCCAGGTCGGCGGCGACGAAGGTCAATTTGTCGAGGTTGGTCGCCCCGGCGCTGGCCAGCGCCTCGCGCACCGCCGTTTCCTTGGACAGATTGCGCACCGTCGTTCGCACGGTGTGGCTCGCCGCCAGCAATTGCAGGATGACGTGCCCGCCGACGAAGCCCGACCCGCCGGTGACCAGAATTGAGCTCATGATCGTTCCTCCCTTGGCGTCAAATTGGGGCTGCGAAGGACGGCGCGCAAGATCGCGCTGGCAATGTAGGATTTCGCCTGTCAGCCTTGTCGAGCGTTATCCTTGTCGGTTTTCGAACAGGTGCGCGCCGTGCACGCACGAGGAGGGTGTGACTTTTGACACTGCAAAGTCGGAAGGGGGTGTCGTCTTTGTCTACTTCCGGCCGATCCGACCCTGCCCGCCGCGTTCATCATCCTGCCCCCTTGCGCCCCGCGAACCGAGCGCCGATGTAAGCCGGGCAAGGGCATAAGGACCACGAGAACTCACATGCACAATCCGTTCGAAACCGGTAATTTCGCGCCTCCGGGCTATCGCGTCGATCCGATCACCGGCGGGCTCGTGCCGATCGTCATCGAACAGTCGAACCGCGGCGAGCGCAGCTTCGACATCTATTCGCGGCTGCTGCGCGAGCGGATCATCTTCGTCACCGGCGGGGTCGAGGATCACATGGCCTCGGTCATCAGCGCGCAGTTGCTGTTCCTCGAATCGGAAAATCCGAAAAAGGACATCTTCATGTACATCAACTCGCCGGGCGGGGTCGTCACGGCGGGCATGGCGATCCACGACACGATGCAATATATCCGGCCGCGCGTCGGTACGGTGTGCATGGGCCAGGCGGCGTCGATGGGCAGCTTCCTGCTCGCGGCCGGCGAGCCGGGCATGCGCGTCGCGCTGACCAACGCGCGGATCATGATCCACCAGCCGTCGGGCGGGGCGCAGGGCATGGCGTCGGACATCGAGATCCAGGCCAAGGAAATCCTGCGCATCCGGCACCGGATGAACACGCTGTATGCGAAGTACACCGGCAAGCCGCTGGAGGAGATCGAGCGCGCGATGGACCGCGACAAGTTTCTCGAGGCCGACGAGGCCAAGGAATTCGGGCTGATCGACGAAGTGTTCGAAAAGCGTCCGGCGGTTTCGGACGAAGCGTCTGCGACGTAAGCCGGGGCGAAACGGCAACGTCGTAAACGGCAAATTTTGGTGATTGTGATACGGAAGGGCGTCGGTCTACACTGACCGACGCTCGAACGCGCTTCCGCAACGGTGGCGCCATAGGATGGTTTGAATGACGAAACTCAGCGGCGGCGACTCGAAGAGCACGCTCTATTGCTCGTTCTGCGGCAAGTCGCAGCACGAGGTGCGCAAGCTCATCGCCGGGCCGACGGTGTTCATCTGCGACGAGTGCGTCGAGCTGTGCAACGACATCATCCGCGAGGAAACCAAGTCGGCGCTCGTCAGCAAGAAGGACGGGGGTGTACCCACGCCGCAGGAAATCTGCGACGTGCTCGACGATTACGTGATCGGCCAGCGCCGCGCCAAGCGCGTGCTGTCGGTGGCGGTGCACAACCATTACAAGCGGCTGAACCACGGCGCGAAGGGCGCCGATGTCGAGCTCGCCAAGTCGAACATCCTGCTGGTCGGCCCGACCGGCTGCGGCAAGACGCTGCTCGCGCAGACGCTCGCCCGCATCCTCGACGTGCCGTTCACGATGGCGGATGCGACGACGCTGACCGAAGCGGGCTATGTCGGCGAGGATGTCGAGAATATCATCCTCAAGCTGCTCCAGGCCTCCGACTATAACGTCGAGCGCGCGCAGCGCGGGATCGTCTATATCGACGAAATCGACAAGATCAGCCGCAAGGCGGAGAATCCCTCGATCACCCGCGACGTGTCGGGTGAGGGCGTCCAGCAGGCTTTGCTCAAGCTGATGGAGGGTACCACCGCGTCGGTGCCGCCGCAGGGCGGGCGAAAGCATCCGCAGCAGGAATTCCTCCAGGTCGACACGACCAACATCCTGTTCATCTGCGGCGGCGCGTTTTCGGGCCTAGAAAAGATCATCGGCGATCGCCTCCAGGGCAAGTCGATCGGCTTCGGCGCGCATGTCGCCGGGCCGGACGAGCGCCGCACCGGCGAGACGCTGAAGGCGGTCGAGCCAGAGGATTTGCTCAAGTTCGGGCTGATCCCAGAATTCGTCGGCCGCTTGCCGGTGATCGCGACGCTCGAGGACCTCGACGAGATCGCGTTGGTCAAAATCCTGAGCGAACCCAAGAACGCGTTGGTCAAACAATATCAGAAGCTGTTCGACATGGAGACGGTCAAGCTCGGTTTCACCGACGACGCGCTGGTGACGGTCGCCAAGAAGGCGATCGACCGCAAGACCGGCGCGCGCGGGCTACGCTCGATCCTCGAGGGCATCCTGCTCGACACGATGTTCGACCTGCCCGGGATGGACGGGGTCGACGAAGTGATGATCGACAAGGACGTGGTGCTCGGCACCAAGGACCCGATCCGCGTCTATGCCAAGAAGGAAAAGACCGGCGACGCGGCGTAAGTTCGCGTTGGGGAGAGGTCATGCTTGAACTCCGCCCCAATTGCGAATGCTGCGACCGCGACTTGCCGCCGGAGAGCGAGGACGCGCGGATCTGCACGTTCGAGTGCACCTTCTGCGCCGATTGCGTTGGCGGCGAGCTGGCTGGTGTGTGCCCCAATTGCGGTGGCGGTTTCGTCCCGCGGCCGATCCGCCCCGCGCACCTGCTCGACCGCTATCCCGTCTCGACCAAGCGCGTGGTGAAGCCCGAGGGGTGCGCCAGAGCGGCATGATCCGCGACGCCGTCCCTGCTGACCGCGCCGCCATCGCCGCGATGCTCGCCCGCGCGTTCGCCGACGACCCGGCGATGGCGTACATCTTCCCCGATCCGCGCGATCGCGCGAAGCGGCTGCCGAAGCTGTTCGGCCTGCTGTTCGACGCGGATGCTCCCGGGATGCGGCTGGTCACCGGGGACGCTGAGGCCGCGACCTTGTGGCAGCGCCCCGGCACGCCCGTGGCGGGCACGCTCGACCTGCTACGCCGCGCCGTCCCGTTGGTGACGACGCTCGGCTTCGCGCTCCCCCGCGCGCTGCGCGTCGGCGATGCGCTCGATGCGCACGCGCCGCCCGAGCGGCATTGGTATCTCCACATCGCGGGGGTCGATCCGGCGCAGCAGGGCAAGGGTCTGGGTGGCGCGTCGATCCGTGAAGGCCTGGCGCGCGCCGCCGCGGACGGGCTGCCCGCCTATCTGGAGACCGCGACCGAGCGGAACGTCGGGCTCTATCAGTCGCTGGGCTTCGTGGTGACGAGTGAGTGGAACGTCCCCAAAGGCGGTCCCAAATTCTGGTCGATGCTGCGTCAACCAGATTGACGCCGCGCGCCGTCGCGATAGGTTCGGGCGATGATCAGATATCTCCTCGCCGCTACGCTGTTGTTCGTTCCCGTCGCGGCGGGCGCGCAGGATACGCCCGCACCGGCGCCAACTGCCACACCGGCGGCCGACGTAAAGGGCGCGACCAAGCAAACGGCGTATAAGGTCAAGAGTATCGACGAAGAATATGCGATCATGCGCAAGCTGGGGCTGAAGGTCGAGATGCAGTCGCTGATCATGGGCGACGACGGCCACCCTTACGACATGTTGACCGGGACGGTACCGGACACCGGCGAAAAGCGCGAGGTCTGGTTCGACATCAAGAGCTTCTACGGCAAGGAGTTCGGCTTCTAGAACAACCCGGGCACGAACCGTTTCACCCGCGCGGCATAGTTATCATATGCCGCGCCGAATTGCGTCCTGAGCAACCGCTCCTCGTGCGTGACGCGCATCCATGTGCCGAGCATGTAAAGCGGGATGCCCACAACCAGGTTGCGAATATGGCCGAACGCGACCGCCATCGCGATCATGTAGAGGAACAGCGCGACGTAGATCGGATGGCGCATCCAGGCGAACGGTCCGTTCTGGACGAGCGTGTGATCGGAGCGAGTGCGCGCGACCAGCGCCCAATTCTTGCCCATTGCGCGGGATGAGGCATTGAACAGGGCGATCGCGCTACCCATCAGGAGCGCCACCGCTAGCCCCTCGACGATCGCCTTGGTCGATCCAGCCTCCAGCGCGACGCGGATCGGGCCGAAGCCGATAATGCCGATGCCGATGCCCTGAACGATGATCCAGAGCCAAGTGACCGACGCCTTCTGGGCAATCGGCGCCGCAGCCTCTTTCGTCGCGCGCATCCGCGCCACCATCAACGCGGCGAAAAACACGACAAAGCCGAGCATGAGCGCGGCGAATCCTGGCAAGCCGACCGGATCGTTGGGAAAATTGTTCATCTCGTCTCCCTAGCCTTTGCGCTGCCCGGCCTGATAGTCCTCGACCGCCTTCGATCGCTTGAGCACCCGCGCGAACGGATCGACCACTACCCGCACCTCCGCGGGCGCATCGATCGTCGCGGTGCCGTCGGGCATCGCCACTTTGACCAGTTTGTCGCCGATCATCACCTCAATCGGCATCGGGAATGGTAGATTGTCGGGGGTGATCCACAGCAAGGTCAATTTGTCGCCGCTGCGCGCCTCGACCAGTTCGGGCAGCGCCGCGCGGCGCAGATAGACGTCGAAGAACCAAGCGTAATCCTTGCCCGTCACCTTGTCGATGAAGCCCTGATATTCGCGCGTCGATCCGTAGCGCGGCGCGAAATTGCCCGGCTTGGGGTCCGTGCGGCCGTAGACTTCCAATCGCGTGACGTCCCAGAAATCCTTGTCGCCGATCAGCCAGCGCAGGGTGTGGAGCATCCACGATCCCTTGTTGTAGATATCCTGGCCGGGTCCGCCCTTGGCGAGCTCGTACACTTCCTCTTCGGTGACCTCGCGGTCGCGGACGATCGGCACGTAATTCAGGATCTGGTTGCGCTGTTTGTCCATCATCGTGGCGTAGCGCGCGAAACCTTCACGCCACAGGCCGTACGCGGGCTGCATGTATTGCTCGTAGCCTTCGTGCAGCCAGTAATCGTCCCAATTGGCGGCGGTGACCTGGTTGCCGAACCATTCGTGGCCGAACTCATGCTGGAACAGCCAGTCGAACCCTTCGGGCGCCTTCTTGTAGGCGTTGCCATAGGCGTTGATGGTCTGGTGCTCCATGCCGAGGTGCGGTGTTTCCACAACACCGACCTTCTCGTCGCCGAACGGGTAGGGGCCGACATTGGCCTCGTAGAAATCGAGCGTCGGGGCGAATTCGGCGAACAGCGCCTTGGCCTGTGCTTCCTCGCCGGGCAGGTACCAGTAGAACATAGGGATGCTGTTGCCGAAGCGGCTCTTGTAGCTGCCCTCGATCACTTCGTAGGGCGCGATATTGAGTGCGATCGCGTAAGTATTGGGGTGGTTGATCTCCCAGTTCCACGTCGTCCGCCCGTCGATTTCGGTGTCCATTCCCTTGAACACGCCGTTGGCGGGCGCCTTTAGGCCCTTTGGCACGGTGATGTGCAGCGCGACCTTACCCGGCTCGCCGGTCGGAAAGTCGAGGCACGGCCAGAGAATATCGCAGCCATAGCCTTCGCTGGTGCTCGCGATCCAGGGGCGACCGTCCTTGGTCTTCGACCAGACCATGCCGTCGTCCCACGGCGCATTGACCGCGACGTGCGGCGTCCCGCCGTAAGCGATCGTCGCAATCAGCTTCTCGCCCGTGGCATAGGTGCGCGGCAGTTTGATCGTCAGCCGGCCGTCGGGATTGGCATAAGCACTCGCCGGCAGCCGCTGGCCGTCGATCGCGATCGCGCTTGGCCCCAGATTCCGGTCGAGATCGATCACCAATTTGTCGATCGGCGCCTTGGCGGTGAAGATCAGCCGGGCGAGGCTCTTGATCTTCTGCGTTTCCGGCAACACCTCCATCGCCAAATCGGCGATATCGAACTGCAGCTTGGCCTGGTCGGGATCGATCGGCCCGCCCGACCGCTGAGTCTGCCCGGTGAGCGGCGGCTCGCCCTTCTTGGGCAACGTAGCGGCCCCGGACGTCGCCGCCAAACTCGCGCTTATCCCCAGCATCGCGATGCGCAGCGGGAGTCGGCGATTGATGGAACGCTTACCAATCCCATATAGAGGGTCAGATGCGTCCCGGTTGGGCGCACTCGGAGTATCCATGACCCAATCCTTCCCCGTATTGCCGCTGCGCGACATCGTTGTTTTTCCGCACATGATCGTGCCGCTGTTCGTCGGCCGCGACAAGTCGGTTGCCGCGCTGGAAACCGCGATGGCCGCCGACAAGGAGATTTTCCTCGTCGCGCAGCTCGATCCCGGTCAGGACGATCCCGGTCGCGACGATTTGTACGACATGGGCGTTGTGGCGACGATCCTGCAGTTGCTCAAGCTTCCCGACGGCACGGTGCGCGTGCTGGTCGAGGGTAAGGCGCGCGCCACGCTGACCGAATTATCGGGTAGCGGCGATCACCTGACCGCCACGATCGAGCGGGTGGACGAAGAGGCGATCCAGAGCGTCGAAATCGCCGCTTTGATGCGGTCGGTGGTCGATCAGTTCGAGAATTATTCGAAACTCAACCGCAAGCTGCCGGCCGAGACCGCGGTGCAGATGAGCGAGATCGAGGAAGCGTCGCGCCTCGCCGATTCGATCGCGGGCAACATCGCGATCAAGGTCGCCGACAAGCAGGCGCTGCTGATCGAACTCGATCAGTCGAAGCGGCTCGAAATGGTTTACGCCTTCATGGAGGGCGAACTCGGCGTCCTGCAGGTCGAGAAGAAGATCAAGTCGCGGGTCAAGCGCCAGATGGAGAAGACCCAGCGCGAATATTACCTCACCGAGCAGCTCAAGGCGATCCAGCGCGAGCTCGGCAACGAGGGCGAGGTAGGCGACGGCGACGAGATCGCCGAGCTGACCCAGAAGGTCGCCACGCTCAAGCTGTCGAAGGAAGCGCGGACCAAAGCGACCGCCGAGCTCAAGAAGCTCAAGACGATGGCGCCGATGTCGGCCGAGGCGACCGTGGTGCGCAACTATCTCGACGTGCTGCTCGGGCTGCCGTGGGGCAAGAAGTCGAAGCTCAAGAAGGATATCGCGGCGGCGCAGGCGGTGCTCGACGAGGATCATTACGCGCTGGAGAAGGTCAAGGACCGCATCGTCGAATATCTCGCGGTGCAGG
>NZ_JAQGKZ010000141.1 GCF_028289855.1 Sphingomonas bacterium | reverse complement strand
CGCCGCGCGGCGGTGGAGGCGGTCGGCGTGGCGGCGGCGGTGGGGGCCGTCGCGGTGGCGGCGGCGGCGGCCCAGGCGGCATGTCGTTCGGTAACGGCGGGGGCGAGGCGAAGACACCGCGCTATGCCGACACCAAGCGCGGCGCCGCGCGCTATTCGTTCTTCGACTATCCCGAACCTGTCGTGGTCGCCGACACCAATTTCAATCGCGGCGTCGATGCCGGCGAGTTCCGCATCGCCGCGCTCGACCGGTTCGCGGTGCTCGACAAGAACCATGACGGCCGCATTACGCGCGGCGAGTTGCCGAGGATCGAGCCGCCAGTGGACGATTACCGCCCCGGACGCGGCGGGTTTCGCCGCCGTCCGGCGAATCCACAGCCCGACGGCGACGACGCTTCCGAAGAGTGATCAGAGCCGCGACTGGGCGTCGACGATACCCGATTCGCTCATCCGTGCCTGCTGCCGCGCCGCGACCGCCTGCAGATCGCGGATCAGCTCGTTCCATGGCGTGATCGAGCGGTTGAACGCCGCGAGATCGCCTGCCGACGTAAACATGAACATGCTGCCCATCGGCTTCCAGCGCCGCGCGGATAGCAGCGTGCACAATGGCCCCGCCTGATCGAACAGATTATGCGTCAACCGGTTGGTGTCGCGCATATCGGCGCTACCCGATCCGACCGAATCGTCGAACCCCTTGAGCAACGCCTCGCGCATCCCCGCATCCTTGACGATCGCGCCCAGCCGAGCGCGGAACGCCTGCGCCTTGGCGAGTAGCGCACGGTCCATCTCGTCGATGCGCGGTGCGCTGCGCGCGAATCGGCCGCAATCGCGCACCAGATCGGGCTCGCGCAGAATCGCGCTGGCATTGGCGAGGCGATCGAGCCCAAGCCCGCGCGTAAAGTTCTCACGGCTGTGGCGCTCGACAAGCGCCTGGCGCAGGAAATCCATCGCGGCCGCGGTGATCGGCCCGCCCTTGACACCGGGCGGCAGCGCGGGCTCGCCTTGAGCGTTGATCTTGATCAGACGGACGGTGCGGGCATCGGCCTGAGTTCCCGCCGCGTCGATCGCCAGTACGACCACCACGCACATCAGCGCGATACCGGCGAATGCGCCGCCCGCTATCACGTTCCAGCCAAGTGTCGCGTGGCGCAGTGTCAGCAGCCACGTCCCGGCGAACACAACAGCCGCCACCAGAATCGCCACGCCGAGCACCGCAGCGACATGGCCAATGACGTCGATCGTCAGAAAATTGAATGCGAAGAACGCGGCCAGGATGATCGCAACCGACCCCGCCAGCGTCGCGACCAACGGAAAGCCGTCGGGCCGCGTCAGGTCGCGCTCCCAATCCTCCAGCCCGTCGTCCAGCCCATCATCGTCCCACGCTCTCGACGTCATCGCCGCCCCCTAACGCGCTGCAACCCCGCTCCTTTGTGTCGCGCTCCAGGCGATTGGGCAAGCCAAGTATCATTAAACCGAACGGTTGACAGTTTAGCGCTGGGCGCATAATTATACCATATGGTTGAACGACTCGACATGACCTTCGCGGCGCTGGCCGATCCCACCCGCCGCGCGATGCTGGCGAGCCTGATGGCGGGCGAGCGCTCGGTTGGCGAGCTGGCGGCGCCGTTCGCGATGAGCTTCGCCGGCGCGGCCAAGCACGTCGGCGTGCTCGAACGCGCCGGGCTGGTCGAGCGCCGCAAGGCCGGGCGCCAGCAGCTGTGCCGATTGAAGGCCGACCGATTGCGCGAGGCCGATGCGTGGTTGCGGCAATGGGAAAGGGTCTGGGCCGCGAGCCTCGATCGCCTCGAAACCTTGCTCGCGGACGACAAGGCATGACCGATCCCGTCACCCTGACTGTCACGCACGACATCGCCGCGCCGCCCGACCGCGTGTTCGACGCGTGGCTCGACCCCGCACTGGCGCGGCATTTCCTGTTCAAGACGCCCCACGGCGAGATGATCACGTGCGAGATCGACGCGCGTGTGGGCGGGCGGGCGCTGATCGTCGAGCGGCGCGCGAGCGGCGATGCGCACCACCATTTGCAATTCGAGGCGATCGACCGGCCGCACCGGCTGGTATTCAAGTTCCGCGCCGACCCGGCGAAGGAAGGCGCCTGGACTCGCGTGGCGATCGATTTCGCCGCGACCGATGCCGGCACGCGTATCACGCTGACGCACGACATGGACCCGCAATGGGCGGCGTACGAGGAACAGACCCGCAAGGGCTGGACGACGATCCTCGGGTCGCTGGCCGAGACTTTGGAGAGCACGCATGACTGACACGATCACGCCGCAGCAATTGCGCTTCGAACGCACGCTCGATGCGCCGGTCGAGACCGTGTGGCGTTACCTGATCGAGCCCGAGCTGCGCGCCAAATGGTTCATGGGCGGCGACACCGAGCCGCGCGTCGGCGGCAAGTTCGGGCTGACGTTCGACCATGGCGCGCTGTCCGACGGCGACGTGCCGACGCCCGAACGTTACGCCAAGAATGTCGGCAAATCGTGGTTCGAGACGATCGAGCGGATCGAGCCGCCGCATCTGCTCGCGTTCAGCTGGGACGGTGGCGCTGCGGGGACGGTGGTGTTCGAACTGGCGCCCGTCGACGACGGGCGCACCCGGCTGACCCTGACGCATAGCGGGCTGCGCGGCGCCGACGATGCGCGCAGCTTCGGCGGCGGCTGGGGATCGCACCTCGACGCGCTGCAGTGCCGTCTGGCCGGCGAACCGGTGCCCAATTTCTGGGTCCTCCACGCCGAAGCGGAGCAGCGCGCCAACGCGGCGCTAGCGTAGAGACGCCCCGTTGGTCGCGATCACCTCGCGATAAAACTTGGCCGAGTCCTTCAGCGTTCGCTCTTGCGTCGCGAAATTGACGTGGACGATGCCGAAACGTTTCGAATAGCCAAGCGACCATTCGAGATTGTCGAACAGCGACCAGAGCATGTAGCCCTTGACGTTGACGCCCTGTTCGATCGCTTTCCCGACCGCGGCGATGTGATGGCGCAGGTAAGATACGCGCAATGGATCCTCAACGCGGCCCTGCTCGGCGACCGGTGGATCGAAGAACGCGGCGCCGTTTTCGGTGACGTAGATCGCGGGGTCGCCATACTGCTCCTTCACCCACAGCAGCACGTCGGTCAGCCCCTGCGGGAACACTTCCCAGCCGGTCGTGGTGTAGGTCGCCTGCTTCTGCTCGACCATCGTCGCGCGTACCGGAAAGCAATCGTCGGCACGCGTGACGTTGCGGGTGTAGTAATTGACCCCGACGAAATCGATCTTCTGCCGGGCGAGCGCCAAGTCGTCGGCCGACCAATCGGTCCAGGCTTCGCCGAAGATGTCGGCAAGCTCGGCGGGGCAGGCGCCGTGGATCGCCGGATCGAGATACTGGCGATTCATATAGGCGGCCGCGCGCGCGGTCGCGGCCTTATCCTCGGCAGAATCCGACGCGGGATATTTGGGCTCGAGGTTCACCACCAACCCGATCTCATGCTTCCCGACGTCGCGATACGCCTTCACCGCGGCGCCGTGCGCGCGCATCAGGTTGCGGCTGGCGACCGGCGTCTCGAACACGTTCCTGTGCCCCGGCGCGAGCGCGCCGTGGAGGTAGCCGCCGTCGGTAATCACCCATGGCTCGTTGAGCGTGACCCACTTCTTCACGCGCCCGTCGAGCCGGTCGAACATCACCCGGCCATAGTCGGCGAACCAGTCGGCGCTGTCGCGGTTGAGCCAGCCGCCGCGATCGTCGAGCGCGGCTGGTAAGTCCCAATGGTAGAGCGTGCAGAGCGGCTCGATATCGTTTGCCAGCAAAGTGTCGACCAGCCGCTCGTAGAAATCGAGGCCTGCCGCGTTCACCCGCCCCGTCCCCTCGGGCAGTACGCGGCCCCACGCGGCGGAGAAACGGTACGCCTTGAGGTCCAGCTCCTTCATCAGCGCGACGTCGCCGGCCATGCGGTTGTAATGGTCGCACGCGACGTCGCCGGTATCGCCCTTTGCTGCCATCAGCCGCGGATCGTGGCTGAACCGTTGCCAGATCGACGCACCCGCGCCGTCAGCGAGCGGCGACCCTTCGATCTGGTACGCGGCGGTGGCGCATCCCCACAGGAAATCGTCGGGGAACGGGTTGGTCATTACGTGGCTTTCCTGGTTGGATTGGGTTCGATGCGGCGCTGCTCGAGCAGCCAGCGCCACAAAGCGGGGTCGTCATAGGCCGGCTCCCACGAACCGTGCGTCATCTGCGGATAGATCGTCATTTTGGGCCGGATGCTGCCCTTGCACGCGTCGATCGCATGCATGATCGCAAAGCCCTTCAGCGGATCGACGACATCGTCCTGATCGCCGTGGAATGCCCAGATCGGCATGTCCTTGAGCGTGCACGGATCGCGGCTGGCGTCCTCGCTATTGGCGGAAACAGGGACGATCGCGGCGAACAGGTCGGGGCGCTTGAATGCCCAGTCCCATGTCGCATAGCCGCCGAGGCTGAGCCCGGTAAGGTAAATTCGCGTTGGATCGACGCGGTAGGTCTTGCGGACCGCGGCGAGCATCGCGTCGAGTTTGGCGGTGTCCCAGCGGCTGTCGTCGAGCCCCTCCTCGAGTTGCGGCGAGACCAGCAGGAACGGCGACCCGGGATGCCGGTCGATGACCTTGGGCGGACCGTTCCGCTTGACCGCCTCGATGTCGGTGCCGCGTTCGCCCGATCCGTGGAGGAAAATTACCAGCGGCCATTTCTGCGTACTGTCCGCGCCATAACCCCTGGGCACGAAGACCAGATACGGATAGCCGCCCGCCGCCGCCGGCTGCGCGGTCTGGACTCCTTCGGGCGGCAGCGGTGCCGGTGGCGGCTTGGCCGCGGCGATCCCGGCCAGTGCGGCTAAAGCCATGATAAACCTCTTCATCCCTTGACGCTCCCCGCCATTAGGCCCGAAATGTAGTAGCGTTGTAGGAGCAGGAAGAGCAGCAGGACGGGCAGCAACGTCACGACGCTCCCCGCCATCATTAGCTCGACATCCTGGACGTGCTCGCGGCTCAGATTGGCGAGCGCTACCGGCAGCGTGTATTTGCTGCCGTCGTTGAGAATGATCAGCGGCCACAGGAAATCGGACCATGAGCCGAGGAAGCTGAACGTCGCCAGCGTCGCGAGGATCGGTTTCAACGTCGGCAGCACGATCGAGCGGAAGATGCGCGCCTCGCTCGCGCCGTCGATCCGTGCAGCCTCGAGCATCTCGTCGGGGATCGACAGCGCGTATTGGCGGACCAGGAATATGCCGAACACGGATGCGATCGACGGGATCAGCACGCCCGCGAAGCTGTCGACCACGCCGAGCATCTTGCAAATCAGGAACAACGGAATCATCGCCACCTGCGCCGGGATGACGAGCGCGGTCAGCAGAAGGCGAAAGATGCGATC
>NZ_JAQGKZ010000137.1 GCF_028289855.1 Sphingomonas bacterium | reverse complement strand
GCGCTCAACGAGATGCTGAACGCCGTCAACCATGGCTGGACGATGGCGCCCGGCCTGCTGCACGGCGCCGTTGAATGCCTGCAGGCGCATGGCAGCGCCGCCTTGCGCGAGCGCTACCTGCCGCGCCTGGTCAGCGGCGAATGGCTGGCCACGATGTGCCTGACCGAAGCGCATTGTGGCACCGACTTAGGCATGCTGCGCACGCGCGCCGAGCCGCAGGCCGACGGCAGCTACAAGATCACCGGTACCAAGATCTTCATCTCGGCGGGCGAGCACGACCTGACGAGCAACATCATCCACCTCGTCCTCGCCAAGACCCCCGGCGCGCCCGAAAGCTCGAAGGGTATCTCGCTGTTCGTGGTGCCCAAGATCCTCGTCAACGACGATGGCTCACTGGGCGAGCGCAACGCCGTCCAGTGCGGGTCGATCGAGCACAAGATGGGCATCCACGCCAATTCGACCTGCGTGATGAACTATGACGGCGCCAAGGGCTGGCTGGTCGGCGAGGAAATGAAGGGCCTCGCCGCGATGTTCATCATGATGAACGCCGCGCGTCTCGGCGTGGGGTTGCAGGGGCTCGGCGTGGCAGAGACTGCCTATCAGAATGCCGTCCAATATGCGCACGACCGGCGCCAGGGCCGCGCGCTGACGGGCCCGGCCGAGCCACAGGAAAAGGCCGATACGCTGTTCGTCCACCCCGACATCCGCCGCATGCTGATGGACGGCAAGGCGCTGACCGAGGGGTTGCGCGCCTTGTGCCTGTGGGGCGCGCTCCAGGCGGATCTCGAACATGCCGCCGCGACCGAAGCAGAGCGCGAGCACGCCGCCGACCTGCTCGGGCTGCTGACCCCGGTGATCAAGGGCTACGGCACTGACAAGGGCTACGACATCGCGACCAATGCGCAGCAGGTCTATGGCGGGCACGGCTACATCCAGGAATGGGGGATGGAGCAATATGTTCGCGATGCCCGGATCGCGATGATCTATGAGGGCACCAACGGTATCCAGGCGATGGATCTGGTCTGGCGCAAGCTGGCGCAGAATGGCGGCCGCGCGGTGCAATTACTGTTCAAGGTTGTGGCCGAGGAGGTCGCGGCGGCGAAAGCCGATCCAGCGACCGCCGACTTCGCCGCCGCCCTCGAAAAAGCCAATGGCGAGCTTCAGGCGGCGACGATGTGGTTCATTGCGAACGGCATGACCAATCCGAACAATGTAGGCGCGGGCGCGCACAGCTATATGCATTTGATGGGGATCGTCGCGGTCGGGCTGATGTGGTTGCGGATGGCAGAGGCAGCGGCGCGGCTGAAGGCGGCGGGCAAGGGTGACGCTGCATTCCTCGACGCCAAACTCGTCACTGCGCGCTATTTTGCCGAGCGGATCATGCCCGAAGGAGGTGCGCTGCGCCGCAAGATCGAGGGCGGGGCGGAGGCGCTGATGGCATTGCCGCCCGAGATGTTCGCTGCAGCTTAGGGCCGCTCGGCCTTGGCCGTCGGCGCTGGCGTTGCGGCGGGTTTGGGGAGACTTTCCTTCTTCCGCACGCCGCCGAGTCCGTCTGGCGTCACCGGCTTGAGCGTGAAATTCACTGCGGCGGGCGGTACTGCGCCGGCGGCGGTCGTTACGGGCTTCGCTCCGGGCGCAGGCAAGGTCGCCGCGGGCGTGCCGAGCACCTGAAGCTTCATGCACTCGCCCTTCGTCGCGCGCTTGAACTGCCCGCAATTCCACAGCGCCTTCTCGTACCCGCGCGCCTTGTCGCGCAGATAGCTGAACGCCATCGTCGAAATCTGCGCCTGGCCGAGCGGCAAGCCCTTGGGCGTTCGCATTTTGTCGGTCCACGCCATCAGCTTGCAATAATCGCGCGTCCCGCAAGCCTTGGCCGCGACTTGCGTGAAGGAGTCGGGGCCGGCGCGCGGGTCGAGCGTGACGAGGAAGCTGTTCGGGTCGATCGACAGCGCCTGCTGCCCGCCGCCAGTGCCGGCGATCGTCGCGCTATCGATTTCGGCCGGGTTGACCTCGGCCAGCGTGGCGGCGGCGCCGCTATGCGCCGCAGAGAAACCGTCGAGCGCGGCAATCCCAGGTTCAAACCCGGATACACTGCGGACAAACGCGGCGGGGGTGCCCCACCAGCCGGTCCAGCGGAAGAACAGGTGCGTCTTGACCGCGGTGACCTTGTCGAGGCTGGCGCTCCAATAGGGCACGACCCAGTCGGTGTGATAATGCGTGGCGTAGCCCACCTTGGCGTAGACCAGCCCGCTGAGTGCCGCGATGGCGACTTCGCGCGCACGCGCCCAGGCGGCGGGGTTGGGATGCCAGCGACCCATCGCACCGTCGCAGGCGAAGCTGAACTGGCACCCGGTCGAGCGTTCCGATCCCTGGAAGATCACGCCGCACACCGATTTGGGGAAAGCAGGGTGGCGCACGCGGTTGAGCACGACCTGGGCCACCGCGCGCTCGCCCTCGGTATCGTCGCCTGCTTCGTACAGCACGCCGACCGCCAGGCAGTCGATCGCGCGCGCGCGGGCGGCGTTGTCACCGGAGAAGATGAATGGCCGCGCTGCAGGGTTGGGGCCGGTGGAAAAGGGCACAGTGTCGTTGAACGCCTTGGCGTCTTCGGGGGCGACCGCTTGCAACTCGACCGGTTCGACCGGGGGCAATTCGGTCTTGGGCACCACGCGCTGCGCGACCGCGACCGCGGGCAGCGGCTTGGCGTGCGGCGCGAACAGGACGATTGCCGTCGGAATTGCGACGAGCGCAAGCCCAACCAGCGCGAGAATGACGCGCAAGGCAAGCGGCGGGGGCAACGAACGGATCAAGTCAAACCTGTTTCGGAAAAAAAAAGCGCGGCCGCGCGGGCGCACGCCCTTAGCGCAAAGCGCGCCCGATGCCAAAATCCAGGTTGTTGCGAAGCGTTCCGGGGATGGATCAGCTTTCGGGCAGGAAGTCCGGCACCGATAGGTAGCGCTCGCCGGTGTCGTAGTTGAACCCCAGCACCCGCGTTCCCGCCGACAAATCGGGCAATTTCTGCGCGATCGCCGCGAGTGTTGCACCCGAACTGATTCCGACCAGCAAGCCTTCCTCGCTGGCGGAGCGGCGTGCGAATTCCTTGGCCACGCCCGCATCGACCTTGATCACGCCGTCGAGCGCCTGCGTGTGAAGGTTGACCGGTATGAACCCCGCGCCGATCCCCTGGATCGGGTGCGGCCCGGGCTGGCCGCCCGAAATCACCGGTGAGGCTTCGGGTTCGACCGCATAGACTTTGAGGTTGGGCCAGTTCTTCTTGAGCGTCTCTGCGACGCCAGTGATGTGCCCGCCCGTGCCGACCCCGGTGATCAACACGTCGATCGGCGAGTCGGCGAAATCGGCGAGAATTTCCTGCGCCGTCGTGTGCACATGCACATCGATGTTCGCTGGATTTTCGAACTGTTGCGGCATCCACGAATTGGGCGTCGCCTCGATCAATTCGAGCGCGCGTTCGATCGCGCCTTTCATGCCCTTTTCGCGCGGCGTCAGGTCGAAACTGGCGCCGTAGGCCAGCATCAGTCGGCGCCGCTCGATCGACATCGATTCGGGCATGACGAGGATCAGCTTGTAGCCCTTGACCGCGGCGACCATCGCCAGCCCGACCCCCGTATTACCGCTCGTCGGCTCGATGATCGTGCCGCCGGGCTTCAGCTTGCCGTCGCGCTCGGCCGCTTCGATCATGCTCAGCGCGATTCGGTCCTTGATCGATCCGCCAGGGTTCGACCGCTCGGACTTGATCCACACCTCGGCGCCCGGGAACAGCCGCTGGACGCGGATGTGCGGGGTGTTGCCGATCGTTTCCAGGATGGTGTTGGCCTTCATGGCTGGGCGACTCCGTGCTGAGGGGCGATTTCGAGGATGTCGGGCGGGTCGAAAGACTTTGCAAGCCTGAGTTCGGGGAACAGGCGCGACCAGAGCAACGTGATGGCGATCGCGCCCATGCCGCCGACCACGACCGCGCCGACCGGGCCAAGCAACGAGGCGAGCAGCCCGCTTTCGGCCTCGCCAAGTTCGTTCGAGGCGGAAATCGTCAGTTGCGACACTGCGCTGACTCGCCCGCGCATCGCGTCGGGGGTGTGCAACTGGACCAGCGAGCTTCGGACATAGACCGACACCATGTCCGCGCCGCCGGCGACGACGAGGCCGACGAACGCGAGCCCGAACGCGAACCGCGGCAGGATGATGTGCGCTGTGCCGAAGGTAAGGATTCCCAAGCCGAACACGACCACGGCGATCAGCATCTTCACCCCGACGTTCGACTTCATCGGGCGGAACGAGAAGAGTAGGGCCGTCGAGGTCGCGCCGATTCCCATCGCCGCTGACAGGATACCGTAGCCTTGGCTGCCGACATGCAGGATGTCGCGCGCATAGACCGGCAGCAACGCCGTCGCCCCGGCGAGCAGCACCGCGAAGAGGTCGAGCGTGATCGTTGCCAGCACCAGCCGGTTGTGGCGGACGTAACGAAAACCTTCGATAATGCGGTGGAGTGGGCGATGGTCGGGTTGCGCCTCAGGCTGCGGCACCTTGCCGATCAAAAAGACGCAGACGAGCGCGATCGCGAACAGCCCCGCCGACGTCGCGTAGGCAATGTCGGGGTCGATCGCGAGCAAAGTGCCGCCGAGGCTGGGCCCGAGAATCGCGCCGATCTGCCACGCTATCGAGCTGACCGCGATCGCTGTCGGCAAGGTCGCGCGCGGGACGAGATTGGGAGCAAGCGCCGAATAGGCCGGGCCGGAAAAGGCGCGCGCGATGCCTATGAACACCGCGGCGAGGAACAGGATCGG
This sequence comes from Sphingomonas bacterium, assembly GCF_028289855.1. Taxonomy (GTDB): domain Bacteria; phylum Pseudomonadota; class Alphaproteobacteria; order Sphingomonadales; family Sphingomonadaceae; genus Sphingomonas. The sequence goes on along the minus strand of NZ_JAQGKZ010000137.1, from coordinate 588 downwards.
CAGCGTCAGCAGGCCGAGCCAGGTCAGTACCCCGAGCATCACCGGCGTGAGCAACAACAAGATCGTCGTTGCGCGCACGATCCTGCGCCGGTCGAACGTGTCGGCGGCGAGCCCGACGACGGGGGTCAGCACGAATAGGGGGATGAACTGCGCCAGCCCGATCATCGCGAGCAGGAAGCTGGCTTCCTTGATGCTCAAATGATGCACGTCGCGCGCGATCGAATAGACTTGCCATCCGATGATGACCGTCATGCTGCCCTGCGCGACCGTACTGGAGAAGCGCGACAGCCAGTATGCCCGGAAATTGGCGATGCGGAAGGGATGGTCGGCGGGAAACACGGTTATGCCTTAGGCGGGGGGCGGTCGCTTGGGCAACCATGGCAAAGCTTGGCTGCAGAATTGATCGCCTATGCCGCACCGCACGATTGAATCCCGCGATGCAACCAGCCTATAGCGCCGCCTTTATCCCCTACGGAAACGAGGTTTCCCCTTGGCCAAATCGCCCGCCAAAAAGCCGTCAGCACCGCCCGCCACGCCAAATCGTCCGCGACCCGACGAGCCGCAGCCGTACAAGGCGTCGAAGGCCGA
>NZ_JAQGKZ010000128.1 GCF_028289855.1 Sphingomonas bacterium | reverse complement strand
CGGCCATCTGATGGCCTATGTCGACGAGCACAGCTTCCAGTCGAAGCTCCACCGCTGGCGCTTCAACCTCGCCGACGGGAGCACCAAAGAAGAGCGGCTCGACGACCGCGTGCTCGAGTTCGGCATGATCAACCAACGCGTCGCGGGCCGCAAGCACCGCTACGTCTATTCGACCACCTCGAAGCCCGGCTGGTTCCTGTTCAACGGCTTCGTCAAACACGACCTCGACACCGGCGAGTCATGGGAATTGCCGCTCGCCGAGGGCCGCTACGCCAGCGAAGCCCCGTTCGCCCCGCGCACGAACGCGGTGGACGAGGATGACGGTTACCTCGTCAGCTTCATCACCGACGAAAATCGCGGCACGTCGGAATGCATCGTCATCGACAGCAAGCGCTTCGCCGACGGCCCGGTCTGCCGCATCGCGCTCCCGCACAAGATATGCAGCGGCACGCACGCGCATTGGGCGGAGCGGGGCGCGCTGGGCTAGGCTTTGGGGAACCACGGCACAAAGCCCGAGGTGCGGCGGACGTAATCCTCATACCCCGGCTTCTTGCGTTTCATCCGCCCCTCGACCGTCGGCACGCCCGACCATTTCATCAGCGTGTAAGTCAGCAGGATCGGTCCCGGCAGCGCCCATAGCCCGGTGCCGCTCTCTGCGGCGATCAGATACAGCCCCCACCACGTACACGCGTCGCCGAAATAGTTCGGATGCCGCGTATAGCGCCACAGCCCACGGTCCATCACTTGCCCGGCGTTCTTGGGGTCGCGGCGGAAGCTGACCAGCTGCCAGTCGCCGATACTCTCGAACAGGATCCCGATCACCGCGACGCCCGCGCCGATCATCCCGACTATGCCGACCGGCGGCGCGGGGTCGATCTGGCCGAGCTGGACCGGCAGGCAGACGATGAAGAGGAGCGGCGCCTGGATCAGATAGACCAGCCGCATCGACGCTTGACCGAAGCCCCAGCCCTTGTGCTCCTTCGCCTTGGCGAACATCGTCTGGTAACGGCGGTCGGGGCCATGACCGCGCCAGCGCCACAGCAGATACGCGCCGAGCCGCACCCCCCAGATCGTGCAGAGCACCATCATCAGCAGCTTGCGCCCCGGATCGCCGCCGGTCTGCGCGTATGTCGCCCAGCCGAGCAGTACCATGCCGAGCGCCCACACGCTGTCGATCGGCGTGACGTCGCGCGTCTTGAGCGTGATCAGCCACAGCACGATGAACAGCGCCACGAGGATCGCGGCGTTGGTGGCGAGCAACGTCGCGACGGTCATGCCGCCTCCCGCTCGACGATGAAGCTGACTGTCGTGGTAGCCGATCCGCCGATATTGAGCGTCTGCACTCGCCGTGCGCCCTCGACCTGGTAATCGCCCGCGCCGCCGGTCACTTGCTTGTGCGCGTCGAGCAGCATCCGCACCCCCGTCGCGCCGACCGGGTGGCCGAGCCCGATCAGCCCGCCCGACGGATTGACCGGCAAGCGCCCGCCGATCTCGATGCTGCCGTCCTCAATGGCCTGCCACGATTGCCCGGGCGGCGTCAGGCCGAGATGGTCGATCGCCATATATTCGGTGGTGGTGAAGCAATCGTGAGTCTCAACCGCGTCGATTTGCGCGATGCCGCTCACGCCGGCGCGGGCGCGCGCATCCAGGATCGCGCGGCGGACTTGTGGGAAGACGTAATCCTGCCCCGCGCTCGCCGCGATCTTCGCCGCATAGCCGATCGGCGCCGAGCGATGCCCCCAGCCGGTGATCCGCGGCAAGCTGTCGAGCGGAATGCCGCGCTTCGCCGCATACTCGGCCGCGCGCTTGGGCGAAGCGAGGAACACCACCGCCGCGCCGTCGGTCACTTGCCCGCAATCCGTCTTGCGGATGCGCCCTTCGATTACCGGGTTGGCCTCGTCTTCCTCGGTGAAGCTGGCATCGCTAAACACATGTCCGCGCGTCTGGGCGTTGGGGTTGCGCTTGGCGTTGGCGAAATTGATTTCTGCGATGCGCGCGAGATGCTCATATTTGAGGCCATGGCGCCGCTCATACTCGTCGCCCAGATCGGAAAACGCGCGCGGCCAGACATACTCGGCGTCCTCATATTCGTACCCCGCCCAAGCGGCGGCGCCGAGATGCTGCGCGGCGACGCGGCCCGGCACATTGCGCATCTGTTCGATCCCGGCGACGCAGGCGAGGTCGTAGCGCCCGGCGTCGATCTCCGCACTGGCGGCGAGCACGGCGACGCTCCCCGACGCGCAGGCGGCCTCATGTCGCGCGGTCGGCAAGCCGTCGAATGCCGGATCGACCAGCCCGAAGAACCCGCCGAGCAGCCCCTGGCCGGCGAACAATTCGGCGGCGAAATTGCCGACATGCCCGGTGTCGATCTCGTCCGCATCGAGCGCGGTCGCGGCGAGTCCGTTGCGCACGGTGTCGGCAAATGCGTCCGCCAGGCCGATTCCCTCGCGGCTCCAATTCGCTGAAAAATCGCTCTGCCAGCCGCCCAGCAAATAGACCATGCGCTTCTCCCCGCCGCGCTTGTCGCGCGTCGCATGACCATTGGCAATCGTGCGGCGCCGCCCATCGGCTTGTAATCGTTTCACTACCGACATAGTCCCCATTTGTGGGGGGTATGGATCGCTATCGCGTAACGTCGCCCACATCATCGACGATCTGGTCGATCCAATATTTGCGAGCGATCGCCGCCATCGGCGTGGTCGTTTTCCATACGCTGACCGAAACAGGGCATGATTTCGAATTCGGCGCGACGGGCGTCGATCTGTTCTTCGGGATCAGCGGTTTCCTGATGTACTATGTAACGCAGGGCAAATCGATCGGGCCGTTGGACTTTTTGTGGCGCCGGTTCCTGCGCATCGCGCCACTATATTGGTTCGCGACGCTGTTGACCGTCGGCGCCACGTTCATCCGCCCGGGCTTCTTCTGGCAAGCCTCGCGCGACGTGTCGCGTGTCGTTTTGTCGCTGCTGTTCGTCCCGCAAAACGGCATCGACGGCGGCATTTATCCGGTGCTGTATCAGGGCTGGACGCTGCAATATGAAGCGTTCTTCTACCTGTTATTCGCGTTGAGCTTGCTGGTGCCGGGTATCTGGCGGCTGATTGCGATGACGGCGGTGATCGGCGCCCTCACGGTGTGGGGACGGATAGCGCCGGAGTCGCACAATCCGGTGTTTCTGACGTACACCGACCAGATCGCGCTCGAATTCGTCGCCGGCGCCTGGGTCGGCTGGGCGTGCGCCCGGCGCTGGCCCGGCGGGCTTGGCTGGCGCTGCGTCTATCTGGCGGCGCTGATCGGCGGATGGTCGCTGCTCTGGGCAGCGTGGTGGTACGAGGACGCATGGGACGACCTGTCGTTCGTCGCGACGGTCACGGCGATCAGCCTGATCCTCGCCGGATCGGTGATGCTCGAACGGCACCACTGGATGCCCAGGCTACGCTGGCTGCGAACGCTCGGCGAGGCGTCGTACGCCATCTACCTTTTCCAGGATTTCGGCTTCGTCGGCGTCGCCGGCTGGGACGCCGGCCATCCGATCGCGGTCCGGCTGGTGTTGTTCAGTGTGGCGTCGCTGGCGGTGGGATTGCTGGCCTATTGGGGCCTCGAAAGGCCATTCGATCGTCTGGTGCGCAAGCGATCCTCGTCCGCCGTTAGATCCGCCTCGCTGAAGGTGGCCGTCACCGCGCCGTAATGCACTATTCGCCTCGAGCTGGGCGATGGTGGACAGGGCTGGATTCGAACCAGCGTACGCTTGCACGGGCAGATTTACAGTCTGCTGCCTTTAACCACTCGGCCACCTGTCCCCAGGTCGTCGTACCCGAAGGCACGGTTGCTTCGAAAAGCGAGGGCGCCCCATGCCGAAGCGCGGCAGTGCTGTCAACGCGCGGTCGCCGCGCTTGCGCGGGACGCGGCGCGGCAATAGCGTGCGCCTAGCGTTCGTCTCCCAGGGAAATTCACTCATGCGCAAATCGCTTCTTGCCGCGGTCGCGGCCGCCGCTCTCGTCATTCCCGCCGCGTCGCAATCGAGCGACCTGGGGATGACGACGCGGATCATGGACGAAGGATTCAACCGCAGCCAGGTGATGCTGACCGCCGAATATCTGGCGGACCAGATCGGCCCGCGGCTGACGAATTCGCCGGCGATGAGGAAGGCGGAGACCTGGACGAGCGGCAAGTTCACCGAATGGGGGCTGTCGAACGTCCACAAGGAGGCGTTCGAATTCGGTCGCGGCTGGACGATCGACAGCTCCAGCGTGCGGATGATCAGCCCGCGCCCGATCCAGCTGACCGCGATCCCGATCGCCTGGACCCCGGGCACCAATGGCGCGGTGACGGGCGAAGTGGTGGTCGCGCCGCTGGCGACTCCCGGCGACTTCGCCAAGTGGAAGGGCAAGCTGCGCGGCAAGATCGTGCTGGTGACCAGGCCCGACACGGGCTCCGAGCCCGGCGATGCGCCGTTTAAGCGGCTCGCCCCCGACGACATCGCCAAACTCGACCAGTTCGTCCAGCCGACCTACGATCCCGCCGCCGCCGACCGCGGGGTGCGGCGGCTCGGTTTCGCCAAGGCGATGGACGCGTTCCTGCAGGAAGAGGGCGCGGTCGCGTACGCCACCAAGTCGCGGCTCGACGGCAAGCTCGTCCACGGCGAGGGCTATCTGTTCGGCGTCGGCGACACGGTGAAGACGCCGGGGGTCGAGATCGCGGCGGAGGATTATCGCCGGCTTGCGCGGCTCGCCGGGCTCGGCCTCGCGCCGACCGTGTCGATCGACAACCAGGTCCGCTTCGACGACAGCGATACCAACGCCTACGATATCCTCGCCGACATTCCGGGGAGCGCGAAGGACGGCAGCTATGTGATGGCCGGCGCGCATCTCGATTCGTGGGTGGCGGGCGATGGCGCGGCGGATAACGGCGCGGGCTCGGCGATGATCATGGAAGCGGCGCGCATCCTGTCGCGGCTCGGAGTCAAGCCCAAGCGCACGATCCGCTTCGCGCTATGGGCGGGCGAGGAGCAGGGGCTGCTCGGCAGTCTCGCTTATGTCGAAAACCATTTCGCCACACGCAGCGGCAACTCATCCGCGACGGGGCTGGCGCGCTATCAGGGCTGGGCCAATCGCTGGCCGATCACCACCAAGCCCGAATGGGCGAAGATGGCGGCCTATTTCAACATCGACAACGGATCGGGCAAGTTGCGTGGCATCTTTGCCGAGAACAACCCGGCGGTGGTGCCGATCTTCGAGGAGTGGCTGAAGCCGTTCGAATCGATGGGCGCGTCGTCGGTGGTGATCCGCAAGACCGGCGGCACCGACCACGTCTTCATGCAGGCGGTCGGGCTGCCTGGGTTCCAGTTCATCCAGGACCCGCTCGATTATGGCAGCCGGATCCACCACACGTCGATCGACACGTTCGACCACCTCAAGGCCGACGATATGCGTCAGGCCGCGGTGATCCTGGCGGCGTTCCTGTGGAACGCTGCGAACGGCGACGCGCTGCCCCGCCCGCCGGTGCCGACGCAGCCGACCAAGACCGATCCGTTCGCCTATGGCGATGAGTAAGTGGTGAAGCGTCGCGGCCATCGCCCGAGCCAGGCCCCCGGCAACCGGCCCCGCATCTGGGGCCGGCACCCGGTGCTGGCGGCGCTCGCCAACCCCGAACGCACCGTGCGCAAGATGTGGGCGACGCGCGAGGCGCTGGCCGGGCTCGATATCCCGCCGGTGATCCCGATCACCTTCGCCGATGTGGCGGATCTCGGGCGGCTGGTGCCCAATGACGCGCCGCACCAGGGGCTGGTGATCGAGGTCGATCCGCTCGAGGACATTTGGCTCGGCGACCTGCTCGAACAAGGCGCGGGGGAGGGCGACGAGCGGCCGCTGCTGGTGCTCGACCAGGTCACCGACCCGCACAATGTCGGCGCGATCCTGCGCTCGGCGGCGGCGTTCGACGCGCTCGGGATCGTTACGCAGGATCGCCATTCGCCGCCCGAGAGCGGCGCGCTCGCGCGCTCGGCGTCGGGCGCGCTGGAGATCGTGCCGTGGGTCCGCGTGGTCAATCTGTCGCGCGCGCTGGAGGAAATCGCCGAGGCCAATTTCTGGCGGATCGGGCTGGCGGGCGAGGCGACCGACACGCTGGCGACCGCGATCGGCAAGGCGCGCGTCGCGCTGGTGCTCGGCGCCGAGGGTGAGGGGATGCGGCACAACACGATGCAGCATTGCGATCAGCTCGCGAAGCTGCCGATCTCGGCGCGGATGGAGAGTTTGAACGTGTCGAACGCGGCCGCGATCGCGCTGTATGCGGTGGCGGCGAGAGGCTGAATCTGTGCTCCGGCGCAGGCCGGAGCCCTGGTCATTGGCGATGTCGTGGCAGGCCAACGCTCCGGCCTGCGCCGGAGCACGGCGGACTAATCCTCTTCCGCGATCCGCACCTTCAACCCGTCGAGCGCATCGGTGAATTCGATCTGGCACGACAGCCGGCTGGTTTCGTCGCGGTCGGCGGACGAATCGAGCAAGTCGTTTTCGTCTTCGCTCATCGGATTCACTTTGGCCGCAAATTCCGGGTCGACATGGACGTGGCACGTCGCGCAGCTGCAACAGCCGCCGCAAAGCGCGAGAATTTCGTCGATCCCGGCGTCGCGGATCACCTCCATCACCGAAAGGCCGGCCTCGCCCGTGATTTCCTGTTCTTCCCCGCCGCGCGTCACGACGATAAGCTTGGGCATGGTAATCCTTCCTAATCCGGTTGCCCCGCGCCATGCCGCGCGCTGCACCCGCAATCAAGGCCGCAGAACATGGTGACCACTCCGAAGACGATGCGGACTGCATGCGATGCGCTCGCCACGATGGATCCGGCGTTCGCGAAAGCGATCGAGCGCGCCGGCTATCCCGAACCGCGCGTGCGTGAGCGCGGCTACGGCACGCTGCTGCGCACGATCGTCGGGCAGCAGGTCAGCGTCGCGGCGGCGGCGTCGATCTGGCGCAAGCTGGAGGAGCAATGCGGCGACCTCGAACAGCCCGCCAATGTCGCCAAAGCGAGCGACGAGCAACTCCGCGCCGCCGGCCTGTCGCGGCAGAAAGCCAGCTACGCGCGCAGCCTGGCCGAAGAAGTGACCAGCGGGCGGCTCGATCTCGCCAATTTGCCCGCCGACGACGAGGAAGCGATCGCCGCGCTCACCCGCGTCAAGGGCATCGGCCGCTGGTCGGCGGAAATCTACCTGTTGTTCGCCGAAGGACGGGCGGATGTGTGGCCGGCGGGCGACCTGGCGGTGCAGATCGAGATCGGGCGGATCCTGGGGCACGAAGCGCGCCCGTCGGAGAAGGCGATCCGGGAGCTGGCGGAAGCATGGCGCCCGCATCGCGGCGCGGCGGCGATCCTGGCGTGGCACCATTATAAGGTCGATATGGCGGTGATCTAACTTATATCGTCATCCCCGCGAAAGCGGGGACCCAGCTCGTTCGTTAGCCCGTCTCACGACGGTAGTTTTTGCAGGTACCTTGCAAGCTGGGTCCCCGCTTTCGCGGGATGACGGCAAGAGGTTAACCGCCACGATTGACGCGGACCGCCGCCGCCCAGCATAGCGGCGCAACCGCCTGGCCGGATCGCGCATATCCGGCCGATGCGCAGCAACAAGGGAACCGAGTGACGCCACCGCCGACCAGCGACGCGATTCAGCACCATGCGTTCGGCAAATCCTTGTCCGAAAGCCATGCCAGCGTCGCCGTGCCCGCGCGCGGGTTCTGGCGGCGGGCGATGGCGTTCGTCGGGCCGGGCTATCTGGTCGCAGTCGGTTACATGGACCCGGGCAATTGGGCGACCGACCTCGCCGGCGGATCGGCGTTCGGCTATACGTTGCTCGCGGTCGTCTTGCTGTCGAGCCTGATGGCGATCCTGCTCCAGACATTGTCGGCGCGGCTCGGCATCGCGGCGGGGTTGGACCTCGCCCAGGCATGCCGCCAGCGGTACAGCCGCCCCGTCACACTGATATTATGGGTGCTGTGCGAGCTCGCGATCATCGCCTGCGACCTCGCCGAAGTGCTCGGCACCGCGATCGCGCTCAAATTGCTGTTCGGGCTACCGCTGCTGGCCGGCGTCGCGATCACGTCGTTCGACGTCATGCTGCTGCTCGCGTTGCAGCGCTTAGGGTTCCGCAAGCTGGAGGCGTTCGTCGCGACGCTGCTGGTCGTGATCGCGGGCTGTTTCGTCTACGAATTGTGGCTGGCGCGGCCCGACTGGGGCGCGGTCGCGGGCGGGTTTGTGCCGACCAGCCAGATCGTCACCAACCCGGCGATGCTGTACATCGCAATCGGCATCCTCGGCGCAACAGTGATGCCGCACAATCTCTACCTTCATTCGTCGGTGGTGCAGACGCGGGCGTTCGCGGGCGAGGACAAGCGCGGCGCGATCCGCTTCGCCACTGCCGACACGGTGATCGCGCTCGGCTTCGCATTGCTGATCAACGCCGCGATCCTGATCCTCGCGGCGGCGGCGTTCCACACCGCGGGCCGCACCGACGTCGCGGAGATCGAGGACGCGCACCGCTTGCTGTCGCCGATGCTCGGCGCGGGCGCGGCAAGCGTGGTGTTCGCGCTGGCGCTGCTCGCGTCGGGGCAGAATTCGACGATCACCGGGACGCTCGCCGGGCAGATCGTGATGGAGGGGTTCCTCGACATTCGGCTGCCGGCATGGGCGCGGCGGATGATCACCCGCGCAATCGCGATCGTCCCGGCGGCACTGGTCATTGGCCTGGTTGGGGAGGGCGCGACGACCAATTTGCTGGTGCTCAGCCAAGTCGTGCTCAGCCTGCAATTGCCGTTCGCGGTGATCCCGCTGGTGGCGTTCACCGCCGACCGCAAGCTGATGGGCGATTTCGCCAGCCCGGTGGCGCTGCGGCTTGCGGCATGGATCGTCGCGGCGGCGATCGTCGCGCTCAACGTCAAGCTTCTGGCGGGAATCGCGTTCGGCTAGTCGAGCTGGGCGCGAGCCTGACCTGTGTTTTTCCATTTTCCTACAAATTACCAGATAGGTTATCCGTGATTCGTTTTACTCACCAAGGAGAACGATCATGGCGTTACTCGATGCGATCGTCGGTCCGATCGCCGGGCTGCTCGACAAGCTGATCCCCGACCCCAAGGCGCGCGACGAGGCGAAGCTCAAGTTGCTCGAACTACAGGGCAGCCAGGAGATGGAGGCGACTCGCACGCAGATCTCGGCGATCGTGGCGGAGGCGCAATCGGCGGACCCCTGGACCAGCCGCGCGCGGCCGAGTTTCCTCTACGTGATGTACGCGCTGCTGCTCTGGGCGATCCCGATGGGGCTGATCGCCGCCGTACAGCCGCAAATGGCCAACGAGATCGCCGCCGGCATGAACGCGTATCTCAGCGGCATTCCCGACCCGCTCTACGCGCTCTTCGGCACCGGCTATCTCGGCTACACCGTCGCGCGGCAATGGGGGAAGGCGGCAGGCACCGACAAGTGAGTCCGGCGGGCGACGGACGTTGCGCGTCGTTCTTGCCTCACACGGATTCGCTC
>NZ_JAQGKZ010000122.1 GCF_028289855.1 Sphingomonas bacterium | reverse complement strand
TGGGACAACAACAAGAAGAACAACCTCCAGAATCCCGCCAACAAGCGCGAGATCCTGGCGGACGACAAGCTGAAGAAGGTCTTCGGCGTCGACAAGTGCTCGATGTTCGAAATGAACAAGCACATCGCCAAGCACGTCAAGGCGTAAGCTATTCTACCACGAAGGGGCGTCGCGCGGGACACCGCCGGCGCCCTTTCTGCGTTTGTACGCTGAGCCGGGCGGAGCCAACTCATAGCGTACGTCGCTAGAGAGATACTTGCCCCGCCGCGGCAAAGCATGTCGTGAGCGCCTGCCTTGCAGGCAGTCGAAGGGCCGCGTCGTCGGACGGTGCCAGAGCGCCGCCGGCCGGTCGCGCCGCAGGGCGCGGAATAGCGTCGCTATTTCGATCGCCGGCGCGACTTGGTGGTCCCGGAGGGACTCGAACCCCCGACGCCCACTTTAGGAAAGTGGCGCTCTATCCGGCTGAGCTACGGGACCACGTCGGCGTCAGGTACCGTCCGCCCCCCGACCGGTCAATTGCACGCTTCGGGCGGGATAATCGGCAAAGGCAGCGGCGCGACGGGCACGCCATCCTCGGCCAGCGCCTTGGCCTCGGCGATCGTCGCCTGGCCGTGGATCGGCGCGTGATCCTCAATGCCTTCGTGCATCGCGCGGGCACGGCCAGCGAATGCCGCGCCGACCCACTCGGAGCCTTCCAATGCCTTCGACTGCGCCGCCGCGAGCGCTGCCATCGCCGCCTTCATCGCGGCGGGTGAGACACCGCCCTGCTGGTTGCCCTTCGCGCTCACCGCTGGCGCCATCGCCGCCTTGGCGATCGCGCGATCGCCGCAGATCGGGCAATCGACCAGCCCGCGCGCCTGTTGGTCGGCGTAATCGGCGGACGAGCCGAACCATGCCTCAAACACGTGTGCGTTGCCGCATTTGAGGTCGAACACGATCATAGCCGCTCAACGCGCGAGATTGGCCGGCGGTGCCGCAGCGCGGGGACGCGCGCGCGAACATCGGTCTGGCGCGCCATGTCGAGATCGGCGAACCCCAGTTCCGGCGCCTCGCCCATGTCGAGCAGCACGTCGCCCCATGGATCGATCACGAGCGAATGGCCATAGGTCGCGCGGCCATCCGCATGCACGCCGGTCTGCGCCGCCGCCACGACGAACGCCGCTCCTTCGATCGCGCGGGCTCGCAGCAGGACATGCCAATGCGCCGCACCGGTCGGGCGGGTGAAGGCCGCGGGCACAGTCAGGATTTCGGCGCCGGCATCCGTAAGCGCGCGGTATAAATCGGGGAAACGCAGATCGTAACAAATCGACAGGCCGAGTGCGCCGGCCGGGGTATCGACGACCACCGCACGCTCGCCAGCGGTATAGCTGGCGGATTCGCGCCAGCTTTCGCCGGTCGGCAGATCGACATCGAACAAATGCATCTTGTCGTAGCGCGCGCGGATCGCGCCGGTGTCGTCGATCACGAACCCGCGGTTGGCGAGCTTGCCGTCGTCGCGGCGGACCAGCAGTGAGCCGAGATGCACCCACAGGCCATGCTCCGCCGCCGCTGCGCGAATAGTAGCGAGCACCGGGTCGCTCGTCTCGTCATGGATGTTAGCGGCGGCGCGTTCGCGGTCCCGATCGACCAGCCCGGATACCTCGGGTGTGAACAGCATCGCCGCCCCGCCCGCCTTGGCGTCGGCAACGGCCCGGACGATATTCGCTCCATTGGCGGCGGGATCGATCCCGCCGGTCATCTGGAGCAGCGCGATCCTCATGCCGCCAGGAGCGGATCGAGTCCTCCCCGATCGTCGAGCGCTGTGAGGTCGTCCGACCCGCCGATATGCTTTCCGTCGATGAACACTTGCGGCATCGTCATCCGGCCGCCCGATCGCTCGATCATCTCGGCCTTCTTGGGACCGCCCATCGTCACGTCATATTCGACCGGTTCGACGCCCTTCGCCGCGAATAAATTCATCGCGCGCGAGCAATACGGGCACCACGTCTTGGTATAGATTTCGACCTTTGCCATGGCGAAAAGGTGGAGAGCGGGCGCGCGCTTGTCAATCGAGCGCGTCGCCGACGACGCGAGCCCAGCAGAGCACGGTCACCTTGGCCGCCCCGCTTTTCAGCAATGCGCGCGTGCAAGCGTCGGCGGTTGCGCCGCTGGTATAGACGTCGTCGATCAGCGCGACGTGGCGGTCTTTGAGGCGGTCGCGGCGCTCCGGTTCGATCGCGAATACCGCGCGGACTGCTTGGCGTCGCTGGCGCGGGTTCATGCCCTTGAGCGCCGGCGTCCGGCGCGTGCGCCGCAATACCAGCGAGTCGTGCGCGACGCCCGATGTCCGCGCCAGCGCGGCGGCGATCAGCGCGGCTTGGTTGAACCCCCTGCCCCACAACCGCCAGCGATGGAGCGGCACCGGCACCAGCAAATCGGCATCGTCCGGCAAATGCCGCGCCATCAGCCGCGCCGCGGTCGTTGCGAACGCCAGCCGCCCGCCATATTTCAGCCGAAGCGCGAGCGTTCGCGCGACAGGGCCGTAGGCCACAGCCGCGCGCGCACCGGCATGGCGCGGCGGCTTTTCGAGGCAAGCGCCGCATTGCGCGTCCGGCCCGCGATCGATCGCGAACGGCAAGCAACAGGTCGCGCACCATGGCGGGCCGAGGAAATCGAGTGAGCCCCAGCAATCGACGCAGAAACGATGATCGCCGCGCACCACCGCGCCGCACCCCGGACAGCGCGGCGGCAACGCCAGCGCCAACGCATCGCCGAGCAGGTCGCGAACCCCCATGCGCTCTTGTCGCTCCGCCGTCACGGCGGCACAAGTACGACCGCAATGGACTCCCCGGAAATCTTTGACCGCGCCGCCCGCCGACGACGCCGGGACCGCGCCGCGCCGGGCTATGGCGAGTACGATTTCCTGCGCGTGGCGATGCTTGACGGGATCGGCGAACGACTGGCGAGCGTGACGCGTGATTTTCATGACGTGCTTGATCTCGGCTGTTTCGACGGCGCATTCGTCCCACCGACGGGAGCCGATATCATGCGCATTGATGCGGGCGCGGCCTTCTCACGCCAAGCCGGCGGCGCTCAAGCGGACGAAGACGCGCTTCCGGTAGAGCCCGGAAGCTTTGACTTGGTCGTCTCGGCAGGCGTGCTCGACAGCGTCAACGATGTGCCCGGTGCGCTGGCGCAGATCCGTCGCGCGCTGCGCCCCGACGGCCTGTTTCTTGGCGCATTTGTCGGCGGCGGATCGTTGACCACGGCACGCGGCGCCTTTCGTGAGGCAGAGGCCGACCGCCCCGCCGCACGTTTCCACCCGATGATCGATGTGCGCTCCGCCGGCGACTTGCTCGTCCGCGCCGGGTTCGCGCTGCCGGTCGCCGACGGCGAGACGTTGAGCGTGCGCTATCCCGACCTGTTCCGGCTGATCGCCGATCTGCGCGGGATGGCGGCGAGCAACGTTCTGCGCGGGCGCGTGCCGCTTACTCGCCGCGCCATCGCCGCCGCCGCCAACGCATTTGCCGACCGTGCCGACCCGGACGGGCGAGTCGCCGAGCGGTTCGACCTCATCTTCCTGACCGGCTGGGCACCCTCGCCCGACCAGCCAAAGCCCGCCAAGCGTGGCAGCGCGACGGCGTCTCTGGCCTCAGCGCTCGGCCGCTAGCGCCGCTGCGAGCGGCCGGTCGGCGGGCGGCATGTCGAACGTGCCAAGCTGATCCACGGCGACCCAGCGGATTTCCGCCGCGTCCAGCGCCTGCGCTTCGCCACGCCACGACCGGCACCGGTAGAGTAGCAACACCATATGACGCCCGCTCGACGACTCGCTGAAGGCGATTGGCGCCAGCGCGTCGGGATCGATCTCGATTCCCAGTTCCTCGCGCAATTCACGCATCAATGCCGCCTTGGGCGTTTCGCCCGGCTCGAGCTTGCCGCCTGGAAACTCCCACAACCCGGCGTGCTGCTTGCCCGCCGGTCGCCGCGCCATCAGCACGTAGCCCGCGCTATCGGTCAGCGCTGCGGCAACCACCAGCATCACCATTTGCATCGAACTCCCGGCCTTTTAGTTTTTCGTTAACGAACTCCGCTTACCTCTTGATCTAGATTGGGGAGCCGTTCGCGGCAAAAAAACGATGATGCACTTGCTTCGCCTGCTGGCCGAGTGCCGCAAAGCCGCGACAGCCGTCGAGTACGGCCTGATCCTGGCCGTCATCGTTCTGACGATGTTCGGCGCCCTGCAACTGACCGCCGGCGCCACCATCGATCTGTGGGGCAACGTTTCCAACAAGGTCCAGGCCGCGCACTGAGCTCTCGCTAAGTGCCGGACCGGCAAGATCTTTCCGGGTCTTAAGTTTTTATCAACCTGCCAAGCTTAGTGATTCGGACTGTCGGTTCAGGGGGCTTCTCCAGTTCCGGCCGGGTAACTGAAGTAGTTGCAACACTGGAGACCAACCATGAAGACCGTTCGCAAGATTTTCACCAACAAGAAGGGTGCCACCGCCATCGAGTACGGCCTGATCGCCGCGCTCATCGCCGTCGCCGCGATTGCCGCGATGCAAGGCCTGGGCAACCAGCTGAAGACCACATTCACCAACGTGTCGTCGAACATGAAGGCTTCGTAAGCTCAACGCTTACAGCTTTTGAAGAAGGGCGGCGCGACCACGGGTTGCGTCGCCCTTTTTCGTGAAGGGGATCGGGGACATGCTACACTTATTTCTGAGCGCGCTGCGTAACACGCGCGCCGCGACGGCGATCGAATATGGACTGATCGCCGCGCTGATCGCGGTGGCCGCGATCGCCGCGATGCAGGGCTTGGGCAACAAGCTCAAAACCACGTTCACGAACGTGTCGAGCAATATGAAGGTTTCGTAAGACGCCTTTTCCAAGCGAAATCAGGGCGGTGGAGCGATCCGGCGCCCTTTTTCGTGCGCTAGAGCCGGCCCATCGCCAGGAATTTGTCGCGACGATCGAGCTTGAGCTGATCGGGCGACAAATTGTGGAGGCTGGTCAGCGATTCCTCCATCGCATCGCCCAGCGCCGAAATCGCCGCATCGGGGTCGCGGTGCGCGCCGCCCAGCGGCTCTGCCACGATGGTGTCGATCACGCCGAGCCCTTTCAGGTCCTGCGCAGTAATCTTCATCGCGTCCGCCGCCTCGGAAGCCTTGTCGGCGGTGCGCCACAGGATCGAGGCGCTGCCCTCGGGCGAAATCACCGAATAGACCGCATGCTCGAACATCAGCACGCGATTGCCCGCCGCCAGCGCTATCGCGCCGCCGGAGCCGCCCTCGCCTACCACCGCCGCGATCATCGGCACCTTGAGTTTCAGGCATGCTTCGGTCGATCGCGCAATCGCCTCCGCCTGACCGCGCTCCTCGGCCTGCACGCCGGGAAACGCACCCGACGTATCGACGAGCGTTAGCACCGGCAGCCCGAAACGGTCCGCGAGGTTCATCAGCCGGATCGCCTTGCGGTACCCCTCGGGCTTGCCCATGCCGAAATTGTGCTTGAGCCGGCTCGCGGTGTCGTCGCCCTTTTCGTGGCCGATCACCATCACACGGCTGCCGCGAAAGGTGGCGAACCCGCCCAGGATCGCTTGGTCGTCGCCGAACGCGCGGTCGCCGGCGAGCGGGATGAATTCCTCGAACAGCCCGGCGACGTAATTCTTGAAATGCGGCCGGTCCGAATGCCGCGCGACCTGCGTTTTCTGCCACGGGGTCAGCTTGGCATAGGTCGATTTGAGCAGCGCGTCTGATTTGGCCTGGAGCCGCGCAACATCGGCGTCGATGTTGATCTCGCCATCGGCGGCGGTCTCGCGGAGCTCGTCGATCCGCCCCTGCAATTCGGCGATCGGCTTTTCGAAATCTAGAAACGTGGACATTGCCAGCCGGTTAGGCCCGCCGCTTGACCTCGTCAACGAGCGGGTGGCGCGTGTTGACGAGCTCGACCAGCTTCTTGCTGTCGACATGCGTGTAGATTTCGGTGGTAGCGATATCGGCATGGCCGAGCATCGCCTGGAGCGCGCGCAGATCGGCGCCCCCCTCGAGCAGATGCGTTGCGAAGGCGTGGCGCAGGACGTGCGGGCTGACGCGATCGGGCGGGATGCCGGCTTCGGCGGCTAGCGCCTTGATCAGTTGGTAGAGACGGACGCGCGACAAATGGCTTTTCCCCGAGGGGAACAGCCAAGCTCGGTCACTTGCGACATGGTTACGCCACGCAGCGACGGCAGCGCGGGAGCGATCGGAGATTGGGGCGAGCCGCTCGCGCCCGCCCTTTCCCTTGAGTATCAGATACGGCCGGTCGGGCTGGATTGCGTTGCGCGGCAGCGAGACCAACTCGGTTGCGCGCAAGCCCGATCCGTAGAGCAACTCGACCAACGCCGCGAGCCGCAGGTCGTTGGGATCGGGCGGCGTTCGCGCTTGCCGCTCGGCGATCGCCGCGAACAAACGGTCGATATCGTGATGACTCAACACCTTAGGCAGCGCCCGCCGCGCACCGGGCCGCGGCAATGCGGCGCCCGGATCGTCAGCGCGATGCCCCTCGTCGGCCAGAAACGCAAAGAACCGCCGCAGCGCGGCCGATTTCCGCGCGACGCTGGAGCGCGCGAGATCCGACCAGCCGTCGCCGAGCTTGGCCAGATCGGCCGTGCTCGCGTCGGCCAGCCCACCGCCCAGCACCGCCGACGCCAGCCGCAAATCGCTGGCATAGGCCGAAATCGTGTTCTTCGCCGCCCCGGCTTCGGCGGCCAGCATTTCAAGGAAGCGCTCGATCAGCGCGCGGTCGTCGCCTGACGCCGCGCCGGTCACACCCGAGTCACGGCCTCGGCCGCGACCATCCGCGCCCAACCGGTCAGCCCGACGACGCGCAGCGCGTTGACGATATGGAACACCGCTTGCGGCGACACGCCGCGCCAGTCGGTCGTCTGCATCCCGACCGCGCTGAGCACGATCACTTCGCCGGGACGGCCCTCGGCAGCTGCGCGGTCGATCGCGCGGGTCCAGCTATTCTCGCCCGCGACATCGACGCCGTAATTCTGCGCGACGCTGGCATCGAGCCGGGCTAGCCCCGCCAGCCCGGCGGCGAACATCTTCTGCTTGTCGGCGCTGGCCGAGAAGGCGCCGACATCGCCCGAAGCATAGCGGGCCGAATTGCTCGAATCGGCCAGCGCGATCAACGCCCAGCCCAAGCTGCCGCGCGCCACGGTGCTGCGCCAGCGCAACGCCGACCCGTCCATTCCCGCGCTGATCATCGCAGCGATCAAATCGTCACTGCCGTCAGTCGATCCCGCGACGGGCACGCGCGCGGCGGCACGCGCGGTCAGCACAAAGCGTCCATAGTGCGCCGACTCGCCGGCATCGGCGCCCTTCCACAACCCGCGCAGCGCATCGAGACGACCGTCGCGGCTCGATGCAGCATAGGCATTCTTCAGGTCACTCGCGATCGCATTGGCGCCGGTACCGGTCTCGTCGCCCGCATCGACCAGTCCATATAGATCGACCAAAGCTGCGTTCGACAGCACGCCCTGCGCCGCCGCGAGCTCGGCGAACTGCGCGCGCTTTACCGGGGTGAGCCGCGGCGACAGCACTTGCCAGTACCGCATTTGCGCACCGGTGCCGGCGAACATCTCGTCGGGAATGTCCTCGCCCGCCGCCATCGCCAAGCCGTAGCGCCAGCTGTTGAGCCCCTGCACGCTCGCCCATTCGATCGTCACGTCCTGCCGGTTCGATCCCTTGCCCGCGATCTTTTGCGCGAGCAGCAGGTCGATGCCGGTCGCGACCCGATTTGCTTGCGCCATCAGCGGCTTGGCCTGCCCGGGGGAGGAGGACAGCCCGGCGCACATCGCGCGTGCCAGCACCCAGGCGGGCTCGTCCGAGACCTTCACCGCGTCGTTCGCCAGCGGGCACATCGCGCCGACATCGCCGGTCGCCAGAGCGGCCTGCATCGCGACCTGATAGAGTTTGGGGGTGTAGTCCTGCGGGTCGACCGACTGGACGATCGCACGGCCCATCACCGATTCGCCCATCCGCAGCAACAGGAACGCGCGCTCGGCGGCGAAATCCGCCCCATTGACGCCGCGCGGCGTCGCCAGCGGCTCCGCGAGCAACCGGCGCAGCGCGATCGATACCCAGCGCGACGCGATCGGCGCCTGGGTCGAGCGCATTAGCGCCTCGAGATACTGACCATTTGCGGTGCCGAACGCCTTCGGGTTCACCGCGCCATCGGCGGGAACGATTCCCACTAGGTCGAGCGAGCGGCGCGATGAATCGGGCAGCGCATAATGCACCGCGCCAAACGGCGCGGGCGGCGGCGCGGCGATCGGCAGGCCAGTGACGGGATCGGTCGCAGCCGGTGCAGGCACGGGCATCGCGGCGGGCGGCGGCGCGCCGGGAGCAGCCGTGACGGGAACGCCGGTTGCCGTGCTCGGCGCGGGCGCAGGGGCTGGGGCCGGCGCGGCGCGCGTCGGT
>NZ_JAQGKZ010000100.1 GCF_028289855.1 Sphingomonas bacterium | reverse complement strand
GGACTGGGGGAGGAGGAGGCACCTCGGGTGGCTGGCTAGGCGGATCGACTGGGTGATCGTATTGGGAAACTAGCTCGCCCGCCGCGGCGGGCGACTGGCCCTCGGCAATGGCTTCTCGATAGATGCGATCACGCTCCTCCTGACTTCTACCAGGTTCCGGGCCGCTGCCCATCGCGTGATCGTACTCACGCACTAGCTCGGTCGCCTGAGCAGTCGACTGGCCTTCGCGAGTGGCCTCGCGGTAAATCTGGTCCCTTTCGCTTTGTGTTCCCCCTGTGCGTGGAGCCATCGCATTGTCGTATTCTCTTACTAGTTCGGAAGCAGCCGCTGGCGATTGCCCTTGGGCAAGAGCTTCGTTGTAGATCCTATCGCGCTCCAACTGATTTCCGGCCATAATTTGCCCCTCCTTGTGGGTCGAGAATTCGCTTCCAGTGTAATCAGTCGAGTATCACCCGGCGGCGCTCTTGGCGGCTATCCGATCGATACGAAGCCGAAACCAACTAATAGTCAAGTCTGGACGGTGCGGAGCATCGGACGGCGGTGGTCGGAGGCCGGCACCGCACAGGGACGACGCTTGGTATAGTTCGGCAATGGAGGGACTGCTCCCGCAATTCCGCGGATTCCAGGTAATCAAATTAGCCGTGGCGCGGCGCTATCTTGAAGGCAGGCTTTACGTCGACCGTCGTAGCGGTCGGCGGCGGCATCATCTTCAATGATCTCCAGGGCGGAATCGGATCATTCGATTTTTTCGAAGCAATGGCGCCGCGCGCGCATGAGCGTGCGGGAAGCACCAATAGCGGCCGCTCGACATAAGCGACATTATCAGTCTGCATCCATTGGGCCGTTTGCCGCGGGGCAGCCTTTGGTTGCCGGAACCAGACAAGCAGGGAGCAGCGGATTGCGTCAGCGCTTATTGTCAGAGGTACCACAAACTGATTAGCGTGCGGTCGCACGCGACCCAAGCGCGCTTTGACAGCAACGGGCGGAAGGTTGGACCTCATTCCAAAAAAGAGCGGCATGCGCTGGACGCCCGAGGAAGATGATGATCTTCGTCGTCATGTAGCGCGGCGCGAGCTTCCAAGTGAGATTGCTAAAAAAATGGAGCGAACACTCGACTCCGTCCGAAGCAGAGTCCTAACGCTCCACATCACGTTACCATCCGAGCGACGTCCGTGGCGTCATTTTGCGGGCCCGAGTTCTTGGGGAAAAAACCCGACGAGGTAGCATACCTGCCCCTTGGGGCGTGCGCAGTCCTACGTGGGCTCCCATGCAAACACTCGAGCGAGGAGTAGGGCCCGATCGACTTCAAGTATGCATGCGGCCGATCGGGACGTCAAAGCCGGCGACAGCGACAGTGCATCTGCGCCATCAAACTTCGAGGCGATCGTTCTCTTTCGCGACAAGGGTGTAAAGCGCGGGCATCAGGAAGACGATTATCAGCAAACACGCAAAAAGGCCGCTGACGATGACGAGTGCGAACGGACGTTGCGTGTCGGTACCGACCCCGGAGGCCAAAGCTGCGGGCAAGAGACCAAGCGCGGCCACCAACGCCGTCATCATGATCGGTCGCAGCCGGAGGATCGCCGCCTCCCGAATGGCGCCCTGAAGCGACACCCCGGTAAGCCGAAGCTCGTTGACATAGGAGATATAGACGAGCGCGGTCTGGACCGACACGCCGAACAGCGCGAGAAATCCGATGCCGGACGACACCGAAAACGGCGTTCCCGTCAGCCACAGTGCCAATATCC
This sequence comes from Sphingomonas bacterium, assembly GCF_028289855.1. Lineage (GTDB taxonomy): Bacteria > Pseudomonadota > Alphaproteobacteria > Sphingomonadales > Sphingomonadaceae > Sphingomonas. The sequence goes on along the minus strand of NZ_JAQGKZ010000100.1, from coordinate 107,526 downwards.
CCCCGACCGGCGCCGACATCATCACGCCGGCCAGCGTGATCGCGGGGAATTTGAAGTTACGGTAGAGCATGAACAGGAGCAGGAAGATCAACAGCAGCGTTATCGGCACGATCCCCATAAGCTGCGATCGGGAGGCAGTATAATCCTTATACTCGCCGCCCCAGTCGAGGCGGAAGCCGCGCTGCACCGGCACCTTGGCCGCGACTTGGCCCATGGCGTCCTTGACCGCGCCGGCGAGATCCCGGCCCTCGACCGAAAACTGAACACCGATGAAGCGGCTATTGTCCTCGCGATAGATGAAGGAGGCGCCGCTTTGTACGGAAATATCCGCGAGTTCCTTCAAAGGCAGATGCTGTCCGCCGGGCGTGGCCACCAGGATGTTGCCGATCGCGACCGGGTCGTCGCGATACTTGCCATCGAGCCGCACGAGAAGGTCGAACTGCTTTTCACGCTGCACCACTTGCGTGGCAACGTCGCCGCCGATCGCGGTCTGGATCAACCCATTGATGTCGTCGACGTTGATTCCGTAGCGGGCGATTTTCGCGCGATCGATCTGGATGTTGAGGCTGGGCTGGCCAAGTTCCTGGACCAGCGTGACATCGCCAATCCCGCGAACGCGTTCCAGCACGGCCTTGATCGCCTTGCCCTTCGCTTGCAGCGTGTCGAGATCGGGGCCGAATACCTTGACCGCGAGTGCGCTTTTCAGGCCGGTTTCGGCTTCATCGACCGCGTCTTCGGCGGGTTGGGTGTAGTTGAAGCTGATCCCCGGGAACGATTCGAGCTTCTTGTCGATCGCGGCGATCAATTCCGACTTGCTGTGATATGCGCCAGTCCACTGGGCGTAGGGCTTCAGCCCGACATAGAATTCGGCATTGAAGAAGCCGGTGGCATCGGTGCCGTCGTCGGGCCGGCCATGTTCCGACGCGACCGTCGTCACCTCGGGGAACGACGCCAGGATCGCCCGCACCTTGGGAACGATCTTGGCCGATTCGTCGAACGAGACCGTGTAAGGCATCGTTGCGCGCACCCACAGCGCGCCTTCGTCCAGATGCGGCATGAACTCCGCGCCCGTGAACAGTGCGAGGAGCAGCGAAGCGCACAAGACGACGCCCGATACGATCACCGTGCGCCGAGGGCGCGCGAGGCAATGGTCGAGGCCGCGCGTGTAGCTGGACCGGATGCGCTCGAAGATCGCGTTGCGCCGTTCGCGCACGCCGCGCCGCATCAGCCACGAGCACATTACCGGCAGCAGCGTCAGGGTGACGATCAGCGATCCGATCAGCGCGAAAATCATCGTGTCCGCCATCGGCTTGAACAACACGCCCGACGGCCCGGACAGAACGTAGATCGGCAGGAAGCTGACGCCGATCACGACCACCGAGTAGAACAGTGGCCGGTCGACCTCCGCCGCGGCGTCGCGGATGACCTCGATAACGCCGGGCGAAGCTTCATCGCGCTCGGCGAGCCGGCGGTAGATGTTTTCGACCATGATGACCGCGGCATCGACCAAAATCCCAAAGTCGATCGCGCCGATCGACAACAGGTTCGCTGACGCGCTCTGGAGGTCGAGACACATAAACGCGAACAGCAGCGAAAGCGGAATCGTCACGGCAACGATCAGCCCCGCGCGCACGTCGTAGAGGAAGAAGATCAGGATCGCGACGACGAGCAGCATGCCGCGCAGCAAGTTGCCTTCGACCGTAACGACGGTCTCGTGCACGAGGTCGGACCGATCGTAAAACGGCACGACCTTCACATCCTTGGGAAGCACGTTCTCGTTGAGATCGCGTGTCTTGGCTTCGACCCGTTTCAGAACGTCCTGGGTCTTCTCGCCGGTGCGCAACATGATCACGCCTTCGACGGCGTCGTCCTGCTTGCCGATGCCGAACTGGCCGAGCCTCGGGGCGATGCCGAGGGTCACGCGCCCGACGTCCTTGACGAGCGTGGGAACGCCGTCGTGCACGGCCACCACGACGTTGCCGATTTCTTCGAGCGTCTTGAGCTGCCCCAGACCTCGGACGTAGTAAAACTGGCCGCCTTGCGAATAGAATCCGCCGCCACCATTGCCGTTGTTCGCGGCGAGCGCGCTCTCGACCTGCTGCGCCGACAGGCCGGCGCCGGCGAGACGAAACTGGTCGAGCAAGACCTGGTACTGCAAGCTCCCGCCGCCGAAACCGGAATCATCGGCAACGCCGGCAACGGACGAATATTGTGGCTCGACGATCCAATCCTCGAACGTCTTCAATTCGGTCGGTGACCGGTCCGGACTTTGTAGCGTGTAGCGATAGATGAGGCCGGAGGGCGAAGTGAGCGGGCTCACCGACGGCTTCACACCGGCCGGCAGATCGAGATCGCCGATGCGATCGAAAACCTGTTGCCGCCCGAAATTGCGGTCTGCGTTCTGATCGAGCGTGATGACCACGTCCGACAGGCCGTAGAGTGAGACCGACCGGATGACGTTCTGCTTCGGGATGCCGTTCATCCCGTTTTCGATCGGGACGGTTATCTGCCGTTCCACCTCTTCGGCGGCGTGGCCCGGCCATTGCGTGATGATCTCAACGCTTGGCGGCGACAAATCGGGGTAAGCGTCCACCGGCAGACGGGTCCAGGCCCGCACGCCCGCGCCGATCAGGATAACTGCGAGCAGCAGCACGAGGATACGCTGCTCGAGGCTGATGGCGACAATCCGGTTGATGAACGACGAGCCGGTCGATAGCGGCGCGGACGGATCGCCGCTCATTGGCTCTGCATGAATTGAAGGAAGATCGCGCCATCGACGACGACCCGATCGCCATTCTGAAGACCGCTGGTTACATCGTAATGCTGAGCGTCATGATAACCGAGCGTGACGTGGCGGCGGGCGAAGCTCCCGTCGCGCTGGGCCAGATAAACGAACGGAAGGTTTTGATCGTCGCGGAGCACCGCGGACACTGGCACGAGCAGTCCAGTGCTGACCTGGCCCGATTGTATCGAAACGTTGACGTACATCTGCTTCTTGAGAAGGCCGCCGGGATTGGGGACAACGACGCGCGCGACCACGGCTCGCGTGGAGGGGTCCACCGACGCCCCGATGTTCTCGACCGTCCCATGGAACAGCCCGGTGTTCGTGCCCGGGTCGATCTCCGCGCCGTCATTGACTCGAATCGCGTTGAGATCACTGCCTGCAACCTGGACGAGAACCCAGACCTGCGAGAGATCGGCGACGGTAAATGTCGGGCTGGTCCCCGCCTGCAACAGCTGGCCAGGGGTGACCTGCTTATCGACGATGGTCCCCGACACCGGCGCGCGAATGATTCCACCGACGTTCGGTGCTGTCCTTCCCGCCATGATGGCGTTGATGGTGCCGCGATCGACGTTGAGCGCGAGCAGGCTTTGCAGCGCCGCATCCCGATCCGCGTCGGCGCTCGCCGCATCGGTCTGAGCCTGCGCGGCCTCGCGCGCCGCAATGCCGTTGTTGGCGAGCAAGTCGCGATCCACCGCCGCGACCCGTCGCGCGGTGTTGGCGGCGGCAACGGTCTTGCGATAGGTGCCGATCGCGGCCGCGAAATCGGCCGACTGGACCAATGCCAGCGGCTGGCCTTTGACGACATGCTGGCCGAGCGACACCAACGTCCGCGTGACTGGGCCGCTGAACGGTGACACCACCGCCGTCGCCTGATCGTTGTCGAAGTCTACCGTGCCCGGCGCTTCGATCCGCTGCTGATAGCCCAGCGGCACGACAGTATAGAGGGTGACACGGCTCAACTGGGCCTTGGTCAGGCGGACGTTGGCCACGGTGTCGCTTGCGTTGCCTTCTTCCGGTTCCGCCGCGCAGCCCGCAACGAGAACCAGCGCAAGCGCGACCGCTGCCGCTTTACGTAGCGAATATCGGTCGATCATTTTGTGCCCTGGTCCAATTCGGGTCTGTGCCACCAGCCGCCGCCGAGCGCCTGGAACAAGGCCGCAGTGTCCGCAAAGCGATCTGCCTCGGCCTGGACCAGCGCGATCCGGGCCTGCTGGTAGGCCTGGTTGGCTGTGAGAACGGCGAGATATGCCACGTAGCCGTCCTTATATTGCGCCCGCGTGATATCGAGGCTCGCCTTCGAGGCGTCCCTCGCGGCGGCTGTCGCCTTGACCGTCCGCGCGTCCTGATCGAGCGCCGTAAGCGTGTCGGCGACGTTCTGGAAGGCGGTCAGCACGGTACCGCGATATTGTTCGGCCGACTGCCGGTACGCGGCGCGCGCCGCACGCTGCTGGTGAAGCAGGGTGCCGCCATCGAAGATCGGCGCCAGCAACGCTGCACCAAGATTCCAGAAGCCAGTTCCCGGTCCGAACACTTGGCCGATCGCGAGCGCGGTACTGCCGGCGTTGGCACTGAGCGTGATATTGGGCAACCGGTTGGCCGTCGCGATCCCGACCTGCGCGCTCGCGGCGTGCAGATTGGCCTGGGCCTGAAGAATGTCCGGCCGCCGCTCGACGAGCACCGAAGGAAGACTGAGCGGCAGGTCCGACGGCAGCGTGAAACTTGCCAAACTGAATTTCGGCGGCGGCGCTTGCCCCGGAAACTGCCCGGTAAGCACAGCAATCAGATTGTTCTGCTGATCGCGCTGTTTGATGAGTGGCGGCAACGACGCTTCGAGCTGGGCGAGTTGCGTTTGCTGAGCGACCACATCAGCGCCGCTGACATATCCCTTGGACTTCTGATAGCTCAACACGCCCAGCATCTCGCGATCGATGCCGATCAGCTCGTTGGTGGCGTCGATCTGATCTTCGAGCGCTGCCTCCTGGATGGCGGCTGCGGCGACGTTGGTGCTGATCGTGACGTAGACCGCAACCATCTGGTACCGGCTCGCCTGCGCTTGTGCGGTGGCGGCCTCGACCGTTCGTTTGTTGAGCCCGAAAACATCGGGGACGTAGGAGACGCTGAGCTGCGGGGTCACAAGCGTGTATAAAAACGCATTGTTGCTCGGCACCGGGGCGAGCGCGCCGGACGGATCGCGTTCGCGGGTGATGCCCACGCCGGCTGATACTTTTGGCGCATACGAGCCGCGTTGTGCGCGCGTATTTTCTTGGGCAGCGAGCAAGGCGGCCTGCGCCGTCTTGAGGTCGGCATTGTTCGCTAGCGCCTGCTCGATAAGCGCATTGAGCGGTTTGGAGTGAAACAAGGTCCACCAATCGGCTGGGATGTCGCCGCCGCTAACAAATCGCTGTGCTTCTCCGCCGGGCACGTCGGGAGTCGCGACCGTTTTGTCAGGAGGCGTTGCCGTATAGCCAGACACCGGCGGCGCTGCTGGCTGTTTGAAATTTGGCCCGACCACGCAGCTTGTTGTCATCAGCGACGCGAGAAGCGGGGCAAGGTAGCGACGGTTGACGGTCATGGAAGCCCAAACTGAAATCGCCCGCTCTGCAGCGTGGATTAGCTAACGATCAATGGCGCGTGATGATGGTACTGGGCTAGGCTCGTCGCGACTTCCTTGTCAAATGCCGCCCGGCATCCTTTCAATCTGCAGCGGATGATCGGCACGGACGCACGCGATCAGTCTGAACGGACATCGGCTAGGCGTGATGGAATCGAGCGGCACCGCCTGAGCGAACCCCTAACGTCCGCTAACGACCCAACAGCAGTCATCTAACCTTTAATGCGATTATACGCGCCGCATAGGCGTCCGCCGCGTTTAGGTGGGCGCGCTTTACGGCGACATCCCCCGGTTCAACCGACATTTCGCGAGACTGGCGCTCCCGCATAACGAGATATGGCATGTCGTTCGGTTCGATCATGATGATGCACCTACTGCCACGGGACCTATTAGGGCTTCGATCGCCGCGTCGCCGATCCGCTTTGCCGTCTCCAGCGCTGCTGCCGGAGTGAGTGTTATGTCCACGTTTGGTGGACCGTGAATATGCACAGCAGGACCTGCCACTGCGGCATCGATTGGCTCATCGCGCACAGTTGTAGGGGCGGCTATTGGGTCGGCGGTGCTCGCTATCCAGTCTCTTGCGAGCACCATCGAAGTGAATACCTGCGCACGGTCGTCCGGAAGGCGCTTCGCCTGCAACTTGCTCAGTCCACCTGACGTGACCACCGCTGTCCGATGGGCGTGAAGGGGACCCAATCGCGCCACCATGGCCCGGAGCGCATCGGCAACGATGCTGGGGTGTGCTGCGCTCGATCGAATATCGATGATGAAACCTGTCGATCGACCGGAAGAATGAAGTTTTGCCAGCTTGAGACGAAGAGCGGCCTCATACGATCTCACTGTTTCCAACGACCATTGCCCCGTTCGGGTGACCGTCAGCAGCGGTAAATGAGGTTCGAGTCTGAACTCAAACATACGTTGTGCTCCCAGCAGCGGGAGCACTACAGTGTCTCTCAGTCCCCGCGTTGCCGTTAAGGATCGCAGGGATGATCCGAGCTAGCCGTCACGGGCGACATTGGAAAGAAAAGAAATGAGCCATTGTGGAGCGCGACGCCCAGCGTGCTGAGCCTGCCACTGGTCGCAGCACCCAAATGACTGCTAACCACCCAATAGCGGACATTCACGCCGCAGGATGGTTCAGGTTCGATCTGCTCGTGAATGAAGGGGGCGCCGTAAACGCATCAGTTTCGCGAGCGTGATCTGTGCTTCTTGCGGAATGCGTCGAGCGTCTTCCCTTCGCGGGAGGCATCGGCATGAAATGATCGATGTTCAAGCTTGGCCTTGTAGCGCTCCGGCATCAAATCATTGAGCAGATCAAAGATACGCTGTTCAAAGTGTAATTGCTCGAGCCAGAATGCGCGCTGTTTGTCGGTTCGAGCACGTTTGCGCAGTCCAGCATACTCCGTCACCTCCGCCTGAGCCTCGTCACGACGTTGTAAGCGCTTATCCCACTCCTTCTTCTCGCGTTCATCAAGCGGGCCATCCGTACGCACCGCGCCGGTGCGCATATCGATTACGATATCGTCCGGATGGGGAATGGGTGCAGGATCCGGCAAGCCTGACTTCGCACAGCGCTCGATCTCGGCTGTCCATCTTTGCTTGTACTCGAACGCGTTCTCCATCGCCGTGAGGCGTTCGCTTGCCTCGCGCGCCTCAACCGCGCGGACCACTTCGGCCAGCGCCTTTTGGGAAAGGCGGCTTCCCTTCATTGCGGAGATCGCGAGCGCGCGCATCGCGGCCTGAATGGCTGGGAGTTCGATCGTAGTGTCGCCCTCACGGATGGTCACCGGACGATAAGCCTCTTCGAGAATTAGCCTGTCTGTCGGCTGGAGCGCCGGATCATATGTCTTGGGCGCGTTCTTGCGACCCTTCGGGCGGCCACTTGGGTTACCGGACTGGCCCTTCTGGAACCGATGCTGGGTCGGTGGTCGTCCATAGCCGACCACCTCTGTGGACGGCGGCGGATCGCTATCGGCCATCAGGCCGCATTGCGCCGGTGATCGGCGACGTCCTCAAACCGATCATGGGCAGGTGCGAGCGTCGCACGCTTCCCGGTTAGCGCCTCCCACCGTCTGACGATTGTGTCGCAGTATATCTCGTCAAACTCCACCAGGCGGGCGCAACGCCCCGTTTTCTCCGCGGCGATGAGCGTCGAGCCTGACCCACCGAACCCATCGAGAACAATCTCTCCGCGGCGCGAACAATCACGGATCGCGTCTGCGATGAGCGCAACGGGTTTGACTGTAGCGTGCATAGCCAGCTCGTCCGCCCTGCCAGCCGACAAGCTGCTAATCCCGGCATAGTCCCACACGTTCGTGCGATAGCGACCGGTCTCACCGAGGCCAAAACTGTTGGTGTGCTCAGCGGCTCCGTTCTTGAATACGAATATCAGTTCATGCTTCGACCGGTAGAAAACGCCCATGCCGCCGTTGGTCTTGTTCCAGACGACGAGGTTCTTGAGCTCGGTGAACACCGCTTCGCCGGCTTCCAGCAGTTCGCCCATGTGGCGCCAGTCCATGCACACAAACGCTATTGCGCCGTCGCGCATGTGACGCGCGATGTTGCCAAGCGCATCGGTCAGAAACGACACAAATTGAGCGCGGCTCATCTCGCCGCTGGCGAAGGCGAACTCGCGGTGCTTGACGGAGCCCAGCCCGCAGACATTGCCATCGATCGCAACGTTATAGGGCGGGTCGGTGAAGACGAGGTCCGCTCGCGCTCCATCCATTAGCTTGTCCATGTCGGTTTGGTTGCGCGTGTCGCCGCACAGCAGCCGGTGCCGACCGAGCACCCAGATATCGCCACGCCGGGTGACCGGCGTATCCCCGATCACCGGCACCAGATCCTCAGGTGAGTCGCTGCCGTTTGGATCGGCATCACTGGCTTCATCGAGCACCAGGTCGATCTCAGCCAGGCTGAACCCGGTTAGTTCCGTCTCGAACTCGAGATCGACCAGCGCCTGGAGTTCGATCGCCAATATCTCCCGGTCCCAGCCCGCGTTGAGCGCCAGCTTGTTATCCGCAAGCACATAAGCACGCCGCTCGAGGTCCGACAGGTGAGCAAGGGTAAGGGTCGGGACCCGTTTTATGCCGAGCAGCTTGGCTGCTTCGACCCGTCCGTGCCCAGCGATAATCTCACCATCGTCAGACACCAGGACCGGGTTCGTGAACCCAAAGCGTTCGATCGATGCCGCGATCTGCTTGATCTGTTTCCTGGAATGGGTCCGCGCGTTCGCCGCATACGGGCGCAGCGTCGCGACTTCGCGCTCAACGAGATTCAAATCCCCCATCGCCGACTCCTGATTGAACAGTAGTGTCAATTATACTGAACGCTTGTCTTCGTCAATCCCTGGCGTATGCTGTCGGCATTATCGATTGAACGAGGCGGCCATGACCTTTGCTCGCAAGCTGCACGACCTGCGCATCGCGCAGCGTCGATCGCTACAGGATGTTGCCGACGCGATCGGGATCTCGAAGGCGCATGTCTGGAACCTCGAGAAAGGTCTTACGGGCAATCCGTCGATGGAACTGGTGATCAAGCTTACCGAGCTATTCCGGGTAAGGATCGCCGATCTGGTCGGTGATAATCCGGACGGCGAGGAGCAGCCCGCTGAGATGGTTGCTATGTTTCGCGACCTCAAGAAACTCGACCCCCGAGACCGGGACACCATCAAAATGCTCATGGAGCAAATGAAGAATCGAGGAACGGCTGGCTCGTGAAGATCAGCCGGCTTGATCTCGATGGGTTGGGCTCTCCGTTGGCCATCGCCAATTGCATCCATGTGCTTGAGTCCGACATGCCGATGGTCATTCCAGTCGAGGCACTGTGCAACCAGCTGGATATCATTTCGGTAGAGAACTTCGAAACCGAGAATTTCGAGGCCGCGCTGGTAATGGACGTCAATAAAGCGGCGGGTAGCATCCTTGTCGCAGCTGGCCGACCGCGCAAGCGTCGTCGATATTCGGTCGCGCATGAACTCGGCCACTTCCTTATCCCGACACACATGCCAGGCCCCGGCCACGGGTTCGAATGCTCCTTGGACGATCTGCATCTGCTTGATGTCAAAGAGCGGGATCGCCGCCGTCGTATCGAGGCAGAAGCCAATCGGTTTGCGGCCGCTCTGCTCATGCCCGTGCCGCGCATCCGTGCGGGCTTTTCGCCCAAGGGGCCGGACCTGGTCGATATCGTCCGCCTGGCAGCAGAGTTTGACGTCAGCAAGGAGGCAATGGCGCGATCATACGTCGAGGCCCAGCGGGAAGCGGTTGCGGTTATCTTGATCAGGCAGGGCAGGGTCATCCGCACCTATCGCAACGAGCAGCACTTCCCGTGGATCGTCCCGAGGGTTGGGGACGTGGTACCGGCAGGCTCGATTGCTAGCGCCTACGAGCTTCAGCCAGGGCAATACTCACAGGTCGAGGAATGCGATGCCGAGACTTGGCTGAGCGACCGCGACAAGCGGGGTGTCAGCGTCCTCACCGAGCACCTGCTTGCCCAACGTGACGGCTTTGCCATGCTCCTCCTTCATGCCGAACTTGGGGAGGACGATGAGGACGATCAGGACACGGTACTCCGCTCAATACGGTGATCTGCAATGCGCCCTGTTTGCGTATGGGCGCTCCCTGTTCGGACAATTTACATTCCCTGATCAGTCGATTTAAGTTCCCTGTTATCTCCACAGGGAAAATGCGCTCTGGAACGGCGGAAATCCGCCGTTTTCCGGGCCTCGGATCGGCCTAACGGCCGTTAGAAAAGCTCATATTCCCTGTAAATTCCCACATATCAGGGAATATCTGGAAGAGACTGGTTCGCTGCAGACTGCGTGGCGCACCACACGCTCAAGTCTCCCGCGCCATCTTTGGCAGGCCTGGGAGGCTCGCGCCCAGAAGTGGCGCAGGCCCGCGGGCGTTCGCGGTTATCAGCCGAGAGGACAACCTCGACATACCCCTTATCGATTTTAGCGGATGAGCCTGAAACGGACTGCAGTTCCGCCGCCGGGGGCGAGGTCCAGCGTCAGCGTGTCGGTGCTGGTCACGACCTTTTTCTCGATCGTCAGCGCGAGCGGGTTGGTGCGGTAATCGGCATTGGGACCGTCGCGGTAGATCTGCGCTTCGTAGGTTCGCCCTTTGGCCAGAAAACTCAGCGGCTGGCGGAGCGACCGGGCATTCTCGTCGCTGATCGCACCGAGAAACCAGTCATCCCCGCCCCGCTCTCGCCGCGCGACGACGACATAGTCGCCGATCTCCGACTGCAATGTCACCGAGGTTTCCCAATCGGTCGGCACGTCGCGGATGAACTGGAATGCCGTCAAGTTCTTCTCATAATTCTCGGGCAGGTCGGCGGCCATCTGGATCGGGGAGTAGATCACGACATATTCGGCGAGTTGGGTCGCCAGCGTCGACTGAACGCGACGCGCGACATCGTCCTTGCCGTGCGCGAGGTCGAAGATGCCGGGGGTGAAGTCCATCGGTCCGCCGAGCAGGCGCGTGAAGGGCAGGATCGTCAAATGCTCGGGCGGATTGGTCGGGTTGCCCCAGGCATTGTATTCCTGTCCGCGCGCGCCTTCGCGGCTGACCATGTTGGGCCAGGTGCGACGCAGGCCGGTATCCTTCACCGGTTCGTGCGCATCGACGACGATGCCGTATTTGGCCGCGGTCTCGGCGACGAGCAGATTGTGGCGGACCATGAACTGGCCGGCGAACCACTGGCCCTCACCATTGCGGTCGAGGATGTCGCCCGAATGGCGGACATAGCCGGTCTTGACTGCCGAGACACCGTAACGACGATAGAACGCCATCGCGTCGGCGAGCTGGTTTTCGTAGTTCACCACCCCGCCGCCAGTCTCGTTGTGACCGATCAGCTGGACGCCCTTTGACCGGCCGTAAGCGGTGATCGCGGCGATATCGAAATCGGGATAAGGCTTGGTGAAACTGAACTTGTCGCCGTTCGCGATCCAGTCGCCGTCCCAGCCCAAATTCCAGCCCTCTACCAACACGCCCTTGAATCCGTATTTCGCCGCGAAATCGATGTAGCGTTCGACGTTCGCGGTAGTGGCGCCGTGGCGCATCCCGCTGCCCCAAGTCGTCTTGTCGAGGTGCATTTCCCACCACACGCCGACATATTTGCCGGGGGTGAACCACTTGGCGATGTCGGGGATCTTGCTCGGCTCGTTGAGGTTGAGCTCGATCCGGCTGTCGGCGAGCGCGCCGGGCGTCTCGCCGATCAGTACCGTGCGCCACGGCGTCGAGAACGCGCCGGTCTTCTTCGCCAACGTGCCGTCAGGCCACGGCATCAGCCATGCGGTCAGCACGCCCTCGCCATTGCCCTGGAGCAGCATCGACGGGAAATCGATCAAGGCCGCTTCGTGGAACGACAGATACAGCCCGTTCGCGCCCTTCAGCGTCAATGGCGTCTCCGCGAGCGTGATGCGTCGCGCATCGGTCTGCGTGTAGAGATATTCGTCGCGTTCCTGGCCAAGGCCCTGATACCACCACGCTTGGTAGCCGCCTTGGGTCTTGAACTGCGTGCGTTCGGCGATGACCGCGACGTCCTGTCCGACCGGAATCGCGCCATAGGTGTAGCGAAAGCCGAACCCGTCATCGAACAGGCGGAAAGTGACATCGACCGCCTTGTTATACGCCGTGTCGCCGCTCAGCGTGACGGACAGTTCGCTGTGATTGTCACGGATGACGCGCTGTTCGCCCCACGGTTGTTCCCACGTCGTGTTCGACGCTGAACGTTTGGCGTTGCCGATCGCAGTGAAGCGCGCGGGCGCTTCGCCCTTGAAGGTCAGGCCGAGCTCGGACGGCGCTAGCACCATCGTGCCCTTGCGCGTCACTTCGTAGAGCGCCTGGCCGCCATCGACCCAGACACAGACCTCCAGCACCTTGCCCGGCGACTGCGCGCACTCCTTGCTCGCCGCGTAGGCGGACGTGGACCAACCGAGCGCGGCGATCAGGGCAAGCAAGCGACGATACATGCGCGGGTCTTTCATTGGGGAGGTTTGACGGCGGCGGACGCAAGTTGCTGACGAAGCGCAGCGCGGCGGGCGGGCGTCATCGCGCCCAGCGGCCCGCGCAACGGTGCCGGGATATGCGACACCACGTCGCCGCGCTCGTCGAACACGTGGGCTGCGATCATCTCGCGCCAATAGTCGCGCGCGCCGGGGGGCAAGTCGCGGAACGCCAGGATCGCCGTGAGGAAAGCGTCGTTCGGCTGGTCGCCACCGCCCCACCAATAGTTGACCATGGCGTTGTAGGGATCGAGTGAGGTGACGTGATGCCACCAATAGCGTGGCATGAAGAGCGCATCGCCGGGCTCGAGAAAGGCGACGCGCGCGGCGGCGATGGCGTCGCGATAGCGCGGGAAGCGCGCGAGGTCGGGCGCCTCGGGGTCGACCAGCGACAAGGGCGGCGGATTGTCGGGCGGGCCGATATAGAGGTTGCTGACCTGGTCGGGCGGGAACAGCACGAAGCGGCGGCGCCCGGCGATGACACAGGCGAGATTGTCGTCGCGGTCGTTGTGCGTGCGCGTGTGCACCGCGCCGCCGAGCCACAGGCGCGGCCCGATACCGGGCAACGCCGGCATCGGGTTCTGCGCGACGAAGTCGGGCATAGCCTGGTCGAGCCGCAGCATCTGAATCGCGACGGTCGGCACGTCGTCCTGGCCGGCCAGGCTTTCGATCCGATCGAGCGTGTGGCCGAGCGGTGCGGTCCGCTTGGTGAAGGTGAACTCGCGCAGATCTGGTCCATAGGCGAACTGACCGCGATGCCGCGCCGGTGCCTCCATCACCGGCACCGCCACACCGCAATCGAGGCGTTTGAAGTAGGCGTTGAGTGTCGCCGGCGATTGCATCCCGGCCGCGAGCGCGGGCCAAGTCGCGAACAGTCCCCTGACGATCGCCGGCTCGCTCGATGCGATGATGTCCGCGAACGCCGCTGCGTCGCGCACCGCGACCGAGGGCAGCGCGGCGAGATCGGCGGTACGCGCGGGGAGCCGCACCGGCTCAGCCATGACCGAGCGCTTGGCTATGAGTCGGCTGTCGCGACACCGTTTCCTTCACGAAGCCAAGCATCCGGCGAAACTGCGCCGCGATCTCCGCATCGTCGGTCGCGTCGATCCGCGGCGGCCAGCTTTCGGGCACGACGCCAAGCCCCGTCAGCAGCGCGCGCCAATGGTCGAACGGGATGCTGTCCTCCTCCATCGGGGGCAACTCGCCGCGCGCGCGGAACGTGGCGATGATGTGTGCGAGCGTCGGTTGTGGCGCGGCCTCGCGCCCGGCATGCCAGAACAATCCCGGATAGGGGGCGAGCGCGTAGATCGCGGCTTGATAGTCGCGCAAGCGCTCGAACGACGATCGCATAATACGGTTATACTCGGCGCCGCTCGGCGCGGCATCGGCACCCGCCGGAAAGTTCGACAGGAGGGCGATCAGCCCGAGCTGGACCGCGTGGAGGTCGAGATTGTGCACCGGGTCGAGCGCGCACGCCGCCGCGCCGATCGCGACGCAATTGTGCGCCCAAATCTGGGCACGGCATCCGGGGTTGGACGGGCGCAGCACTGCGTCGCTCAGCGTAAGTCCGCTCGCGGCGCCCGCGCCGCGCAGCGCGTCCTCGTCGCTGGTCTGGCCGCTGGCAAAGGCGTGGACGACATGAGTCGCCGCCTGACCGGGATAGAGCGCGGTCCACCCGCCGTGCCAGGCACGCAGTTCGGCATAGGTCGGGATCGAGTCGAACGCCGGGCCGCACGCGGTGAACACGCGGTCGACCGGGAACCAAGAACGCCAGCTATCCTGCGCGACGCCGAGCGTGACGCCGATCAGCGCGGCATCGTCGCCGGTCGCATCGACGAACAGGTCGCCGGCGATCGCGTGGCCGTCGGCGACGAGCGCGGTGATCGCGCCGGACGCATCGCGGTCGACGACGATATGGTTGGCCGCCACAACATCGACACCGAGCCGCGTCGCGACCGATTTCAACCCGCCGGCATAGGCGATCGCAGGCAGATGATAGCCGTAGTCGGCGCGGCCATAGGCTTCGCTCGCCTCGTCGGGAATCATCACGCGGCCCTGCCGCGCGGCAGCCGCGGTCAGCGAGAAGGCCTCGAACTCGGCAGGCAGCCCGGCGTCGCGCGCCTTGACCCAATAGCCGAAGAAATCGCGGTCATCGATTGGCGCGCCATAGCCGCCATAGGCGTTGAGGAATGCCGGCGTACCGCCGAGCATGTCGACGAAATTCTGCCCGAGCGAATAGGCACCCCGCGTGCCGCGCAACAGGTCGCGCTCGTCCAGCCCCAGCCGCGCGTGCAGCGCTTCGATCCCCGGCAACGTCGCATAGACATCGGACGGGTAGAGCTTGGTCGGCAGCTCGATCGCGGTAACCTCGACTCCCGCCGGGCGCAGCGACGCTTGAAGCACGCTGGCGGACAACCACAACGGCGCATCGCGGCCGAGAATCACGACGTGCTTCATGCCGCTGGCTCCAGCGCGGGCGCCTGACAATAGCTGCGGATGAAATCGCCATGTCCGGTCATGTCGGCGGCGTTGACGTCGATGCGATATTTGAGATCGGCGAGCTTTTCCTCGATCTCGGCGAGCGGAACCGCCTCTGCGAGCGGGCTGTGCGCGTCGGGCAGAATGCCTTGCCCGGCCAGAACCGCGAGCCAGCTGTCGCGTGAGAACAGCCCGTAGCGATAGTCGGGGGCTGCCGCCGAGGCCCGGAACAGCGCGATCTTGTGGGCCAGCCCGTCGGGCAGCTCCATAGTGCGGACGTGATCCCAGAGCGCGCCTTCGCGCCGGTTTGCCATATAGTGAAGCACGATGAAGTCTCGGCTGCGGTCGTAATGCACCTCGAACAGCCGGTTGAATTCGGCGGCGAGGCGCGGGTCGATGCCGCTGCGGCGCGTCGGCATCAGGTTGATCAGGTCCATGACGGCGGCCTGGATCAGGAAGATCGAGGTCGATTCGAGCGGCTCGAGGAAGCCTCCGGCGAGGCCGATCGCGACGCAATTGCCGGCCCAGGCGGCAGCGCGGCGTCCGGCCTGGAAGCGCAGCATCCGGGGCTCGCCGAGCGGGGCGGCGTCGAGCGCGCCTAGCAGCACGTCGCGCGCACGCTCCTCATCGGTGAAGCGGCTGGAGAAAACATAGCCGTTGCCGGTGCGATGCTGCAGCCCGATCCGCCACGTCCACCCGGCCTCCTGCGCGGTCGCGCGGGTGAAGGGAAGCAGCGGCTCGGTGCGGAGACTCGGTACCGCGAACGCGCGGTCGCAGGGCAACCAGTGGCTCCAGTCGCACCATGCCGTCCCCATCGTCTGACCGACCAACAGCGAGCGGAACCCGCTGCAATCGATGAACAAGTCGCCGACGATCGCCGCGCCCGATTCCATGGTGACCGACGCAACGTGCCCGTTCGACGCATCGCGCGCCACATCGACGACCTTGCCCTCGATGCGCTCAACCCCCCGCGCCGTCGCCCAGCGGCGGAGAAACGCGGCGTAGAGCCCAGCGTCGAAGTGATAGGCGTAGGCGTAAGTCGAGCGGATCGACTTCGAGTCTTCGTTGGGCAACTCGAACGCGTTGTTGCGGCATGCGGCGATCGCGAACGAGTAATCGTGCAGGTCACCTACATCGATCCCGGCGCCGCGCGCCCGCTGCCAGTGATGCTGGAAATCGACTCCTCCCCAGGGTTCGCCGAACGTGCCGAACGGATGGACGTAGCGATCGCCGGGCTGGTCCCAGCCGACGAACTCGATGCCGACCTTGAAGCTCGCCTGGGTCTCGCGCATGAACTGCGCCTCGTCGATCCCGAGCGTGTCGTTGAACACCTTGATGTGCGGCAGCGTGGCCTCGCCGACCCCGACCGTGCCGATCTCGTCGGATTCGATCAGCGTAAGAATATAGTCGCGCGCGGGTAGCAGTTTCGACAGCGCGGCCGCGGCCATCCATCCGGCGGTGCCGCCGCCGACAATAACGATCCTGAGCGGTGCTGTCTCTGCCATGCCCCTATTCCCTGCCGAAAAAGTGGGCGCCGCCTGAATCGCCAAGGAGCGAGCGGCGCCCAGTGGAGGAAATCAGAACTTGAACCGCCCGCCAATCGCGAAACGCCGGTCGACGACGCCCCAGTTGGAGTCCATGTAGACCGGCTTCGCGCCTGGCGAGACCGCGGAGTCACCGAATATCTGCTGCTGGTAGGTGACCCGCGTGTTGAGCAGGTTCTGGCCTTCGAGCGACAATTCGAAATATTTGGTGATCGAAAAGCGCAGCGACCCGTCGAGGAACCCGGCCGCCTTTTGGAACACCGGCAGGCCGATGCAGCAGTCCAAGTTGTTGGTCAGGAACCGCGACCGCCAATTATATGCGACCCGTAGCGCGATCGGACCCTTCTCATACAAACCAACGAGGTTGAACGAATGTTTCGAGATGCCGGCCAACTGGTGCGAGTCGATCACGGCACCACGTCCGCCGCTCACGTCGAGGCCCGCGCCCTGGCCGCCGGTGCCGCCGTTATCGAGCGCACCGACCGCGATCAGGTTGGAGTTCTTGATCCCGCTCTGGTCGACGAAGGTGTAGTTGGCCTGGATGCCCAACCCCGAGAACACGCCCGGTAGGAAATCGAAGAAGGTCTGGTAACCGATTTCGACTCCCTTCAGCTCACCGCCGCTGGACTGGTTGCGCGGGCCGCGCAGCAGCACGTTCTGGGTCGACCCGCCGTTCGTGAAAGTGCGGTTGAATTGCCCATACGAGATCGTGTTGTGCAGTTTCTTGTAAAAGAAATCGATCGAGAGCGACGACGACTTGCCCATGTAACGTTCAAACGTCAGGTCGAATTGGTCGGCAGTCATCGGCCGCAGTCCGGCATAGCCCGATTCCGCGTTGAACACGAAGTTGTAGCCGGTGACGTTGGCGGCCGTGTGTGCCGCTGTCGGCGAGTTATAGACGACGTAGGGCGAATCCGGTCCGGTGTTGATGATCGCCGAATTGATCGACACGTAGTTCCGCAGCAGACCGAAATCGGGCCGCGAGAGCGCACGCGAATAGCCGAAGCGGATATAGCTCTTGTCGTCGAGCCCGAGCCGCAAATTGAAGCTGGGCAGCACGTTAGTGTACGACGCCGCCAGCGAATTGGGAGAGCCGCCGCCGTTGGCGAACCCCAGGATCGATGGCGTCAGATAGCACCGCGGGTTGACGACAGCGGTTCCCGACAGCGGCGTCCCGCAGACGGGAAGCGCGTTCAGCGCCGTCGGCGTCGGATAGGCGACCGATCCGTCGCTGACCACCTTCGTCCGCACGACGCGGACGCCGATATTACCCTGCACCCGAACACCGCCGCCGAAGATCGGCCGGTCGCCGCCAAAGCTGAGCATGGCATAGCCCGCCGTGGTAGTTTCCGATGTCCGCGTGACTTCCGCCGGGGTGAAGCAATTGTCGACCGTCGCCTCCGTACGGTCGCAGATCGGCGTATAGCTGTTGAGCGGTGCGTTGGTGCGCGGTCCCAGCGCGGTGATCAGCGCGGGGAAGTCCTGCAGCGTCGCGCGGTTGAGATAGACCAGCGGACCGTTGGCATAGACCGCGCCATTATAGAAATTGCTGCCGAGCGTGGTCGACTCCCAGATGCCGGCGCCGTACCCCGCAAAGGGTGCATGTCCGGCTGCACACGCCGGATAGGCGCCGCCGGTCGTATTGTCGGCGTTGAAGCCGGGGCCGTTGCAGTTCCAGCTCGCCGCGATCGGCGTCCAGTTGAAGGTCGAATAGCGCACCGTCTGGTTGCGGTCGGCATAACGCACGCCGACCTTCAGCGAGTCCAACCAGCCGGTCTTGCTGAAATCGTATTGCAGGTCGCCGCGGAAGGCCCATTCGTCGGCGTCATTGTCCTCAACGTGACCCTGGATGAACGGGATCCAGTAATTGTGCGGATTCGACAGCCCGCCGCTCGCGTAATTGACGTTCGATCCGGGCAGCAGCGTCACCTTCGGTGTGCCGTCCGCATTCACGCTATATTGCATGTTGGCCATCGACCCGACCGCGACGAGGATGTCGTTATTGTTGGTCGAGGCGGTGATGCGCTGGCCGTCGAGCGTCAGGCGCAGATTGTCGCTGATCTTCCAGTCGATGTTGGCCGAGAAGTCGCGCGTGCCCTCTTTATGGTCGAAATTGCGCGCCTCGTTCTGGAAATATAGCCCGTCGCGCAGCGTCGAGCAGACCGACGGGGCGGCGCAATTGTTGACGAAGGGAAGACCCGGGACGGCCGATCCGGTGTTGATCGCGTCCTGCGTGCTACTCCAGCTGCCCGCCCAGCTGCCATGGCCTTGGGTCAGCACGCCCGAGGTCAGCATGCCGTTCGACCCGAAGGTCAGCGCAGGCGTGCCGTCGGCCGCGCCCAGGATAGTACCCGTACGGGGATTGAAAGCCTGTGTACCGTAATAATTGCCGTCGAAAATGACGTGGCTGGCACGCTCCAGCCAGGAGTTCTTGTATTTCGAATCGTTATATTGAAGCGTCAACAGGAACCGTTCGGACTTGTCCTGGAACTGGCCGGCCAGCGAAATCCCGCGCCGCGTGCGGTCGTAATCGACCTGCGAATAGCGGATCCCGTCAGGAATATAGGCCCAGCCGGTGCCGCCGAATGGATTGGCTGTGCAGCCGATCAGGCCGTTCGACCCAACATTCGCGGTTCCGTCCGGCTTGGTCGCGCCCGCCGAGCAATACGTGTCGATCTTGTCCATGATCACGCTTTCGGTACGCGTGATGACATGGCTGCGCGCGAAGTCGGCCAGGAAGCCGAAGCGGCCGATATTGGTCTCGAATGTGTCGCTAACCAATGCGGAGAATTCGCCGGTCCACTTCTTCGACCGGTCGCCATAGCTCGCCTTGCCGTTGCCGGTGACGACCAGCCCCCTCTGGTCGAACGGCAGCCGCGTGCGCAGATCGACGGTGCCGGCGATGCCGCCCTCGATCATGTCGGCGGTGGTATTCTTATAGGCGTCGATGCGCGACATCAGCTCGGGCGAGATGTCGTTGAAGTTGAGCCCGCGCGCGGCATCGGCGGAAAAGCTGTCGCGGCCGTTGAACTGCGTGCGGACGAACGGCAGGCCGCGGAGCAACACGCCGGCTGCTTCGCCCGAGGGATGGGTCGAATCGTCGGTCGATTGCAAGCGGGACACGGTGATGCCCGGAATGCGCGACAAGGCGCCTGACACCGACGTGTCGGGGAACGCGCCGATATCGGTCGCGCTGACCGAATCGACCACCGTGGCGGCATTGCGCTTGGTTTCTGCGGCGGTGCCCAGTGCAAGGCGCGTGCCGATGATCAGGATGTCGCTATCGCTATTGTCCGTCGCGTCGGCTTGCGGAGCCGCGTCGGTTGCGGATGTAGAAGGCGCGGTTTGCGCGAAGGCTGGCGCGGTGCCCATCATCGCCAGCGTCATCAGCGAAGCGCCGGTCCATAAGCGCCGGGCGTACGAATTGGTCATCGATCCCTCTCCCCTTGCAATCGCCCCTCATCATGGAGGCTTCATGCCATTCCCGTCCGGCGGCCAATTGCCGTCCGCCCCGTCGCTCCCGGCACCGCGAGACTTAGGCTCGATCGTCTACCGTGCAACTTATTGCACTTCTTTGCGTAAAATTTTGCGAGAATCAAGCACGATTTTGCCGGGTTATTATACCGCATGTCCGGCAAACGTTGCGTAAGTCGAATTTTTCTAGTGCAACATTTGCATAGATTGCTTATACGTGTTGCGAATCATCGATGGTCAGCGCGGCGACCGCGGCGGCCAATAGTGCCGCCGCCGCTAGGCCAAGGGCCAGGATCGCCTGGCCGCCGAGCAGATCGTTGACGATTGCGCCGAGCACCGTCGCGGCGACGAGCTGGGGGAGGACGAGGAAGGTGTTATGGATACCCATATAGACGCCCATCTTGTCCGGCGGCACCGCGCCCGCGATCATCGCATAGGGAAGTGCGAGAATGGACGCCCATGCGCAGCCGATGCCGATCACCGGCATCCACAGCAGCGTCGGATCGTCGATCAGCACGAACCCGAGCAGCCCCGCTGCGCCCGCGACCAGGCACGCGGCGTGAGTCGCCGGACGGCCGATGCGCTGTGCGATCGCAGGGAGCAGCAGGGCGCCCACCGCGGCGACAGCATTGTAACCGGCGAACAATATCCCCACCCAGTCCGCCGCTTCGTTATACGCGGCGGAAGCGGTGTCGGTGGTGCCGTAATGGTGCGAAGAGACACCGGGAATCGCGTAGATCCAGAAACAGAACAGCCCGAACCAGGTCAGGAATTGCACGACGGCGAGCCGGCGCATGACCGGTGGCATGTGCAGGATATCCTCGACGATCTCGAACAGACCAAGCGATCGGTGGCCGCGGCGGCGCATCGCCACCACCGCGAGCTGGGCGAGGCCGAAGGCGGTAGCGATCGCCGCCAGCACATAAATCTCGCGCTCGAGTCCCCTGGCGCTGGCCAGTACGGCGATCACCACGCCGCCGACCGTCCAGATCACGCCGCTACGCGTCAGCGTCACCGCGGCGGCCGCGCTGAGCAGTTCGGACCGGGCGTGATCGCGCGCGTCTGCGGCGAGGCTTTGGGGCGGCCGCTCACGGGTCGTAAGGACAGTCCACAGCACGGTGGCGACCAGCCCGGCCGCACCGATTTCGAAACTCAGCCGCACCGTTGCCGGCAACTGGCCCGGCGGCGCCACGCCGGCAACGCCGAACCCGTGCGACAGGATCCACGGCAAGGCGGACGAAAAGACCGCGCCGGCACCGATGAAAAATACCTGGACGGCATAGCCCTCCGTTCGCTGTTCATCGGGCAGATTGTCGGCGACCAGCGCGCGGAACGGCTCGGCAGCGATGTTGACCGAGGCTGTCAGCAACCACAAAGCCACGCTCGCCGCGAACAGGCTGGTGACGTTGGGCATCACGACCATCGCCGCGGCGGTCATCAGCGCACCGCCAAGCACGAACGGCCGCCGCCGGCCAAGCGGCCCCCAGGTGCGGTCGGACCAATAGCCGATCAGCGGCTGGATCAGCAGGCCGGTGATCGGCGCGGCGATCCACAGGATCGGCAACTGGGCGATTTCCGCGCCCAAGGTCTGAAAGATACGGCTGGTATCGACATTCTGCAGGCCCCAGACGATCTGTACGCCGAACAGGCCGATGCACATATTCCAGATGTGCAAGAGCCCGACCCGTGGGCGGCTACTCGTCACTCCCGGAGCAGCGCTGCTTCCCTTCGTCGCTTGCAAATCGTGTCTCGCAACCTCTAGTCGGCTCCTCTTTCACAGCTTGGGCACAATGGGCACCAACAGCAACAACAATACAACGCTACAGGATCTGGCCAGGCTGGCCGGGGTATCGGTGTCGACGGTGTCGCGCGCGCTCAACGACGAGCCGGTGATCAGCACCAAGACCAAGCAGCGCGTCTGGGCGCTGGCACGCGAGCATAACTACCCGTTCCGCCACTATATGCCCGCCGCCCCGATCGGCGCGGAGGGTTCGATCGCGATCGTGACCCCGCACGTCCGCGGCCGCCCAGTGCCGCTGACGCACCCGTTCTTCCTGGAGTTGATCGCGCAAATCGGCGAGGCTGCGCGCGCGCGCGATTGCGATTTCGTCGTCAGCCATATCTCACCCGTCGGCTATGAAGATTTGGTCCATGCCGTGACGACCAGCCGCGCAAGTGGTGTGATCTTCTTGGGTCAGGGCGCACTGCACGACCAGCTCAACCAACTTGCGGCGACCAAGGAGCGTTTCGTAGTGTGGGGTGCGCACATTCCGGGCCAGCGGTACTGCTCGATCGGCTCGGACAACGTCCTGGGCGGCAAGCGCGCGACGCTTCATTTGACGCGGATGGGCCGCAAGCGAATCATGTTCCTGGGCGGCAGCGATCCAGAGGCATCGCAGCGCCGGCGCGGATATCTCGACGGCATCGCCGAAAGCGGATTGGCGGGCGACCCCAAACTGATCGTGCCGGTCGAGTTCGAACTCGAAGCGGCGGAAGCGGCGGTCGCGCGGCTGATTCACGAGGGCGTAACATTCGACGGCGTGGTAGCGTCGTCCGACCTCATCGCCCTCGGTGCGATCCGCGCGCTCCGGCGATGCGGGCTAGCGGTGCCGAGCGATGTGTCGGTCGTCGGCTATGATGACATGTTGCTCAGCAGACTGAGCACGCCGGCCTTAAGCACGATCCGCCAGGACACGGCCGAGGCTGGGCGTCTCTTGGTGTCGCGCGTGCTCGACTTCTCCCCCGACCATTCGCCGGTCCATTTGCCGACGGATTTGATCGTACGCGAATCTTGCGGGGGCTGAGAAAAAGGATGGGAAGCGCGTCCGCTAACTTCCGGCGTTGATCTGTTCGACCAAGTCGCGATGCGACGGTAGTTCGCGGATCGCCTGATCCCCGAAATTGCGGATGCGCGCGAAAATGGATGCCTGATCGGAGTCGGCATCGCCGTTCGCGGGAATCATCCGCTCGGTGCGGAATTCCATTCCGTAGAGGACATATTGGTAATTGAAGAAAGCAAAGGTTTCGACGTCGAGCAGGAAGTCGAACCGGCCCGGCGGGCGGAAGCGCCAACGCTCCAGCATCGCCTTCAGCGGATCGGGGATCGACGCCGGATCGGCATTGTCGCGCCAGAACGGCTCGTCGCGCCGGCTCAGGCAATAATGCAGCTTCAGAAAATTGACGAGGTTGTCGTAGCGCGCGGTCATCAGAGCATTGAAGCGGTCGGCCGGCGCATCGGCGGGCCCGTTGAATGGAAACAGTTCGGCAATCATCGCGGCCGCCGCCTCGATCACCACGATGCCGGTCGATTCGAGCGGTTCCACGAACCCGCCCGACATCCCCACCGCGACGCAATTGCCGACCCATTGCCGCACGCGCCAGCCGGGTTCGAACGAGATCAGCCGAGCCTCCTCGGCCCGGTGACCCACGCCGGGATGCGCCGCCAGGATCGCACGCGCGCGGTCCTCATCGATATGGGCAGATGAGTAGACGCAGCCGACGCCGCGCGTGTTGCGCAGGCCGATGTCCCACAGCCACCCTGCCTCGTGCGCGGCGGCAATGGTATAGCTAGGCAGAGGCGCGTCGGCGCAATCATTGGGCACGCGGCACGCGAGCGCGCGGTCGGTGAACAAGTGGCGTTTTGCGGAAAGGAACGGCTCGCCGAGCGCCGCCCCGATCAGTTCGGCGCGCAACCCGGTGCAATCGATATAGAGGTCGGCCTCGATCCGCCCGCCGCGGTCGAACTGCAAGTGATCGATCGTGCCGTCCTCGGCGATCGTTGCGGAAACCAGCTTGTCCTCAACGTGCCGCACGCCCAGCTCCTGCCCGCGCGCCGCGAGCAGCCCCGCGAGCTTCGCGGCGTCGAAATGATAGGCATAATTGAGCGGCGCGGCGAACCCGCCCTCGGCGGCGGTCTTGGGGCCGCGTTGCTGCTCCGACACGCAATGCTGGATCGTAACCGCCTCGGCGAACGGCGGTCGGGTCGTCGGATCTTCGGCCAGCCAGTGCGACACGAGGCTCTCGTCGTGAGCGTAAAGCGGTGCTTCGAAGGGATGGATGAAATGGCTGTGCTTGCCACCCACGGGCGTGTGCACCCAATCGTCGAAGCGGATGCCCTGCTTGAACGTCGCGGACGTCCGTCGGATAAAATCATATTCGTCGATACCGAGGAATTGCAGCGTGGTGCGGATCGTCGGAAAGGCGCCCTCACCGACCCCAACGATCCCGATATCGGGCGACTCGACAAGCGTAACCGACAACGACGGATGCCGCACCAGATCGAAGAACTTCGCAAGGTAACACGCGGTCAGCCAGCCCGCAGTGCCGCCGCCGACGATCAGGATGCTGCGCCTGTTCTCCATGCCCGAAGCCTAGCCTGCCTAGCTGCGCACGAATAGGTTCTTGACCCAGACCGGCGCAGCGCGTGCGGCCTGGCGCCAGTCGTCGACCGCGGTCTCGGGCACGAAGCCGGTCGGGTCGAACAGCTTCACCCGCGCCGCCTTGAACGCGCGCGGGCGCAACGTAACGAGGGTGAAGCCGTGTTCGAGCGCGGTTGCTGCGAGCAAGCCATCACGCTGGTCGACGTAGCCAAGCTGCGCTGCGCGGCGGACCACCGCGGCATCGACCGACAGCACGCGACCGTCGAACGCGCGCATCACATGATCGTCGAGCCACGCGCGCCACTGCGCGCCGCCGCTACGGTCCTTCCGCGCCACCTGCCCGGCTTGCGCCTCCAGCTCGTGGAGCGTGATCACCGAGATGAACAGGCTTTCGCGCGCGATCCCCGACGCCCAGGCGGTGATGCCGGGATCGGCTTGCCCCGCGCGCGCATTGCGCAACGCCGCGACGATTGGCGTGTCGAGCAGATGCATCAGCGCCCGACCAGACGCGGACGCCACGGATCATTGGCAGCGCGGTCTGCACCGGGATCGGTCAGGCCTGGCATCGCAAGCATGTCGACGATATTGTCGGTTTCGCCCGACAGACGGCGAAAAGCTTCGATACTCATCAGCACGTGCGTCGGGCGCCCGCGGTCGGTTACGAACACCGGTTCGAATCGCGCGGAGCGCTTCGCCTGACTGACGTCCTGATTGAAGTCGCGGCTCGAAATCGCCTTCACGGCCTGTTCCCGTCAACGTCAATAATGTAGGTACGTTACTACTTTGTAGCATCATCGCAACACAAATCGCGTCGCCGCCGGAAAAGTGACCGGCGTCCCGCCAAAGCGCGCTTTTTGGGATTGCGAACGTTCACAATTCTTCTTCTCCTTCCACCAATCGCGGCACCCAAGCGCCGCACCGGGATCAAAAAGGGGAGAGAAATGCAGCAGGATGTAATCGGCAGCCTTGTGTCGACGGTGACGGGAATCCTGTCGCCGCACGGCCCTGCGGTCGCGGGCGCGGCGAAGAGTTTCGCGCCGGGCGACTTCAGCATTCACTTCTTTCTCCAGCTCGCCGTGATCCTGCTCGCGTGCCGCGTGGTCGGCTGGGCCGGCAAGAGGCTGCTCGGCCAGCCGCAGGTGGTAGGCGAGATGATCGCCGGCGTGATCCTCGGGCCGTCGCTGCTCGGCTTGCTCTTGCCCGGATTTGAGGGCGCGCTGTTCCCCAAGGAAACCAAGAACGTGCTGTATGCCGGCGCGCAGTTCGGCGTTGGGCTGTACATGTTCCTGGTCGGCACCACGCTCCGCCTCGACCATTTCCGGTCCAAGGCGAAGAGTGCCGGCGCGGTGTCGGCCGCCGGAATTGCCGCCCCGTTCCTGCTCGCCGCGCTCATCACGCCGTGGCTGCTCGGCGTCGACGGGCTGTTCACGTCCGGGATCAGCCAAGCCAACGCGACCCTGTTCATGGGCGCGTGCATCGCGCTGACTGCCTTCCCGATGCTCGCGCGGATCATCAACGAGCGCGGCCTCGCCAATTCATCGCTCGGCACGCTGTCGCTGACCGCCGGTGCGTTCGACGATGCGACCTCGTGGTGCGTCCTCGCTCTGGTGCTCGCGACCTTTGGCGGTGGGCCGGGCGTTGCAATCCTCGCGATCGGCGGTGCCGCGATCTACGTCGCGTTTATGCTGATCTGGGGTCGCAAGCTGCTCGAGCCGCTCGGCCGTGCGGTCGAGGCGAAGGGCGAGATGAGCACCACGGTCCTTGCGATCACGATAATGCTGTTCTGCATGTCGGCGTTCCTGATGGACGCGATCGGCATTCACGCGATCTTCGGCGGCTTCCTGCTCGGCGCCTGCATGCCGCGCGGCCTGTTCGTCGAAGAACTCAAGCGCAAGGTCGAGCCGCTCGCGGTCGTGCTGCTGCTGCCGATGTTCTTCACCTATTCGGGGCTCAACACCCGGATGGACATGGTCAATTCGCCGACCCTGCTGCTGATCGCGCTCGGCATCCTTGCTGTGTCGATCCTCGCCAAGTTCGGCGCATGCTGGGCGGCAGCGCGGCTGTCGGGCGAGGATAACCGGACGGCGCTCGGCATCGGCGCGCTGATGAATTCGCGCGGGCTGATGGAGCTGATCATCATCAATATCGGGCTGCAGAAGGGTATCATCGGCCCGACCCTGTTCTCGATGCTGGTGCTGATGGCGATCGTGACGACGATGATGGCAGGCCCCGTGTTCGAGCTGGTCTATGGCCGCAAGGCGCGGGCGTCGGGTGAGCTGGACCAGCTCGACGGCGCGCTGGCGAGCAGCGCAGCGTAAGGGGCGGCAGATGCGATTGACGAACAAGCGGGCACTGCCGCTCGCGCTGCTGGGCGGCGCACTCTATTCGGGACCCGCCGGCGCGCGGGACATCAAGCTCAAGCCCCTTATCGACGCGCGGCTGCGCTACGAGCATGTCGATCAGGACGGCATCGCCGACCCGTCCGACGCGGTAACCATGCGCATCCGCACGGGCGTGCAGGCGAAGACCGGGCCGTTCTCTGCCTCGGTCGAGGCCGAGGCGACGCTGGCAATCGCGGGCGATTATTATGACGGTCTCAACGGCCGCCCGCTGCCGCTGATCGCCGACCCGCAAAATATCGAGCTCAACCGTGCGCAGATCGCGTACGAAAAGAACGGCTTTACGCTGATCGCCGGGCGACAATTGCTCGAACTGGGCGACCAGCGCTTCGTCGGCTCGTCGAGCTGGCGGCAGAACCAGCAGACCTTCGATTCGGTGCGCGTCAAGTGGGCTCGCGGCAAGTTCAGCGTGGACGCGGCTTACTCGTGGGACGTGCGCACGGTGAACGGGATCGACGGCGCCGGCGCGCGGCCGCGGTCGGTCCCGGGCGACAATTGGTTCGGGCAAATCGCCTATGCCACGCCGATCGGCACGTTGAGCGGCTTCGCCTATCTGGTCGATCAGGACTTGCCCGCGCTGTCGGGGTTCCGCCTGTCGAGCCAGACCTATGGCGCGCGCTTCGCCGGCTCGCACCCGGTCGCGAAGGGCTGGAAGCTAGCCTACGCCGCCAGTTTCGCTCGGCAGAGCAACTGGCGCCGTAACCCCAACGACTATGCCGCGAGCTATTACCTTGGCGAGGTCGCCCTAGCCGGTCCGGTCTGGTCGGCAACGGTGGGCTATGAAGTGCTCGGTGCGGACAAGGGCGTCGCGTTGACCAGCGTCCAGACGCCGCTCGCCTCGTTCTTCAAGTTCCAGGGATGGGCCGGCAAGTTCGGCTCGACGCCGCCCGACGGCGTGCGCGACCTCTACGGTACGGTCGCGGGCACGTGGAAGAGCAAAGGCGTGCTCAGCGGCTATGGTGTCGCTGCGACGTACCACCGCTTCGCCAGCGATCGGCTAGTGCGTCTCTACGGCGCCGAAATCGACGCGATCGGATTCGTCAAGCGCGGGCGCTACACGCTCGCTGCGCGCGTTGCGCGATACGAGGCGAAGCGCTTTGCGACCGACACGACCAAGTTTTGGCTGACGCTCGAATGCCTGTTCAACTGACCGCAGCTAGCGGCGATCCGGTTGCGGCGGGACGGTCGATGCCCGCACAACGACGGTGGCCGGCACGACGATAGGCGTTTCGACAGCCTCGGCGGTGCCGGCGCGTTCGGCGATTATAAGTTCGACGGCGCGCGCCGAAACTGCCGCGATCGGTTGGACGATCGCGGTGAGCGGCGGGTGCGTGAAACGGACGATTGGCGTGTCGTCGAAGCTGATCAGCGACAAGTCGCTTGGGACGCTGATTCCCTCTTCTCGCGCAAATTCCAGCGTCGCGAGCGCCATCTGGTCGTTGCTGGCGATGATCGCGGTCGGTCGCGCGGTCGAACCGAGTAACGCCCGCGCCGCTACGGTGCCCGAAGCATAGCCGAAATCGCCGTGCGCCAGCAGCCCGTCGGTCGCCAGCCCGGCCGCCGCCATCGCGCTCCGCCAACCGTCGACGCGCCAGCCGCTGAGTTCGTAATCGTCGGGACCGGAGATGAACCCGATCCTGGCGTGCCCCAATTCGATCAAATGCTCGGTCGCCAGCCGCGCCGCGCGCTCGTCATCCATGGTCAGCGCGAAGCCAGGCCCGGGCTTGATCGACCCGATCCGCGCGAAGCTGATCTTGTGATCGACCAGCAGATCGATGATCAGTGGGTTCTCCGAATGCGGCGGGGTCAGGATCACGCCATCGGGCTGGAGCGCGGCGATCGCACCGAGCAGTTCGCGTTCGATATGGTCGCTATGCGTATCGACCAATTCGACGATCATGCGATAGCCGTGCTCGGCGCACGTCAGCATGCCGCCGAGCAGCATCTGATCGACCCAGTCGGTGCCTTCGCGCGATTGCCAGCCGGCGATGGTGCGCTCGCGATCGTTGAGCGCGAGGATCAGATAGGAATGCGACCCGCCCATCCGTTGCGCGGCGATCGAAGGCACATAGCCGAGCTTTCGGATCGACGTCTGTACCCGCTCGATCATCTCGGGGCGGACATTGGGTTCCTTGTTGATGACCCGGCTGACGGTTTGCAGCGACACGCCCGCATCGGCGGCGACGTGCTTGATCGTGACGGTCTGCTTGCGGCGCGCCATGCGGCTATGCCGTAGCGGCAGGCTGGGGCTGCTGTATACCGCAATATCGCGCCACGTACGCCGCGTGTTCGGGCAGCGATGCAACGGTGCGCGTCACGTTCTGGCGCAGCATGCCGAGAAAGCGGTCGAGTTCGTCGTCGCTCAGCTTTTCGGCGACCGGATGCCAAGCCCTGGGCACGATCCCCTGCCCCATCATCACCTGCACCCAGCTGTTCTCCGCAAACAATTCCTCGTTTTTGCGGAATACCCGGCCGGTCTCACGGAACAATTCGATCTTCTGCGCGAGCGTGTCGGGGATCGGCATCGCCGCGCAATAGCGCCAGAACTCGCTATCGCGACGGTCGGTCGCCTTGTAGTGCAGGACGAGAAAATCGAGGATCTGGCGCATATCCTCGTTCTGTTGGTCGTTGAACTCGGCAACGTCGCGATCGCTGATCTCTCGGTTGGGCATCATCCGGAGCAGGCGCAGCACCGCGCGTTGGATCAGGTGAATGCTGGTCGATTCGAGCGGCTCCATGAACCCACCCGACAGGCCGACCGCGATGCAGTTGCGGTGCCATTGCTTGCGGCGCGTTCCCGCCGCGAAGCGCAGGACGTTGGGCTTGGTCAGCACCTCTCCCTCGATATTGCCGAGCAAGCGGTCGAGCGCTTCGTCCTGGCCGAGATAGCGGCTGCAATAGACGATCCCGTTGCCGACGCGGTGCTGCAGCGGAATGCGCCATTGCCAACCGGCATCGTGCGCGATCGCGCGGGTATAGGGAACGGCCGGGCCGATGCTTTCGGTCTGCAGCGCGATCGCCGAATCGCATGGCAGCCAGTGCGTCCAGTCGTCGAACCCGGCCTGAAGCGCGCCTTCGATCAGGAGCGCCCGGAATCCGGTGCAATCGAGGAACAGGTCGCCCTCGATGCGCGTCCCGGATTCGAGGACCAACGCCGCGATGTCGCCGCTCTCGCCGTCGAGTTCGACATTCGCGATCTTGCCCTCGACGCGCGTCGTCCCGTCGCCCTCCGCCATCGTGCGCAGGAACTTCGCGTAGAGCGTTGAATCGAGTTGGTAGGCATAGTTCATGCCGTCATCGGGGAGATGCGCGAATTTGCCATCGAGCGCAGCGATCAGCTCAAGGCAATAATCGTCGTAGGACTGTTCGTGCCCCCTGGTCTGGCCATAGAGCCAGAAATGCTGGAACCCCGCCGACCAGTGATCCTTGCCGGTCGCCCCAAACGAGTGGAAATAGCGGTGCCCCGGCTCCTTCCAATTGTCGAACAGGATGCCGAGTTTGAAGGTCGCGCTCGTGGCGCGCATGAAGTCGGCTTCGTTGATACCGAGCAGCCGGTTATAGGTGACGAGCGGCGGGATGGTGGATTCGCCCACGCCGATCGTGCCGATCGCATCGGATTCGATCAGCGTCACCTCGACAGTGCGACCCATCGTGCGGGCGATAGCGGCGGCAGCCATCCAGCCGGCAGTGCCACCGCCTGCTACGACGATCCGGCGTGGGCTGTGCATCCCGCCACTCACTGGCTCAGCTGCCGGAGCAGGAAGGCGCGGATCCGACCCGCCGTGTCGGGATTCAGGGGAGCGAGAATGCTGCGTCCTTCCTCGGGAATATGTGCGGTGACGTCGTCACCATTGCCGAAAACATAGTATTCGAACAGATCGCGCCACTTCGCCTTCTGATCGTCGGGTAAATCCCGGATCGCCAGAATCGCGTGCGTCAGCGCCTCCTGCGGTTGGCCAAGCCAGCGCGGCGTTTCGCGCCACCAGTAGTTGATCAACACATTGAAGGCATCGAGCCCCTCGACATGGTGCCACCACATGGCCGGGATGTAGAGCGCGTCCCCGGCCTCCAGCTCGGCAACCTGTGCGTGGGCGAGCGCCTCCGCGAAACGCGGATAGGCATCGAAATCGGGCGCGTGAAAGTCGACCATGCTGATCGCGCGGCCGGCTGGCGTATTGTCGACCGGCCCGAGATAGAGGTTGCGGAACTGCTCGTGCGGAAACAATGTGAAGCGCCGCCTACCAACCGCCACGCACGCTAGATTGTCGGGAATGTCGTTGTGCGCAGCAATCCGCGTGCGTGTGCCCATCCAGATGCTGTCGATCGTAACGCGATCGCCGAGATCGACATGGTTCGCCTTGCTCAATCCGTCGAAATATTCGTGCATATCGACCGACGCGAGATAGATTGGCAGCGCCTCGTCGCCGAGCGCGTCGATCTTCGCGAATATCTCGGGCAGCTTCGCACGTGTCGTGCGGAAGTTCATCGCCATTGCGGCATCGTAGAAGAAGCGCCCGTCGCCGCCAGGTTCGCCGACCGACACGGTGAAGGCATGATCGCGACGGCGGCGCACGATGTAGTCGCGCGCGGCGCGCGCTGAGCGTTGACCCGCTTGGACCAACGGCCAGTCCGCGACCAAGCCGCGCACGATGAACGGGCTGTCCGTCGCGCGGAGTTGCGCGTCGAGTGCCGCCGGGCCATCGATCGCGACCTCCGGAATGCGCGCGAGCGCCGCGAAAATGCCGGGATCGGCTTCAGCCATTTGCGACCGCCGCGTTCTTGCGCGCGATGAGCTCGCGCAACCGCCCGATCGAAGCGACCGCCATGAAAATCGGCATCAGATGATCGTCGGTGCTCAGAGCTCCAAGGGCTTCGGCGTCGAGTCCAGCCAGCCGCGCCTCGTCGATCACGTGAAATCCGACCAGTCGGTTGGTCGATCCGTCGTCGAGGGTAATTTCGAGACTAAGCGGCTCGAGCAAATCATGCCGCCGGAGCGCCGCAAAGAAATCGCCCGACCCCGCGTAACCCGCGTCAAGCGCGCCCAGTTGATCAACGATCGCTTCGAGATAGGGCGTGGGCCGCCCCTCTTCGTCGAACACGCGCATGCCGTCGTCACTTGTCGCGATGCGCGCGCTGGCCATATCGACATGCACTTGGTTTCCGGGCTCGCCGGGCTTGCCGCCGATCAGGAAGGGTTGGGTTCGGATCGCGAGCGGCACATAGCCCGCGTCCCAGCAAGCCCCCTCAAGGAATAGATTTTCCCCGTTCTCGAACCCGAACATCGCCAGTGCGGAAAAAGCGTCACGCTCGATGTCGCGTTGAAACAGGATAGGATAGTGCGCCTGCACCTCGCGAAATTCAGATGGCATCGCCATGCAGCACATCACGGCGTCGCCAAGCGCCGCGCCGCGATCGGTGCGGACGCGAAGGTCGCGATGGTCGTCTGCGGTCAGGACGGCATGGTCGGGCATCAGGAGATCGGTTCCATCGCAGCGGGAAACGACGCGGTACGGAGCGCGTCGAGATACGATCGGTTGGTCGGCAAGCTCGCCGCGAGCGAGCGCGAACGCTGCTCGACCGAGGCGAGACCGACTGGAGGGCCGGCGCGCACGGCCCGTGCAGTGGGCGGCGCGAAGTCCATACCATAAAGCACGTACTGATAGCTCGCAGCCGGAAAGATCTCGTCGATTGCAGGGAAGTCGGCGGTCGAGGGCGGCTGATACCGCCAGACGGTCAGCAAATCGGCGAGGCGCGCGGGGATCGTCGCCGGATCGCGATGGTCGCGCCAATAGGGCTCGTCGCGGCGGCTGAGTATGTAATGCAGCTTGAGGAACTCGACGACGCGGTCCCAGCGATAGCGGAACAGTGCGTTGAAGCGCGCGGCGTGGATCGGCATCACCTCGCGGGTCACCGGGAAATTGTCGAGCAGCGTATTGAGCGACAATTCGATCATTACGATCGCCGACGCCTCGAGCGGTTCGAGGAATCCCGCCGACAGCCCGATCGCGAGGCAATTGCGTTCCCAGAACTTCTCGCGGTGCCCCGACGTGAAGCTAAGCCGGCGGAACGTGGGCACGTCAGCGAACCCGGCGTTGTGCAAATATGCCTCAAGCGTCGTCGCCGCCTGATCGTCGCTCGCATGGCGCGAGGAATAGACGCATCCCACCCCGCGCCGCGTCGGTAGCCCGATGTCCCAGATCCACCCCGCGGCGTGCGCGGTGGCGTTGGTCTGCGATGCGATCGCGCTGCCCGCCGCGACCTGCACTTGCACCGCCAGCGCGCGGTCGTTGAACAGCTCTCCACTACGGTCGATGAACCCGATGTCGAACACATCGCCGATCAGCAACGCCGCGAGCCCGGAGCAATCGACAAACAAATCCCCCGCGACCGCGCCGGTGTCCCGCGTCCGCACCGCCGCGATGTCGCCGTCGTCCGCCCGCTCGACCGATACGACATGGTCACGGATGTGCCGCACGCCGAGCCGTTCGCGTCCGTGCTTCGCCAGCAACGCGGCGAGCTTTGCCGCGTCGAGGTGATAGGCATAGTTCAACACCCCGGCATAATCAGGCATCGCGCGCTGGCGCGAGGCGAGATCGCGCGCGCAGATCGCGGGCTGCGCGCTCACCGCGTCTGCAAACGGGCGTGCGCCCGGTTCGCGCTGCCACGCCGCAATCAGGTCGCGCGGATCGCCGCCAGCGGGCGGGGTAAAGGGATGGAGGTAATAATCGTCTGCCGCTCCCGTCAGCCAACCGCCGAAGCGCGACCCCTGCTTGAACGATGCATCGCAGGCGAGCAGGAACTCGGCCTCGCCGATTCCGATCGTCTCGAGCGTGCGACGCATCGTCGGCCACGTGCCTTCGCCTACGCCGATCGTCGGCACGTCAGGGGATTCGATCAAAGTCACCGAAATCGGCGGATCGGCAAGCGGATCGGCTCGCGCAGCGACGAGGCAGGCTGCGAGCCAACCCGCGGTACCGCCGCCGACGATTACGACCCTGTTCACGGGGGTTTCCACGCGTGCTTTCCGAACCTCTAGCTCCAGCGACCTGCCACCGGCCTGAAAAGAAAGCCACCCTCTTGGCGAGGGTGGCCTTTAGTGGAGGAACCGTCGGCGAGGAACCCGATCAGAAGGCGAACCTGACGCCCGCCGCATAGCGAGCATCTTGTCTGGTCACGAAGGTCACGTTGCGATCCGATCGGCGATGGCCACGCCGGTCCGCACCCAGCACGTTGATACCTTCGGCGAAAATCGTCAGGCCCTTCATGAACGTGAAGCTCGCGCTGGCGTCCACCTGGCCATAAGCCTCTGTGTAGAACGGGTTGGTGCCGCCGCCCGCAAGGAATTTGTCGCGCCAGTTATACGCGACACGCGCCTGCAATCCGTTCTTGTCGTAAAACAAAACCGCGTTGGCGCTGTTCGACACGCCGTTGACCGCGAATTGCGAGATGCTGGCAGGCAGGGTGTTGTTGTAGTCGCGGTTGCTGTTGACGATCGTATAATTGAGGATCGTGCCGAACCCCGTGTTCCAGAACGTGTGCGTGATCGCGAACTCGAACCCGTTGATCGTCGCGGTATCGTTACTGTTGAACGGCTGCGAGATGGTGAACGGCACCAACGGATCTGCCGCGGTGCCGAGAATGAAGCCCTGCGGCGTCACCGTCCCGGGGTAATTGATCGAGATGAAGTTGGCGATCTGGGCATAGGTTGCATTGGCGCCGAGCGCTGCGAGCGCAGCGGCATAACGTGGTCCAAGCGCCGGGTTGGTCACGCCCGGGGCCGTGACCTTCACCTGCGTGGTGCCGATATAGTTCGACACGTTCTTGTGGAAATAACCGACCGAAATGTAGCTGTCGGGCTTGTAGTACCATTCGAGCGAAGCATCGATGTTCTTCGATTTGTACGGCACGAGCCCAGGATTGCCTTGCCCGCCCGTGCCACCGCCGACGCGGAATAGCTGGTCGAACGTCCGGCCACCCTGCAACTGGTCGTAACCAGCGCGCGTGATCGTGTGGCTGTATGAGGCGCGGAACTTGACGTTGTTCAGCGGCTCGATGTCGAAGTCGATCGACGGCAGCCACTCATTGTACGAACCCGAGAAGCTCGTGAAGCTGTTCTGCGTCGCATAGAGAATGTTGAACTCGTTTGCCGAATTCTGGCGCGAGCCGATCGGGATCGGCACCAGTGCTGACGATTTGATCACGGTATTTTCGTAGCGGAGACCGGCGATCAGGTGGCCGGGGCGCGAGAAGGCGTTGAACTTGCCGTTGATCTGAACATAGGCCGACATCGTCTTTTCACGGATGCGGCGGTCGGTGGTGAACGGCGTGAGGCAATTACCATCGCCGCCGCAAATCGCGTAATTCTTGTCGAGAATCGAGACGAGCTGCTCGAAATTGTAATTGTAGAAAGACGGGATCACGCCGGCAGAATTGGCGCCATCGATCCCGCTGAACTTGTCGGGAATAGTGACCAGGTTGAAGATGTCGTCTGGCACGGTCGCGGCACCGTTGGGCAGGCCGCCCCACGTATCGTTCTGCAACACGCTATAGGCCGACCGGACTTTGTTATCGAGATAGCCGAGGCCGAAGTCGATCGAGTCGAGGAAGCCCTGGTCGTGATCGTAACGGCCCTTCAGCTGGGCCTGATTGATCTCATCCCTGAAATACGAGTTGCGAAACGCGTTGCCGGTCGGCGTGATCAGCGATTTATTGAGGCGGTCGCTCGCCGGATACATCGTCACCGAGATTACCGGGAAATCTTTGTCGAAATTGACCGTCTGGCTCTGAATGCCGAAGATTGCGGTGCCAACCGAGACACTGTTGCCATAGATGTTGTTCGGCTTCGACTCGGCCGTCGAGTGATGCCCGTCGAGTTCGATCGTGACTCCGCCCGGCGCCTTCCAGACCAGATTGCCGCCGATCGACTTGTTCTCGCTGCGATAGGCGGTCAGCGCGCTGGAATAGGAAAGATCCTTGCCCTCGTTGATGCCGAAGCGCTCGGTGTAGAAAATCGGCCCCGCCACCGGACCGTCGGTCCACGCGCTCGATGTGTCGTTATGGTTGAACCAGATACCGACATTGGCATTGCGCGTTTCGACCGTTTCGCGCGAATAGGTGTAGTCGAATGTCGCGGTCAGATTGTCGGTCGGGCGAAATTGCAGGGTCAACTGGCCGTTGATCCGTTCGCGGTTGACGTCATTGAGATCGTACGACGCGTTTTGGGGTACTTCGTAGACGTCGGTCGCCTTGGGCCGGTTTGTGATGTTAGCGTAACGCGGATCGCCCGGCATCGCCAGCGAGCCCCAGTTGTTCTCGTTGCCCAGATAGCCGTCGCGCCAGCCGACATTGGCGGTGTTCGAGCTCGACTTGCGCTTCTGATACGACCCCGTCAGCAGGATGCCGACCTTGTTGTCGGCAAAGGTATCGCTCAAAATGCCTGATACTTCGGGCGTAATGTCGTTCTTGCCGTTCTGAGACAGGTCGTAGACGCCCTTGACCGAAACCGATCCGCGAAGCCCGGGCTTGTCGAACGGGCGCGGCGTGCGGATGTTGATCGTCGAGCCGATACCGCCCGAGGGCACGCTCGCGCGGCCGGACTTGTAAACTTCCAGCGCCGCGACGCCTTCGGACGCCAGGTTGGCGAAGTCGAACGAGCGCGACGATGGCGCGCTGTTGCCGTCGCCGATCGTCGATGTGGGCATCGCGCGGCCGTTGAGGGTGACCAGATTATATTCGGGGCCGAAGCCGCGAACGGTGACGAACTGGCCTTCACCGTTCGATCGGTCGATCGACACGCCGGTGATGCGCTGCAGCGATTCGGCGAGATTGGTGTCGGGGAACTTGCCGATATCCTCGGCGGAAATCGCATCGACGATGCCCTGCGCATCGCGCTTGAGCGCGATCGAGCTGCGCAAGCTGGCGCGGATTCCGGTGATGACGATGTCGTTGCCATCGGGTGCGGGAGCGGCGGACGGATCCTGCGCTTGAGCCTGAGGGGCGTCCTGCGCCGCCGCCAGATGCGGCACCGCCGCGATCGCCACGGCCGAAACGCCCAACAACAGCCGCGACAGCGAGCTAGCCTTAAAGCTGCGCATATCCATCCCCTTAATACAGCACGATCAACGCCGCGCTTTTATTGAGAACGTTCACATGTCTCTTTGCGTTTTTGCTGTCAAGCCCGGTCAGGACCAATTGACAGCAATGTTCGACGATGGGTTGAGAACGTTCTCAAACTGTGCTGTTTGTGCCGCATAATCGGTGTCCGAGGCCCGGGCACATAGCATAGCGGCGCCCGTCGGATGCCGAATCAGGGGAGAGGGAATGGCGAAACGGATCGCAGCGATGCTGCTCAGCGCGTCGATCGCGGCCATGGCCGGGACGCAGGTCGTGCTGGCACGCGACGTACCGCCGGCTGCCCAGCCGGGCGATGCCCGCGCGCGCGCGCAAGCGATCGTCGCCCGGATGACGCTCGACGAGAAGATAGCGCTGGCCCACGGCCTATTCCCGCCCCGCGCCAAGGGGAAGACGGCCAACGAGCTGATCCCCTCGGCCGGCCATATCGACGGCATTCCGCGGCTCGGCGTGCCGCTGATCCGCGAGAGCGACGCGTCACTCGGCGTCGCCAACCAGGTCGAGCAGCGCAAGGGCGACGTTGCGACCGCCCTGCCCTCGAGTCTTGCTACCGCCGCTACTTTCGATCCCGAGATCGCGCGGGCGGGCGGGGCGATGATCGGCTCCGAAGCACGCGCCAAACGGTTCAGCGTCCTGCTCGCGGGCGGCGTCAACCTGACGCGCGACCCCTCCAACGGGCGCAATTTCGAATATCTCGGTGAAGACCCATTGCTCTCGGGCGTGATGGCCGGCGCGCATATCCAGGGCGTCCAGTCGAACCGCATCGTCTCGACGATCAAGCATTTCGCGCTGAACGCGCAGGAGACCGGGCGCCACGTGCTCGACGCCCGGATCGACGAGGCGAGCCTTCGCGAGAGCGACTTGCTCGCGTTCCAGATCGCGATCGAACGCGGCAATCCCGGGTCGGTGATGTGCGCGTACAACAAGCTCAACGGCGATTATGCGTGCGAGAACGACTGGTTGCTCAACAAGGTGCTGAAGCGCGATTGGGGGTATAAAGGCTGGGTGATGAGCGACTGGGGGGCGGTCCACTCGACCGCCAAGGCCGCCAATAACGGGCTCGATCAGCAATCGGGGCAGGAACTCGACAGCGCGATGTTCTTCGATGCGGCGCTGCGCGAGGACGTCGGCTCGGGCAAGGTGCCGATGGCGCGGCTCGACGACATGGTCGTGCGCTACCTGACCGGGCTGATCGAGACCGGATTGTACGACAATCCGGTGCCGGAGAAGCTGCTGCCGATCCCCTACGCGAAGAACGCGCTGGTCGCCGAACGCGCGGCGGAGGCCGGGATCGTCTTGTTGAAGAACGAGGGCAACATCCTCCCGCTGGCAGGCGTGAAACGGATCGTCGTGATCGGCGGGCGCGCCGATGTCGGCGTGCTGTCGGGAGGCGGGTCGAGCCAGGTGCGCTCGGTCGGCGGCGCGCCGGTCGAGATTCCGCTCAGCACCGGCGCGGCTTCTTCCTTCGCGCGGATCACCTATCACGCCTCATCCCCGCTCAAGGCGTTGCGGGCGGCGATGCCCGGCGCGATCGTCACGTTTGTCGACGGGCGCGATCCGGCCGCCGCGGCAGAAGCGGCGAAGAAAGCGGACATGGCGATCATCTTCGCGACCCAATGGACCACCGAGGCGCAGGACGTGCCCAACCTGTCGCTGCCTTATGGCCAGGACACGCTGATCGACGCCGTCGCGGCCGCCCAACCGAAGACCGCAGTTGTGTTGGAGACTGGCGGGCCGGTACTGATGCCCTGGCTTGCGCGCGTGCCCGCGGTGGTCGAGGCATGGTATCCCGGCCAGCGCGGCGGCGAGGCAATCGCCAATATCCTGACCGGCAAGGTCAACCCGTCGGGTCGCCTGCCGATCACCTTCATGGCGAGCCCCGACCAGGCGCCGCGCGCTGCGGTGGTCGGCCTAGACAAGCTCACCGCGCTCGACGCGCAGGCCGCCGCCGATCCGGCCAACGCCGGCAAGTATCAGCTCAAGACCTATCCGGTCGACTATATCGAGGGGTCGGATGTCGGCTATCGCTGGTACGAGAAGAAGCGACAAACCCCGCTTTTCCCGTTCGGTTACGGCCTCAGCTACACGAACTTCAGCTATCGCAACCTGACCGTCAGTGGCGGCAAAACGCTCAGCATTTCGTTCGAGGTGGTCAACAGCGGCAAGCGCGCCGGCGCCGACGTGCCGCAGCTCTATGTCGCGCGCGACGGGACTGGCACGCCAATGCGGTTGGCGGGATTCCAGCGCGTGACGCTGAAACCCGGTGAGGTCCGCCGCGTCACGCTGACGGCCGAACCGCGCATTCTCGCCGATTACGATACGTCGCTGCCGGGGTGGCGGATCAAGGAGGGCACGTACCGCGTGGCGCTCGCGCGCAATGCGATCGACCGCGGGATGACGACCACCGTCAAGCTCGATCCGGCGACGATGAAGCCCTGACCACAACAGCCGAGTTGCCGATCGGCTTCGGCAGGCCCAACGTGCGCTGCCGATGACTTCGCGTCCCGCCCCTCTGCCGACTGGCGGCAACCGATCGTTCGGGTTCCTGCTGGTCTACGCCATCGCCAACGCCGGTGGGGTGATCGGCTTCCTGCCGTTGCTGACGCTGCTGCTGCCGATGAAGATCGAAGCGGTGGCTGGCGATGCGCGGATCGGGGTGATCACCGCGACGGTGATCGCCGGTTCGACCGCCGCCGGCATCTCCAATATCCTGTTCGGGTGGCTCAGCGACCGATCGGTGGCGCGCGGTGGCGGGCGGCGGCGTTGGGTGGCGGCCGGCGTGATCGCGACCGCGCTCGCTTATGCCTGCATCGCGCTCGCGCCGACTCCCGGCGCGATCATCCTCGCGACGATCGCATTCCAGGCCGCGCTCAACGCGACGCTGAACCCTTTGGTCGGGATCATGGCCGACGAGATTCCCGACGCGCAGAACGGACTGACCGGCGGCCTTCTCGCGCTCGCCAATCCGGTGGCGTCGGCGGTGATGGCGATCGTCGTGATGAGCTCGCTGGGCGAATCGTCGCGGCTGGCGATCGTGGTGTTCGCCTTTGCCGCGTGCATCACGCCGCTGCTGATCGCGCGCAGCCGTCCGCTGCCGATCGTCGACGCGCCGCGCGCGACGGTGGTCGGGCTGCGCCGCGACCTTGCTTTCGCCTGGGCGGCGCGATTGCTGGTGCAGATCGCCGGCGTCGTCCTGCAGCTTTACCTGCTGTATTATTTCGAGAGCGTCACGCCGGACGAGCCCAAGGGCGATCTGGCCGCGCATATCGGGCATTTGTTGACGATATCGTTCGTGGTGGCGTTGCCGATCGCGATCCTGGCCGGGCGGCTGTCCGACCGGATCGATCGCCGCAAGCCGTTCCTGCTCGGCGCCGCGACCGTCGCGGCGCTGGGTCTGCTCGGCATGGCGCTGGCGCGCGACTGGACCAGCGGGGCGATCGCGTTCGGCATTTATTCGGCGGGGTCTGGCATTTTCCTGCCGCTCCACGCCGCCTTCTCGATCCAATTGCTACCCGATCCGCGTCATCGCGGGCGCGACCTCGGGCTGCTCAACCTCACCAACACGCTGCCGTCGCTGCTCGGGCCGCTGCTCACATGGAGCCTCGCGACGCCGCGCGACTTCGGGACGCTGATGCTCGCGCTCGTCGTTCTCACCTTTTGCGGCGGGCTGGCGATCCTCGCGGTGCGCGGGCGGCGCTAGGGATAGGCGACGAGCGTCTGCTTGATCGCGCCGGGGCGTGCCGCCACACCGGCGTCGTTGACGATATGCGCGATCGTTCCCTTGCCCCCGCCGAGCGAGATCGTCGTGATATTGGCGAAGCGCACGCCCGGCCTGCGCGGCGCCTCGATCGCGCTTTCCAGCACGATGCTGGGGTCCGCGGTGAAATTGGCGTAGATGCCCATCGCGACTGCCTGATGATCCGCGACGCTATCGGCGACCTTGTAAGCCGCCCAGCCGCGCGTCGTCCCGGCCATATAGGCAGCTTGGCTCGGCGGATCGTAGGGCAGCTCGTTCTGATAGAACCAGGTCCGCCCGCGCTCGCCGTTCCACAGCGTCTGATACTTTTCGAAATGCTCGACGAACAAGGCGGACATCGTCACGTCGTCGCCGTTCACCACCAGCCCCTGATTGCCGACATTCTCGCGCCAGCCGACGTGAATCCGCCCGTTCGCGCGATCGCCATGGTCGGCGCGCCAGATCCACATATGGTCGCCGATCACGTGGTGGCTGTTGACCTCCAGACACGTGTCGGCGGTGCCAAGCGTCGCGCCGCCGACGCGAAAGAAGACATCAGACAGCGACGTCGGGTTCGCCCGGTGGTCGCGGTTCGATCCGCGTGGCCCGATCTCGACCAGCACCGGCGACATGACCGGCCCGGCATCGATCAGCAGCCCGGCGAGCACCACGCCGGGCACATCGGCCACGACGATCGCCTTGCTCCCGCCCTCGGGCAACAGCGTTGCGAGGCCGAGGCCAAGCAGGATCGAGTTGGCGCGATCGACCTTCAATGGTTCGATCAACCGATAGATACCTGGCGTGAGCAGCACGTGCATGCCCCGCGCCAGTGCCGCATTGATTCGGCGCGCCGGCATATCGGGCCGGGCGATGAAGAATCGCGACAGCGGAATCGACGTGCCGCGCGGATTTCCGCTGCCCCAGCTCGTTCCGCGCGCATCGCGGCCCACCGCGGGCACGAACACCGCCCACGCACCGGCTTTCGTGAAGTAGACGAACGGTTTGTCGCGCATCACCGGCACGGTTGCGATGCTGGTGTAGGGCGGCTTGGGAAAGCTCGTCGCAGGCGCGCCATCGACGCCCATGAACATCATGTTCCAGTTCGACCCTTCCCAGCCGCGGATCTTGCTGGTGCGCGTGAACCATTGCTGCTGGCTGCCCGAGCGGATCGTGCCGTCGATCCGGCAATCGGCCATGAACCCGCCGCTCGACCAGCCGCCATCGTCGAGCGCCAAGTCGCCGCGTAGATGCACACGGCGATAGGGTGCGGCCTGCGACACCGCCCAGCGATCTGCACCTTCGGGCGGGCTGACGCTGAGATTCTCGACTCCGCGCCAGAAATTGTCGAGCGCCATGCCCTTGGCCCAATCGGCTTCGACATGGACATGGCCGTTGATCGTAACATCGCCCGGCAGCGCGCCGAGTCCCACGACTTGGGTGAAGAAGCCGACATTGACGTCCAGGTTGTAATGACCGGGTTTGAACAGGATGGCGTGACGCCGGTCGCTGAAATGCGCGCGCTCCATCGCGGTGAAGATTGCGTCGAGCTTCGCCTGAACCGCGGCGCGCGGCATCGACGGGTCGA
Organism: Sphingomonas bacterium; assembly: GCF_028289855.1. Lineage (GTDB taxonomy): Bacteria > Pseudomonadota > Alphaproteobacteria > Sphingomonadales > Sphingomonadaceae > Sphingomonas. The sequence continues at coordinate 65,395 of NZ_JAQGKZ010000100.1, read as the reverse complement.
TGACCAGCACGTTGGGACCAAGATCGGGGTCGCGCGCCGCTTTGGCGGAGCCGGCGACCGCCAGACCGGCAAGGCCCCCGACCACCGCACGTCGTGTCGGTCTGAACGTCATACCCCTACTCCCCAACCGACAGAAACCCGGTAATCGTCAGCCGCCCCACCGCCGGGTCTGGCGACAGCATCGCGTCATGTTGGATCGCGCCGCTATGGAGCAGGCAACTGCGATAGAGTAGCGCGCGGTTGTACCGCGCCTCGGCCACCATCACGCGTTCGAACAGCGGCGTGTCGCCCGCGATAAAGGCGGCGGGCGGTGGTCCGACGTGGCGCAGCTCGGCGGCGAGCTGGTCGGTGTAGATCGCCGCGCGGCACTCATCGACGGTCTCGAACCCGGTCGAACGGTGGCGGAAGAACGCGGTGCCGCTCTCGGACGACAGATAGTGGATCAGCGCGATGCGGCCCCGCGCATGCGCGTCGCAATGCGGCAGGCGCTGGCCGACCGAGAGGTTCTCGGGCCGCGTGGTGACGATCGAATAACTGGCATCGATCACGTCGACCGGACCGGCAGCGCCGAACGCGTCGGCCAGGACCTGCGCGATGCCGCATAACTGCGTCGGCAGATAGTCGTCCGGCAATGCCGCGCGGATGCCCGGATAATGATGCGCTGCCGGACCGAACGCTCGAGTCATCGCGAACGCACGCAACGCGTCGGGGTCGGTCGCGAAATCTTCGATCACCACGACCGGCTCGCGCTCGTGCCCGATAGGCTGGATGTCGATCTTCATCGCGCCCAATATCGCACGTAATCGACCGTCATGCGCTGTGGTAGAGCGGCATCGTCGACGCCTTTCGCTCCCCCCCAATCCCCGCCGATCGCGAGGTTGAGGATCAGATTGTACGGTCGCACGAACGGCCACGCGCCCTTGCCGCCGGGCTGCTCGTTGGCGACGCGCATATAACCGCGCCCGTCGACCCCGATCACGATCGCGTCGGCCCGCCAGTCGAGCTGGTAGGAATGAAACTCGCTGCACGCCGACGCCACCGCGATCTCCGCCCCGCGCTGCGTACCCAGGCGGTGGTTGAACAATCCCGTGTGAAGCGTCGCGTGCACGGCATCGGGCTGCCAGCCGACCATCTCCATCACGTCGATCTCACCCTGATCGGGCCAATTGCCGGTCGATGGCAGCAGCCAGATCGCCGGCCACGTGCCGCGCGCGCACGGCAGCTTGGCGCGCACTTCGTAGAAGCCGTAGCCGCGGGCTTCGCGGCTGACGAGCTTGGCCGAACTATAAGCTTGTCCGCCATAGTCGCGCAGCGCCGACAATCTTTCGCGCCGCGCCTCGATGACCAAACTGCCCGTCTCAATTCGTGCATTAGCCGGCCGCGCGGCGGCGTAATATTGCAGCTCGTTGTTGAACCAGCCCTGCTTGTTGCGCGACGTGTCGAACCGCCAGGCGCGCGTGTCGATCGTCTTGCCGTCGAACTCGTCGGCCCAACTCGGCGCGGCGGCGGGCGGCGCCATCGGCACGTCGACCGAATAGTTCGTTGCGGCTAGGCTGACCGCCTGCGCGATTGCCAGGACGAAACCGGCCATTCGATCCTCTCCTTGCCACGCGCATTGTGAACGTTATCATTACGTCAGACAAGGAGGGCCCATGGACCGACGGAGCGCAGTAGCGGCGATCGTGGCGGGCCTCACCGCGCCCGGCCTTGCGTGGAGCAGGCCCGCCGCCGGTTTCACGATCGACAAGGCCCGGATCGACGCCGCGCTGCGTCAGATGGTGTCTGCCAAGCGCGCGGCGGGCGCCTCGGCGCTGGTCTGGCAAGGCGGCGTCGAACGCTATTTCGGCGCGTTCGGCGACGCCGATCGCGAGGCGAAGCGGCCGATGGCGCGCGACACTCTCGTCCAGATCTTTTCGATGACCAAGCCGGTCACCGGCGTCGCCCTGATGCAATTGTGGGAACAGGGAAAGTTCGGACTTGACGATCCGCTGGCGCGCTATCTGCCGGCGTTCGGCAACGTGAAGGTGCTCGGCGAACCCGGGGTCGACGGCAAACCGGTGCTGTGCGCGCCGGTCCGGCCGATCGCGATCCGCGACATCATGCGCCATACCGCAGGCTTCTCTTACGGCATGCGCGACACCGCCGCAGACAAGATTTTCCACGACATCAATCCCCTCGCACTGACCAACAGCCTCGAGGAGTTCGGCGACAAGCTCGCACAGGTGCCATTGCTGTTCGATCCGGGTATGGAATGGAGTTACAGCACCGGCGTTGACGTCCAGGCGCTGCTGATCGAGCATCTGACCGGCGACGCGTTCGAGCCGCACGTGCGCAAGGCGATCCTCGATCCGCTGGGGATGAAGGATACCGGCTGGACGCAACCCGCCGATCGTCTACCGCGCTTCGCCGCGAGTTATGCGAAGCAGGCCGACGGCACGCTCGCGCGCGTGCCCGACGAAAAAGCGCGCATGCTGAATTTCGGCCGCCGCAAGCTGACGATGGGCGGCGCGGGCCTAGCCTCCACCCTCGACGACTACATGCGGTTCGCGCGCATGCTGCTTGGACGCGGCACGCTTGACGGTACGCGTATTATCAAACCGTCGACGATCCGGCTGATGTCCACCGATCAACTCGACCCGCGCATCACGCGACGCTTCTTCCTCCCCGAAAAGGGCGCGGTCGGGTTCGGCCTCGATTTCGCGGTGCGCATCGCGCAGCCGCGCAACGCGACAGAGAACCGGGGCACCGTCGGCGAGTTTTTCTGGGACGGCGCCGAGACGACGTTGTTCTGGGTCGATCCGGCCAACGACTTGGCGGCAGTGTTCTTCGTCCAGGTAACGCCGTTCGACGGAACCCTGCACCACGACATCCGCGCGGCGGTTTATGGTAGTGGCTACATCGGCCCGGCTGGCGATTGATCGGACTCGCCGACGGTCGAATCAATGCTGAGCTGCTAGCTTTCTGCAGACTGCGTGGCGCACCATTTTCCCTTCGGTCCCGATACGACTAGACTGACCCGTCGGGGGCACCGAATGAAATACAATCCAACCAACGCGGCGCTTACCCATCCGGAGTCGCAGCCGCCGCTTGTCATGGATGCGCGTTGGCCGATCGATGCGGTCTGCGCCGAATTCAGCCGGCTGGCTTATTTCGCGCAAACCGGCACGACGGTGGCCGATGCCGTCGCGCCGCTCGGCTTCGGTAAACCGACATTCTTTGCCAGCGAAGATCCGGGATGGTGGAAAATCGGGTCGGCCGGGTTCGGCGCGGTCGATCGCGATGGCCACGCCATCATCGCATTTCGCGGCACGCAGATCGACACGCCATGGGACATCATCATCGATCTCGGGATCTGGCCCCGGCGCTGGCCCGGCGCCGGACGGGTCCATGACGGGTTCTGGAAAGCGCTTCGCTCGATCCTAGGGCAAGTCGAGACGTGGCTGGCCGATCCCGCGATCAAGCGGCTCACGATCACCGGGCACAGCCTTGGCGCGGCGATGGCGACGTTGCTCGCGGGACTCAAGGCCGACGCCGAGCTTGTCACGTTCGGGTCGCCGCTGGTCGGCAATCGCGCCTTTGCCGACGCGTTCGCGGGACGGTGTGTCCGCCGGTATGTCGACACGATCGACTTCGTGACCACCGTCCCGCCTGTCTATTACCAGCATCTCGAGGGACTGCATTTCATCGATCCGGACGGTATCGTTCGGTTTCCCGGCGCGGGCCCGACCGAGGCCGACGTCGCACAGGCCATTGCCGACTACGCGCCATGTCGCCGCGACCCGCTGAAAAACGCGCTGTCGCGCCGGTTCGCCGATCATGCCCCGATCAACTATGTCGGCGCAGTGCTCGGCAGGCGTACCGGCCCACGCTGACTTCAGTTCATCACTCCCAACAATTCATCTACCGACCCGCTGGCGAACGCCGCGAAATTGTCGGCGATGCCGTAGGGCAAAAGCAGCGTGCGGCCGTGGACCATCGCGCCGCAGCTATAGACGACATTGGGGACGTAGCCGTCGCGCTCCTTGGGGCTGGGGCGCAGGATCGGTTCGGGGGTGCGCGCGAGCACCTTCGATGGGTCGTCCTTGTCGAGCAACGCCGCGCCCATCGCGTAGTTGCGCACCAGCCCGACGCCGTGGGTGATCACCAGCCAACCTTCGGCGATCTCGATCGGCGACCCGCAATTGCCCATCTGACACAAGTCCCAAGAGAATTTAGGCTCGATCAGCTTTTCGCCGCCTTCCCAGGTGTAGAGATCGTCCGACCGCAGCAGCCAGATATTCTCATTATCCTGTCGCCCGAGCATCACATATTGCCCATCGACCCGCCGCGGGAACAGCGCCATCCCTTTGGCCGCCGCGGCCGATCCAGTCAGCTCGCGCATCTCGAAATCGCTGATCCCGACGCCCCGCAACATTTCCGACCGCGCGTCGCGCCCGTCGAACGCGGTATAGGTGCCGAGATAGTCGACTTTGCCGTCGTCCTCGACGAAGCGGCACATCCGCAAATCCTCGATCCCCTGGCGCTGGCTGGGGGTGACCGGGAACAGCACGCTTTCGGAAGGATCGCGGCTGCCCTCGCACATGATCCGCGTGACGCCATCGCCCGCCACGTCCGCATCCTCGATACGCGGCGAGACGGCCTGGTTACTGACCGGGTCGATGCTGAACCCGGCTTCCTTGGTCCAATGCCCGGTGCGGAACGTCACCGATGATATATGCCCCTCGCCGATCCCGCGCAGCGACAGCAGGAAGCGAACGTTGCCGTCGCCGACATCCTCATCGTCGGGGTGAATCACCATGCTGGGATTGAACAAGGCGGCCGCCTCGAACGAATATTCCTCGCTGAAATAGGCGCCAATGACGAGCTTGGCGGCGTCCGACGCGCCTTTCGCGGCGGGAACGATTGCGGCGATTTCGTCGTAACGGCGTAGCAACAGGGCATCGAGGGCGCGATGGCGTTTCTGGAGCGGCGCAATCACCGCTTCCTGGTCCGATCCGAGCTGGTCCTCATCCATCGCCAGGATCGTGTCGACGATCCGTTCGGTGCGCGACGGTTCGGTATCGGCGAAGGCTTGCGGATATTGCGGGTCGAACGGGCGGATGACGGTGCGCGTGGCGTCCGGCGCGAGGTGCAGCTTGTCGTGCTTGAGCAGGCTCATGCGCTCTCCGTGTGACCGTCGTCTGCGGCAAATACGCGCAAACGCCGAATTGGATCAGGTGCTGGTGCGATCAACCAACGGCGCGAACCGCGCGACTTGCTTTCCAACCAGGCACAGCTGCTCGATCACCGCGGGGTCGGTGGCGCCGCCGGCGTCGTCGAATTTGGTAATCTGCGTATTGATCGCCGCGGCGAACGGCGTCGGCCAGCCGCGCAGCGCGTGGACGATCGAGCGAAGCGCGGCGATCGTGCTGCCGGTCGCCTGCCAGCCATAGGCGGTGGCGATCAGCCCGACCGGCATGTCGGCGAGGTAAGGCCGCGCGTCCTTGGCGGTTTCCTCAAGCAGATCGAGCGCGTTCTTGACCACGCCCGAGATGCTGCCGTGATAACCCGGGCTGGCGATAATCAGCGCCGACGCACCGCGCACCGCCTCGACGAAATCCTTCTCGTGATGCGTCCGCGTCGTCGTGCGGGGATCGTAGAGCGGCAGCCGCGCCATATCCTCGCCGCCGAACAAGCGCGTGCGGAACCCCTCGCGCTCGACCGCATCGAGCGCGATCTTCAGCGCGCGCTCGGTCGACGACACCGCGCCGATCGTTCCGCCAATTCCTACCACCAGCGGCGCGTCGGCCATGCGTTCGATCTCCGCGTCGCGGGAGGGCGACGCGGTAGCGATAGCCGCCCGAGCGCGCTCCCTCAATCCACGCACTGTGCGATGCCTGCCATTTGGGGTAAACGGCGCGGATGCGGCGGGTTGCACCATCTGTGTTATATGAGTAATACGCCTAGCGGCCGGTGCGCCGAGTGGATTTTTTACGACCATGCGTGACGACCCGTTGGACCCCGGCCGCAAGCCCGACCCCCGTTGGGGAGCGCATTCGGCGTATCCGGCGATGGACGAGCCGGCAAATCCGCTCGAGGGCATTCCGCCGCTCGATTATCCTGGTGCCACGCAACCGCCGAAGAAAAGGCGCCGCTGGGGTCGCATCATCGTCCGCAGTCTGGCGGCGATGGTCATCCTGTTCGTCATCCTGGTCGGCTGGCTCGCGGTCACCGCACCGCTCTCCAAGTCGCTTCAGCCCCCCACCCCGCCCTCGGTTACCTTGCTGGCGTCCGACGGCACCACCCCGATCGCCAAGCGCGGCGCGATCGTCGGCAAGCCGGTCGATGCGGCAAAGCTGCCCAAATATGTCACCGGCGCATTCATTTCGGTCGAGGATCGGCGATTCTATTCGCATTGGGGGATCGATCCGTGGGGCATGGGCCGCGCATTGGTCCGCAACGTCGGCGCGGGCGGTGTGCGGGAGGGTGCGAGCACGATCACGCAGCAACTCGCCAAGAATTCCTTTCTCGATTCGGACCGCACCGTGTTGCGTAAGGGCCGCGAGATCCTGATCTCGTTCTGGCTCGAAGCGTGGCTGTCGAAGAACGAGATCCTGTCGCGCTATCTGTCGAACGTCTATTTCGGCGACAACGTCTATGGCCTGACCGCGGCGGCGGAACATTATTTCGATTGCGAGCCGGGCGAGCTGACGATCAGCCAGGCGGCGATGCTGGCGGGGCTGGTCAAGGCGCCGTCCAAGCTGGCGCCAACGGGCAATCTGAAAGGTGCGCGCGACCGCGAGAAAATCGTGCTGGCGACGATGGTCGATACCGGCACAATCACCAAGGCGCAGGCGGCCGCCGTCAAGCCCGCCACTCCCCGCCCGCGCCCGGTCAAGCTGGTGCCTGATGGCACCTATTTCGCCGACTGGGTGCTGCCCGAAGCGCGCGACACCGCGGGCGACCTCAGCCAGGAAACGACCGTCACCACCACGCTCGACCTGCGCCTGCAACGCGCCGCCGAGCGCGCGGCGCGGCGCGCGGGGCTGAGACAGGCGCAGATCGCGATTGTTGCGATGCGCCCCGATGGCCGAGTCGTCGCAATGGTCGGCGGCAAGGATTACAAGGCCAGCCCGTTCAACCGAGCGACGCAGGCGCGGCGCCAGCCGGGATCGGCGTTCAAGCTGTTCGTCTACCTCGCGGCGATGCGGAGCGGCCTGACACCCGACGACACGATCGAGGACGAGCCGATCACGATTGCCGGGTGGAGCCCGAAGAACAGCGACGGCAAGTACGAGGGCAAGATCACGCTACGCCGCGCGTTCCAGAAATCGTCCAACGTCGCCGCCGCGCGGCTGATCCAGAAGGTCGGGGTCGATGCGGTGATCAAGGCGGCGCGCGACCTTGGCATTTCCACCCCGTTGCCGCACGAGGCGACGATCGCGCTCGGCACCGCGACCGGCTCGCTGCTCGAACTGACCAGCGCGTTCGCGGCGGTCGCCGGGGACGGATATCCCGTTGGCGCGCGGGGGATCGAAGCGAGCGACAACAAGGGCTGGTACGACCGGCTGGTCGGCACGCGCAGCGCGTTCGGCGACAAGGTCCGCGACGAAATGCTCGACCTGCTCTCCGCTTCCGCGACCAGCGGCACCGGGCGCGAGGCGGCGCTGTCGGTGCCGACCTATGGCAAGACCGGGACGACGCAGGATTCGCGCGATGCACTGTTCGTCGGGTTCGCCAAGGACCTGGTGGTCGGGGTGTGGGTCGGCAACGACGACAACAGCCCCAATGCCGGCCTGTCGGGCGGTGGGGTTCCGGCACGAGTGTGGAAGGATTTCATGCAAGCCGCGCTGGGCATCGCGCCGCCGCCCCCGCCGGTGGTTGAGGCTACCGACAACATTGCCAATTCCACCGACGGTAATGTGACCATCGACCCGGGTACCGGTCCGTTGCCTATCGAGGGCAGCATCGAAGGGTTGGGCGTCAATCTGCAGGTCAAGAAGGACGGCACGATCAAGCTGACCCCGGCGCCGGATACAGGCGACCGCCCGCCAAAACCGCCGGCGGCGCAGCGACCGGACAATTAAGCCATCCTTTTGCGCGATGGATGCTGAAACAAGTTCAGCATGACGGCGGTTGTGTGATGGAATGGATTGAGGCGACGGGCACAACGCGACTAAGAACCGCCATGCGCTTCTTCTCCGACAACGCCGCCCCCGCTTGCCCGCAAGTCATCGACGCGATCACCGCGGCGAACACGCTTGATACCGCGTATGACGGCGACAAGTGGAGCCAGCAGCTCGACGGCCGCTTCTCCGACCTGTTCGGGACGGCGGTACGCGTGCTGTGGACGCCGTCCGGCACGTCCGCCAATTGCCTCGCGCTCGCCGCTTTGTGCCAGCCCCACGGTGCGGTCATTTGCCACCGCGACGCGCATATCCAGAACGACGAATGCGGCGCGCCGGGTTTCTATCTCCACGGCGCCAAATTGCTGCTCGCGGACGGACCGGGCGCAAAGCTGACCCCCGACGCGGTGGCGGACGTGGTCGCCGGCATCCGCGACGACGTACACCAGGTCCAGGCGCACGCGCTGTCGATCACCAATGCGACCGAATACGGCTTGGCCTATACCCCCGAAGAGGTCGCGGCGCTGGGCGATCTCGCCAAGGCCAAGGGGCTGGGCTTTCACATGGACGGCGCACGCTTCGCGAACGCGGTCGCGCATCTCGGCTGCGACGTCGCCGATCTGACCTGGCGCGCCGGGGTCGATGCGCTGAGCTTCGGCTTCGTCAAGAATGGCGGGATGAACGCCGAGGCGCTGGTCTTCTTCAAGCCCGAACTCGCCGACGCGACTTTGTACCGCCGCAAGCAGGCTGGGCTGCTGTTGTCGAAGGGCCGCTTCCTCGCCGCGCAAATCCTCGCGATGCTCGACGACGATCTGTGGCTGGCCAACGCCCGCGCGGCGAATGCCGGCGCGACGATGCTGGCGAAGGCGGCTGGCGACCGCTTGGTCTATCCCGTCGAGGCCAACGAGGTGTTCCTGCGCGCTTCCCCGGAAGAAGCCGCAGGCCTTCGCGCACTCGGATTCGATTTTTACGATTGGGCGCCGGGCGAGGTGCGGCTGGTGACGTGCTGGGACCAGCAAGAGGCCGCGATCAAGCCGCTCGCCGACGCGATCGCCGCGCTTCCATAGGCTGACCTTCTCACCCCACAAGCAGAAGCAGGGTTGTCGGACGGCCCCGTAACGATATGGCGGGCGCGTGCTCCAGCCACCTTCCGCCAAGCCGCAATCCGCGCGTCTCGCCGTGCTGATCCCGTTCGGCATCGTCACCTTGATCTGGGGATCGACCTGGCTGGTGATCCGCGATCAATTGGGCGTGGTGCCGCCGAGCTGGTCGGTCTCATACCGCTTCCTCGTCGCTGGAATCGCGATGTCGGGCTATGCGCTCTGGAAGCGCGACAGCTGGCGGCTCGGTGCAAGCGGATTGGGGTTCGCGGCCTTGCTCGGCTTCGCGCAATTCTGCCTCAACTTCAATTTCGTCTATCGCGCCGAACAGCATATCACCTCGGGACTGGTGTCGGTGGTGTTCGCGATGCTGCTGATACCCAACGCAGTGCTGGGCCGTATTTTCCTCGGCCAGAAACTCGGCCGCCAGTTGCTGATCGGGTCGGCGGTCGCGATGGCCGGGATCGTCTTGCTGTTCATGCGCGAAGCGCGAGTCGATCCGCACGGGCCGTGGCAAGTGCTGGCCGGCGTCGGCTTTACCTTGTGCGGCGTGCTGTCGGCATCGACCGCCAACGTGATGCAGGCAACGCCGACCGCGGCGCGATACCCGATGGGGTCGATGCTCGCGGTCGCGATGCTGGCGGGCGCGGCGTTCGATGCGCTGTTCGCGTACGCCACGGCCGGACCGCCCGTCATCGAATATCGTGCGGCCTATTGGGCGGGCATCCTCTATCTCGGCCTCTTCGCCTCGGCGCTCGCGTTTCCGCTTTATTTCGGCGTGCTCAGGACGATCGGCCCGGCCAAGGCGGCCTATTCGAGCGTGATCGTGCCGGTCATCGCGATGTGCCTGTCCACGCTGTTCGAGGGCTATCGCTGGTCGGGGCTGGCGGTCGCGGGCGCGACGCTGGCCGCGGCGGGATTGGTCATCGCATTGAGAGCGCGCAGGCCCAACCGGTAGTCGGCGTATACGGGCCGCCAGCCGAGCACGCGCTTCGCCTTGCCGTTGGCGACGCGGCGGTTTTCGGCGTGGAAAGCGCGCGCTTCGGGCGACAGCGATTCCAATGATACGATGGGCGGCGGCTGTTGCCCGAGCAGTCCGCTGGCGAATTCGATCACCGCGTCCTGCGGCGCCGGCAGGTCGTCGGACAGGTTGTAGGCGCCCGGCGGCGAATCGAACCCGGCGATGACGCCGCTGGCGATATCATCGACGTGCACGCGGCTGAACACTTGCCCGGCTTGGGCCGTGCGATGCGCCTTGCCGTCGCGCACGCGGTCGAGCGGCGAGCGGTGGGGGCCGTAGATGCCGGGCAACCGAAATACCCGCGCACCCAGCACCAGCCAGTCGGCATCGGCCCGGTTGCGGCCGCCGCGCCGTCCCTTGATCGGCGCGCTTTCATCGACCCACGCACCGCCGATATCGCCATAGACGCCGGTCGACGACAGATAGCCGAGCCACTTACCGCCATCGGCCAGCGCCGCCCCGTAGCGCGCGATTACGGGATCAACCTCGCCCGGCGGCACCGACGACAGGACATGCGTCGCCGCATCGATCGCCGCGATCACGCCCGCGCGATCGTCGAAATCGAGGTCGCCCGCGCTTCCCGTCGCGGTGATGGCCCAGTCATTGAGCCGCGCGACGATGGCGCTTGCGGCATAGCCTAGCCCGAAGACCAGAAGGCTATTTGGCGCCATACCCGCCGTAGAACGTGCCGAAATAATCGCCCTTGTTCCAGCGCGGGCGATCATCGGTATCGGCGATCTCACGCGCGATCGTGTAGTTGACGGTGACGAACCGCACGCCCTGTTCCCAATCGAGCGGCAGCGAAATCTCGTCGGACGGCTGGTGGTAGTGGTTCTTCATGAACTCCTCCCACGCCGCCTTGCCGCCGCCCTTATAGCCCGGCCACAGGAACACCGAGGGTATGCCCTTCTGGACGAAGCGGAAATGGTCCGAGCGGACGAACAGCCCTTCATCGGGCATCGGATCGGGCGCGAGGCCGACGCCGACGCTCTCGACCGCCTTTTGGACGATCGGCCCCAGGGTCGATCGCGGTGCGCCGAAAACCACCATGTCCTCGAACTTGTAGGTGATCAGCGGCATATCGAGATTGACGTTCGCGACGATCGATTTGAGCGGCACGGTCGGATTGTTGGCGAAATAATCGGAGCCGATCAGCCCCTTCTCCTCCGCCGTCACAGCGAGGAACATGACGGTGCGGCGCGGCGGCTTGCCGGACGCGACGAACCGCTTCGCCTCCTCGATCAGGCTGGCGATGCCGATCGCATTGTCCTCGGCGCCATTGTTGATCGTATCGCCGGTCTTGTCGGGGCGCCCCACGCCGATATGGTCGAGATGCGCCGACAGGATGACGACCTGATCCTTCAATGCGGGGTCGATGCCGGGGATGATACCGATGACGTTGGACGAGGGCATCGGTCGCATCACCGTCTTGATCGCGACCGACAAGATGCCGGCGAGCGGGAAGGACGTGAATTTGGCGTCATCGCTTTCGGCGGCCTTCTTGACCTGATCCCACGACATCCGGGCACCAGCGAACAACTTGGCCGCGCCTGCCATCGAGATCGTCCCCAGCAGTGGGATGCCGTCATTCTTGCCGCTGCCGTCGGGGCGCGACCAGGTCACGCGCTCGCGATCATATTGGCGCAACGAAAAGGCGAACGGCGTCGCGCCGCGCCCGGGGCGCGGGCTTTCGATCTGGATCGCGCCAACCGCGCCATGCTGTGCGGCAATCGCCGCCTTGGTCCCGGCGCTGGAGAAGAACGCGCGCTCCTCGCCGTCGTAGTTCTTGGGCGCGCCGCCGATATAGGCGACGATCTTCCCCTTCACGTCGATGCCACGATAATCGTCGCGCCTATAGTCGGGCGCGACGATGCCGTAGCCGACGAACACGATCGGCGCGCTCAGGCTGGTTTCCGCCTTGGCGGCGTTGGGTGACGGCGCGAAGTCGCCGCCGAACACCAGCGGCTGCGGCGCGCCCTTTGCTGGCGTCCAGACGAAATTGCCCTTGTCGGCGAGCATGTAGCCGACCAGCGGCACGCGCTGGAGGTAGCCGCCATCGTCCCCGCCCGGCCGCAGCCCGGCAGCGTAGAATTGTGCGGCCACATACTGGGCGGCGATGTCGAATTCCGCGCTGCCCGCCTCGCGCCCGCGCATCGCGTCCGACGCCAGGAACATCACGTGCGCCTTCATCGCCGCCTGGTCGGCGGGGAGCGGCGCGGTGACGCGCGCGTTGATCGTTGCGGCGTTCTCTTTAGGCGTCGTTTGCGCAATCGCGGCGCCGGCGGCGAGCGTCAACGCGACCGCGCCGATCAGTCTGAACATGGCTTTCCTCTTGGCTGTCCCGTCGGCCACGCGTAGCACGGCTCAAACGCTTGGCAACAACGTGCGACGTGGATGGTTCTGCCAAGTATCAACGATAACGGAAAAAGAATGATCGACGCCCAGTCCGCTCTCGCCACGCCGACCGTCAAGCGGCGCGAGGATTACCAACCGCCGGATTGGCTCGTTCCCGACATCGCGCTCGATTTCGACCTCGATCCCGCCACGACGCGCGTGACGGCGGTGCTCGACGTGACTCGGTCGAGCGCGCACGACCGGCCGCTCCGGCTCGATAGCGACGGCCAAGTGCCGCTCCGCGTGCTGGTCGACGGCGCCGCGCACAACGATTGGCGGATGGACGGCGACACGCTCGAGATCGAGCTTTCGGGCAGCGAGCACCGCATCGAGACCGAGGTTGAGATCCACCCCGACCGCAACACGCAATTGATGGGATTATACGCGTCGGGCGGAAATCTGTGCACGCAATGCGAGGCCGAAGGATTCCGCCGCATCACCTTCTTCCCTGACCGGCCCGACGTGCTGGCGCGCTATTCGGTCAAGATGACCGCCGACAGGACGCGCTTCCCGGTGCTGCTGGCCAACGGCGATCCGATCGCTTCAGGCAATCTGCCCGATGGTAGACACTGGGCCGAATGGCGCGATCCGTTTCCCAAGCCGTGTTATCTGTTCGCGATGGTGGCGGGCGACCTGTCGGCCAACCGCGCATCCTTCACCACGATGTCGGGCCGCGAGGTGAAACTCGGCATCTGGGTCCGCGCCGACGATCTTCCCAAGACCGAGCACGCGCTGTCCGCGCTCCAGACCGCGATGGCATGGGACGAGCGTGTGTACGGCCGCGAATACGACCTCGACGTGTTCAACATCGTCGCGGTCGACGATTTCAACTTCGGCGCGATGGAGAACAAGGGGCTGAACATCTTCAACAGCCGCTACATCCTCGCCGATCCCGATACCGCGACCGACATGGATTACGACGCGATCGCCGCCGTGGTCGCGCACGAATATTTCCATAACTGGTCGGGCAATCGCGTGACGTGCCGCGACTGGTTCCAGTTGAGCCTGAAGGAAGGCTTCACCGTTTTCCGCGACCAAGAATTTTCCGCCGACCAGGGATCGGCGGCGGTCAAGCGGATCGAAGATGTGCGCGGGCTCCGGGCCGCCCAGTTCCCCGAGGATGCCGGCCCGCTCGCGCATCCGATCCGGCCCGATTCGTACATCGAGATCAGCAACTTTTACACCGCCACCATCTACAACAAGGGCGCCGAGGTGATCCGCATGATGGCGGCGATCCTGGGCCCCGAGAGTTTCCGCGCGGCGACCGATCTGTATTTCGACCGCTATGACGGGACAGCGGCGACGTGCGACGATTTCGTGCGCTGCATGGAATTCGGCAGCGGGATCGACCTGACTCAGTTCCGCCGCTGGTACAGCCAGGCCGGGACGCCGCGCGTCGCCGCCGCGCTCGATCACGACAGTGCGTCGGGCCGCGCGACCTTGCGGCTCGCGCAGCGTACCCCGCCGACGCCCGGGCAGAGCGGCAAGGAGCCATTCGTGCTGCCGTTGCGGATCAAGCTGTTCGGCAGCGCGACCGGCGCGGCGCTGAGCGAACAGCAGCTCTATATGCTCGACCAGCCGTCGAGCGAGATCATGTTCAACGGTATTACCGAGCGCCCGGTGCTGTCGATCAACCGCGGCTTTTCGGCGCCGGTGATCATCGAAAGCGACCGATCGGCCGACGAGCTCGCGTTCCTGTCGGCGCACGACGACGATCCGTTCGCGCGGTATGAAGCGATGCAGCAATTGATGCTCGACACGCTGGTGACCACGGTGAAACTCGGCCGCGCCGACCATCACGCGGTGATCGAAGCGGTACGCCGCACGCTCGAGGATCCGACGCTCGACCGCGCGTTCGTCGCCGAGGCAGTGCTGCTGCCGTCGGACGCGTTCATCGGCGACCAGTTGGAAGTGGTCGATCCGGACGCGGTGTTCCGCGCCCGTGAAGCGCTGCGCCGCGATCTAGGGAAGTCGCTCACGGTGCTATGGCGCTCGGTCTATATTGAGGCGAGTCAGGCCGGCACGTTCGTTTATTCGCCCGTTGCCAAGGCCGCCCGCCGGATGCGCAGCGTCGCGCTCGGCTATATCGCCGCGTCGGGCGCAGAGGACGCCGCCGACTTGGCGTTCGCGCAGTTCGAAGCGGCAGACAACATGACCGACCGCCAAGGCGCGCTGACCACGCTCGCCAACGGAACATTGGACAAACGAGTCGCCGCGCTCGATATCTTCTACAACCGCTATTCGACCGACGCTTTGGTGCTCGACAAATGGTTCCAGACCCAAGCATTGTCGGCGCGCGACGATACGCCCGCAGTGGTGGCGGACCTCGCGCGACATCCCGATTTTAGCCTGGCCAACCCCAACCGCGCGCGGTCGCTGATCGGTGCGTTTAGCGTCAACCAGCGGGCGTTCCACACGGCCGGCGGCGCGGGGTATCGGTTCCTTGCCGACCATTTGATCGCGCTGGACAAGCTCAATCCGCAGACCGCGGCGAAGCTGCTCCCCCCGCTGGGCCGCTGGCGTCGGTTCGAACCAGCGCGGGCCGAGCTGATGAAGGCTGAACTCGAACGCATCCTGGCGATGCCTGGATTGAGCAAGGACTTGTTCGAGCAAGCGTCGAGGAGCCTGAACGGCTAGGCCTCGATCATCGCCAGCGCGTTCTCGATCGCCGCGCCCGAGGCGGTGTTGTCGAAGATCGTCCAGCTTTCGACATCGCTCGCCGCCGCTTCGTCGGCAAGTCGGGCGATGGTCGTGGCATCGTAGGACGAATAATAGATGCGCGGCGACCCGTGCAGCCGGGTGTAGCGCAAGCTCGGCCAGCCTCCGGGATTCGCCGCTTCAGGCACCTTGGCGGGATCGGCGGCGACGCGGGCGATATGGTGATGGATCAACGCCTGATCGGCGTCCTGGGCGAACCAACTGGCGTGGCGCGGCTCGCACACGATCGCGGCATCACCGAGCGCGTGGCGCAGACCATCGAAGAAGCGGGCCGCTATTTGCGCATCGAAAACGAGGGTCGGCGGTAGCTGCACGAGCACCGGCCCGCGCCGGTTGCCGAGTTCGCCGGTCTGCGCCGCGAATGTCGCGACCGGCTCTAGGCAATCGACCAACCGCCGCTCGTGCGTGATCGCCTTGGGCAACTTGACAGCGAAGCGAAACCCATCGGGCACGCTCGCCGCCCAGCGGGCATAGGTTTCGGACTTGTGCGGGCGGTAGAAACTCGAATTGATCTCGGCCGCGTTGAACCGCGTCGCGTAGCGCGCGAGATTGCTCTCACCATTATCGAAGCGGTCCGCCACCGCCCGCGGGATCGACCAACCAGCGGTGCCGACGCGGATCGTCAGAACAGCCGCCCGTCATCGGGCACAGGCAAGCTCGGGCCGATCAGCACGACCTTGCCGTCCTTATCGGGGAAGCCGAGCGTCAGCACCTCCGACATCATCGGCCCGATCTGGCGCGGCGGGAAGTTGACCACAGCGGCGACTTGCCGCCCGATGAGGTCGGTGATCGCATAATGTTCGGCGATCTGTGCCGACGATCTTTTCATCCCGACCGGCGCGCCGAAATCAATCGTCAGCTTGAACGCCGGCTTGCGCGCCTCCGGGAACGGCTCGGCGGCGACGATCGTCCCGACGCGGATATCGACCTTGAGGAAATCGTCGAAGCTTATCGTGTCCGCCGTCGGCGCGGCCGCGTCGTGCGTCACGTGCATCGTCAGAAATTCACGTCGTCATAATGCGGCGCGGGTGGAATTCCTTCCATCCGCTCACTCAATAAAGGGCGGAAGCTGGGCCTGCTTTTCATGCCGGAGTACCAGCGCGCGGTCGCCTCGTGGCTGCGCCAGTCGATCCCGCCGAGATAATCGACCACCGAAATCTGCGCCGCCGCCGCCAGATCGGCGAGGCTGAGCGTCGCCCCCGCCATCCAATTGTGCCGATCGAGCAGATAATCGGTGTAATCGAGATATTCGACCGCCGACTTCATCGCCTCGCGCAGCACCTTCGCGTCGGGCGCACCCTTGGTGACGACGCGCTTGATCATCCGCTCGCCGAGCAGCCGTTCGGTCACGTCGCGGAAGAAATAGGTGTCGAACCAAGTCGACAGCCGCCGGATCTCGGCGCGCTGCACCGCGGTGCCGTTGATCATCTGCGCCTTGTCGACCGTCTCGTCGAAATATTCGCAGATGACGAGCGAATCGATCAGCCGGATGTCGCGCTCCGCATCGGCGATCACCGGGGTCTGCCCCGCCGGGTTCATGTCGATGAACTCGTCGCGCCGCTCCCACGGATTTTCGCGTACCAAGGTGTAGCCGACGCCTTTCTCGCCCAGCAGCAGCCGGACCTTGCGCGAGAACGGACAAAGCGGGAATTGATAGAGCTGCCACATTTGGCCAGTGTTAGGGGCTGGCGGTCGGCGGGGGAAGATGGCTTTGGATCGGGATGCATTCGAAACGGTCGCGGTGACGTGGAGCCAGCCCGAAGCCGGGGTGATGCTGTCGATGTTCGAATTCTATGGCATCCCGGCCTACGCGACGGGGCGCTGGCACGCGTCGATCAACCCCACGTTGATCATGGCGCTCGACGGCTTTCACGTCCGAGTCCATCCCGAATGCGTCGATGATGCGCTCGACATGCTGGCCGAGGTGGCGGAACAGCCGGCCGCGATCCGGCCCTATTTGCTGGGGCAACGATGGCTGTATCCGGTCATCCTGGTAGTCTCGTTCCTGGTACTGATCCCGATGTATGTGATCGACACGCCACCCGCATGGTATGTCGCATTGCTGGTCTTGCCGATCATCGTGCTCACCGGGATACCGCCGACGCGGACGGCCTCGACCTTTTTCCTGTGGAAGCGCAGCAGGGCGCCGGCCGGGGATTGAGGCGTCGCGCGAAATCGGGTGCCGTCGCGCCAAGAAGGTGCTAGGCGCCCGCACCGAACCTGCCCCAACAACGGATAGACAATGGCCGCCTACAAAGTTCCCGATTTCAACGAGCGGGCCGAAGCCGCGCGCGCGGCGAAGCAGCGCGCGCTCGAATTGCTGCGCGACAAGCCCGCGCCCGATCCCGCCGCTGTTGCAGCCCGGCAAGCCGCGCGCGAGGCCAAGGAAGCCGCCGAGGCCGAGCGTCGCGCCGCGAAACGCGCCGCCGAAGAGCAGGCGAAAGCCGACAAGAAAGCGGCGGCTGAGGAAGCTGCGGCGGCGAAGCGGGCCTTGACCGAGCGGGCGCCCATCGTGGTGCCAAGCGCGGCCGAGCTGAAGGCGGCCCGCGATGCGCGCTACGCCGCTCGCAAGGCCCGCAAATAGTAGTGACCGTCGGCGCCTAGCCGATCCGCGCGCCCATCCCGCCATCGACCGGCAGGATGACGCCGGTCACGAACTTCGCCTCGTCCGAACAGAGGAACAACGTCGCATAGGCTGTGTCCCAGGCATCGCCCATCTGCGCTAGCAGCGGCACACGTTCGGCACGTTCAGCGCGCACGACCTCGCGATCCAATCCGCGCGCCCGGGCGATGCCGTCGATCGCCATCGGCGTGTCCATCAGTCCAGGGGCGACGGCGTTGACGCGAATACCGTATTTGGCGTTGGCCAGCGCGGTCGATTGAGTCAGCCGGTTCACCGCGGCTTTCGATGTTTCGTAGGCGACCATGTGCCAGCCGGCGATCCCGGCGAGCGATGAGATGCTGACGATCGCGCCCGATCGCCGCTCGCGCATTCCCGGCACGGCGGCGGCGATACCGTTGAGTACGCCCTTCAGGTTGACCGACAGGATACGGTCGAAGGCGTCTTCCGCGATTGTGTGTGCGGGACCGTCACCACCGCCGATGCCCACATTGTTGACCAGGATGTCGAGCGTGCCGGCCGCCACGACCGCCCTTTCGCAATCGGCGCGGCTGGTGACGTCGCAGGTGACCGCTTCGGCCAGCCCGCCCCCGGCAGCGATGGCCGCAACCGTTTCCTCGGCGCGCACAAGGTCGCGGTCGGCGCACAGCACGCGCGCGCCTTCGCGGGCAAGCAACGTGGCGATGGCACGGCCGTTGCCGATCGTCTCGCCCGGCGACTGCCCCGCGCCCATCACCAACGCGGTCTTGCCCGCGACGCGCCCAGTCACGCCGGGAAATCCGCGTCGAGCACTTGCCCGTCGTCGAGTTGGACGCCGAAGCTGTTCAGGAACATCGACACTTGGGTGTATTGGCCGACGGTGAACACCGCATCCATGCGTTGTTTCTCGCTCAGGCCAGCAAGCCCGGCCCAGGTTGAGTCGCCGACGAAGAAATCCCCCACCAGATCATCGGCCACGCGAAGCAACGCGGCGTCGCTCGCGCTCCAGCCTTTAGCGTCTGGACCGATCTTGATCCGGTCGATCTCCTCGCGGGTTAGTCCAGTTTGCAGCCCGATCCGCGTATGCTGGACCCATTCATAGCCCGACCGGCACAGCCATCCGGTGCGCAGGATCAGCAATTCGCGTTCGCGGGCGCCAAGCGAATTGCGGTCGGACAGGATATACCCGCCCCACAAATTAAACCGCTTGAGCGCCTTGGGGGCGCGCGCCATCGTGCGGAAGATATTGAGGATATGCCCGCCGAACCCCGCGAGCACTTCGCGCTGTTCGTCGTCGAGCTCACCATCGGCAAGCGGCGCGATCCGTGCACGGCTCAGTCGCATCGAATTCTCCCCGGTCGTTTGCCCGCTTGTAGCGGAACGACCAGCGGAGTCTTTACCGATCGACGGCGTCGATCACCCGGCGCAAGCGGAGGACCGCGGCATCGACCTCGTCGCTCATAGCGGCGGCGTCGCGCGCGGTGCGACCGGCGACCGCCATCGCCGCGACGGTCCCGTTGCGCAATTTCGCGCGATACGCCGGATCGCGCCGCGCCTGAATGTCGGCGAGCGTGTCGTTGCGGCGAATGTCCGAATCGGGTGCGAGGTCGGCAAGCGGGCCGACGCGTGTTTCCATCACCGCGTTCGTCAGCGAATCGACCAAAGCCGCAACGCCCGCTTGCGCACGCGGATCGCTCAGCACGCGCGCTGCGTCGCGCAGGTCTTCGCGTGGCGACGGCGGAGCATATCGGTCATGGGCGAGCGCCGGAGTCGCGACCGTAGCGGCGAGCACACACAGGGCAATTTTACGCATAATACTGGTCCGATCAGTTTCGGGAGCGCGCTCCCATACCACTTTCGCGCCGCGATTTGAAGCGCTTCTACTCCGCGGCGACCAGTTCAACGCTGTCGTCGAGCGGATGTGCCAGCCGGCCGAGCATTTCTTTCGGCACGATTTGCC
Source organism: Sphingomonas bacterium (assembly GCF_028289855.1). Taxonomy (GTDB): domain Bacteria; phylum Pseudomonadota; class Alphaproteobacteria; order Sphingomonadales; family Sphingomonadaceae; genus Sphingomonas. Next base: position 45,498 of record NZ_JAQGKZ010000100.1, on the reverse strand, counting down.
AGAACGCACCCAAAGCGCGGTTCCAGTCATCGAGCAAAGATTGTGACCAGGCGCTGTCGGTCGCCGCGGCATGCGCGCGGACGAGGTTCTTGAGCACCGCTTCCCAATGCGCCGAACTCAAACGCTGCCAGACGATCGACTCCCCATTGGCGCGCCGCTCGAAACTCTCGCTCGCGTCGTAGACGAACGCCATGCCGCCGGTCATGCCCGCGCCGAAATTGGCGCCGACCGGGCCGAGCACAACGGCAATGCCGTTGGTCATATATTCGCAGCCATTGGCGCCGCAGCCCTCTACCACCACTGTCGCGCCCGAATTGCGGACCGCGAACCGCTCGCCCGCCTGCCCCGCCGCGAACAGCCGCCCGCTGGTCGCGCCGTAGAGCACGGTGTTGCCGATGATCGTATTCTCTTGGCTGTGTAGCGGCGATGAGACCACCGGGCGGACGATGATCGTCCCGCCCGACAGGCCCTTGCCGACATAGTCGTTGGCGTCGCCGAACACTTCGAGCGTGATGCCCTTGCACAGGAAGGCGCCGAGGCTCTGCCCCGCCGACCCCCGCAGCCGCACGGTGACGTGGCCATCGGCGAGCGTGTCCATTCCGAACGTGCGCGTGATCTCCGACGACAACCGCGTGCCGACCGCGCGATGCGTGTTCCGCACCGAATAAGTCAGCTGCATCTTCTCGCCGCGCGAAAAGACATGCGCAGCGTCCTTGATCATCTGCGCGTCGAGGCTGTCGGGCACTTCGTTGCGCCAGGTATCGAGACTGAAGCGGCGCTGGTCGTCATCGGCATCGACCTTGGCGAGGATCGGGTTGAGGTCGAGATCGTCGAGATGTTCCGCCCCGCGGCTGACCTGGCGGAGCAATTCGGTGCGGCCGATCACGTCGTCGAGGCTGCGGAAGCCGAGCCGCGCGAGAATGTCGCGCACTTCCTCGGCGATGAAGGTCATCAGGTTGATGACCTTTTCGGGCGACCCGCCGAACTTGTCGCGCAGCTTTTCGTCCTGCGTACAGATGCCGACCGGGCAGGTGTTCGAATGGCATTGCCGCACCATGATGCAGCCCATCGCGACGAGGCTGAGCGTGCCGATGCCGAATTCCTCGGCGCCGAGGATCGCGGCGACGACGATGTCGCGCCCGGTCTTGAGCCCGCCGTCGGTGCGCAATTTCACGCGCCCGCGGAGGCCGTTGAGGGTCAGTGTCTGGTTGACTTCCGACAGCCCCATTTCCCACGGGGTGCCGGCATATTTGATGCTGGTCTGCGGGCTCGCGCCGGTGCCGCCGACATGGCCCGAGACGAGGATGACGTCGGCATGCGCCTTCGCCACGCCCGCCGCGACCGTGCCGATTCCCGCCGAGCTGACCAGCTTTACGCAAACGCGCGCGCGGGGATTTATTTGCTTCAGGTCGTAGATGAGCTGCGCGAGGTCTTCGATCGAATAGATATCGTGGTGCGGCGGCGGGGAAATCAGCGTCACCCCCGGCGTCGCGTGGCGCAATTTGGCGATGAATTTGGTGACCTTGAAGCCGGGCAGTTGCCCGCCCTCGCCCGGCTTCGCGCCTTGCGCCACCTTGATCTCGATCTCGTCGCAGGCGTTGAGATATTCCGCCGTCACGCCGAACCGCCCGCTGGCGATCTGCTTGACCCCCGAATTGGCATTGTCGCCATTCTCGTAGGGTTCGTAGCGGACCTTGTCCTCGCCGCCCTCGCCCGACACCGCCTTGGCGCCGATCCGGTTCATCGCGATTGCCAGCGTTTCGTGCGCCTCGGACGACAGCGCGCCCAGGCTCATCCCCGGCGTGACGAAGCGCTTACGGATTTCGGTGATCGGCTCGACCTGATCGACTGGCACCCCTTCGTCGGGGTAATTGAACTGGAGCAAGTCACGCAGATAGACGGGCGGCAAATCCGCGACCCCGCGCGAGAATTTCTGGTAGGTCGAATAAGAGTCGGTCGCGACCGCGGTCTGCAGCAAGTGCATCAGCTGCGCTGAATAGGCATGAGCCTCGCCGGTATGCCGCTGGCGATAAAAGCCGCCAATCGGCAACGTTACGACGCCTGGATCGAACGCCGCCTGATGGCGGAGCTCAGCATTCAAATGGAGCGAGGCATAGCCCTCGCCCGAGATCTTCGCGGGCATGCCGGGGAACAGGTCGTTGACCAGGCTCCGGCTCAACCCGACGGCTTCGAAATTATAGCCGCCGCGATAGGAGGAGATCACGGCGATCCCCATCTTCGACATGATCTTGAGCAGCCCCTCGTCCACCGCCTTGCGATGGTTGGCGAGTGCCTTGTCGAGAGTCAGGTCGCCGAACAGCCCGCGGGCATGACGGTCGGCCACCGCCGCTTCGGCGAGATACGCATAAACCGTCGTCGCGCCGACCCCGATCAGCACCGCATAATAATGCGTGTCGAGGCATTCGGCGGTTTCGATGTTGATCGAGCAATAGGAACGCAATCCCCGCCGTACGAGATGCGTATGCACAGCGGCCGCCGCGAGCACCCCGGCGATCCCGACCTTGTTCCCGTCGATCGCGCGGTCGGACAGGAACAACTCGCTCTTCCCCTCGCGCACAGCTTGTTCGGCCTGGTTGCGGATACGCTGGATCGCGGCGCGCAAGATTTCCGGGTCGCCCCCCGAGGCGAAGGTGCAGTCGATCTCCGCCGCCGCGCCGCCGAAATGCGTCTTGAGCTTGGCCCAGTCCGCCCCGTCGAGCACCGGGCTTTCGAGCACCAGCACCTCGTCCTGCGCGCGCCCGGTATCGAGAATGTTGGCGAGGTTCGAGAAGCGCGTCTTGAGCGACATGACGTGCCGCTCGCGCAAGCTGTCGATCGGCGGGTTGGTCACCTGACTGAAATTCTGCCGGAAGAACTGACTGATCAACCGCGGCTTGTCGCTGATCACCGCGAGCGGCGTGTCGTCGCCCATCGACCCGATCGCTTCCTTGGCGGTCTCGACCATCGGCGACAGGATCAGCTCCATATCCTCAATCGTCTGGCCGGCGGCGACTTGGCGCCGCATCAATTCGGCGCGGTCGAAACGCGTGAAGTGATCGCCCCCTCCTGATTTTTTGGCGGGCGCCTTGAGATCGTCGAGCGTCACGAACTTGCCGATCATCGCGGCATAATCGTGCTCACCGGCAATGCGATCCTTGACCTCGCGGTCGTGGAACAGCCGACCCTCGTCGAGATCGACCGCGATCATCTGGCCGGGGCCGAGCCGGCCCTTCTCGACGATCATCGTCTCGGGCACGACCACCATGCCGCTTTCCGACCCGACGATCAGCAGCCCGTCCGAGGTTTGCGTGTAGCGCAACGGCCGCAGCGCGTTACGGTCCATTCCTGCCACCGCCCAGCGACCGTCGGTCATCGCCAGCGCGGCGGGGCCATCCCACGGCTCCATCACGCTGCCGAGATATTTGAACATGTCGAGATGCGGCTTGGGCATCTCGCCCTTGCCGCCCCATGCTTCGGGCACCAGCATCAACTTGGCGGTCGGCGCGTCGCGGCCCGATCGGCAGATCGCCTCGAACACCGCGTCGAGCGCCGCGGTGTCCGACGCCCCCGCCGGGATCACCGGCTTGATGTCCTCCGACGCTTCGCCGAACGAGGTCGCCGCCATTTTTATCTCGTGGCTGAGCATCCAGTTCTTGTTGCCGCGGATCGTGTTGATCTCGCCGTTATGCGCGAGGCAGCGGAACGGCTGCGCGAGCCACCATTGCGGGAAGGTGTTGGTCGAATAACGCTGGTGAAAGATCGCGACGCGGCTCTCGAACCGCGAGTCCTTGAGGTCGGGATAGAACACCGACAGCGATTCGGCGAGGAACAGCCCTTTGTAGATGATCGAGCGGCACGACAGCGAGCAGATGTAGAAGCCCTGGATTTGCGCTGCGATCACGCGCTTTTCGATGCGGCGGCGGACGAGGTAGAGGTCCTTTTCGAACTCCTCGGCGCTCTGCATGTCGGGCAGCGGCCCGGCGATCATGATCTGCTCGATCTCGGGCCGTGTTTCCTGCGCCTTACGGCCGATCACCGACACGTCGACCGGCACCTGGCGCCAACCGTAGATCGTATAGCCCGCCTCTATGATGACGCTCTCGACAATCGTCCGGCACGCCTCCTGCGCGCCCAGATCGGTGCGCGGCAGGAAGATCATGCCGACCCCAAGCCGGTTGGGCATCGCGCGATGCCCGGACGCCTGGATCGCCTCATCGAAGAATTTGTGCGGCAAGTCGATGTGCAGCCCGGCGCCGTCGCCGGTCTTGCCGTCGGCATCGACCGCACCGCGATGCCACACCGCCTTCAGCGCATCGATCGCTGATTGCACGACGCGCCGGGATGGCTGGCCGTCGGTCGCCGCGACAAGGCCCACGCCGCACGCGTCGGATTCGAATTCGGGGCGATACATGCCGTCGCGGGCGAGGCGGGCGCGCTGGTCGATCACGACGTCGCGCCCGATTTGGCGTCTTTCGATTTGATATATGCCTGCATTGCCTCGATCATGACGATTTGCAGTTCGTCGTCATCCTTGGGCACGATTTCCTGCGCCCAGGCGAGCGTTTCCTGCTGAATCTTGCCGGAAGTCGCAGCGATTTTGCCGAAAGCCGACGTGCGCATGAAGATCAACAGCGCGGTCTTGTCGGTCGCGGACATGTCGGCGACCACGCCGGGGACGGTCGCCCTGAGATCCGACTGGAGCGATCCCACGGACACCGAAAAGTCATCATTCTTGACCATGTCGCCCATCATCGCCTTAGGCTTCATGCGCGTATCCAGCGACGCCATCATCCGCTGGCCCGTGGGGGAGCCGTAGAAGGTCAGCATCTGGTCGAGTTCCGCACTCGTAAAGGCGGCCATGTAAATGTCGGCCAGCCGATCCCATAAGACGGGGACGCGCCGCCGAGTTTGCGTATTCATCGTCGACACCGAGGCGCGCAACATCGCCTCGATGACACCGGGATATTGCGCCTCTAGGTCGTTTAGCTTGCCGCGCGCGATCAATACCGCTTTGGTATTAGCGACATAGTCGTCCCCGCTCGGATCGATCAAACGGCTCTCTGGGTTGAGCAGCTTCGCCAGTTCAACTGCCTTCCCATGCCGTATCGAATCGGCGGAGGCGACGATTGGCGGGGCAACGGGTGCAGTGACTTGCGGCGCCATCGATACCGCTGCGAACAACAACGCCGCGATCATGCCGCCTTCCTCTCACTCAGCGCCTTAGCACGCAAAAACTTATCGATGTTCGCCGCGACGTCACGCCCGTCACGCACCGCCCAGACGACCAGGCTCGCCCCGCGCACGATGTCGCCGGCGGCGAACACGCCGTCGAGGCTGGTCATCAGCGTGGCGTTGTCGACCAGCACCGTGCCCCAGCGAGTCACGCCCAGTTCCGGCGCGCCGAACAGCCGCGGCAAATCTTCGGCGTCGAACCCCAGCGCCTTGATGACGAGGTCGGCATCGCGCACTTCGCCCGCCGCCCCATCGGGCTCTGGCGAGCGGCGACCGCTGGCGTCGGCTGCACCCAAACGCATGCGGCCGATCAGTACGTTCTCGACCGAATCCTTCCCGCCGAACGCTTGCGGCGCGGAAAGCCAGACGAACTCGACGCCTTCCTCCTCGGCATGGCCGACTTCGCGCTGCGATCCCGGCATGTTGTCGCGGTCGCGGCGATAGAGGCACGCGACCGACGCCGCGCCCTGGCGCACCGCCGTCCGCACGCAGTCCATCGCGGTGTCGCCACCGCCGACCACGATCACACGCTTGCCCGCCGCGTCGAGCGCACCGCTATCGAAGTGGGGCACGGCATCGCCGAACCCCTTGCGGTTTGATGCGGTCAGGTAATCGAGCGCTTCGACCACACCGCCCGCGTCGATCCCGGGCGCCGTCAGCGCGCGCGCTTTATAGACGCCGGTCGCGATCAGCAGCGCGTCGTGGCGGCCGCGCAATTCCTCGAGTGTCGCGTCGCGCCCGACCTCGAACCCTTCGTGAAACACGATGCCGCCGGCCTTGAGCCGATCGACGCGGCGCATGACGATTGGCTTTTCGAGCTTGAAGCCGGGAATGCCATAGGTCAGCAACCCGCCGGCGCGATCGTGCCGGTCGTAGATATGGACGTCATATCCGGCGACACGGAGCAACTCGGCGGCGGTCATCCCCGCGGGTCCGGCACCGATAATACCGACCGATTGGCCGCGCGGCCGCCCCGGCATCAGTGGCTCTACCCAACCCTCTTCCCAGGCGGTGTCGGTGATGAATTTCTCGACCGACCCGATCGTCACCGCGCCGTGGCCGGAGAATTCGATGACACAATTGCCTTCGCACAGTCGGTCCTGCGGGCAGATGCGACCACAGATTTCGGGCATGGTCGAAGTGGCGTTGCTCAGCTCATAAGCCTCGCGCAGTCGCCCCTCGGCGGTCAGGCGCAACCAGTCGGGGATGTGATTGTGCAGCGGGCAATGCACCGTGCAATAAGGGACGCCGCATTGCGCGCACCGGCCCGATTGCTCCTCGGCGGTCGGCACGGCGTAACGGTCGGCGATTTCCTGAAAGTCGGTGGCGCGCGCCGAAGCGTCACGCTTGGCCGGATAGGCCTGCGTCACATCGACGAATTTGAGCATGTCGCCGGCCATCGCCCGCTCCTTTCAAGAGCGGCGATATCGCGATTGGGGATCGCCGTCACGTGAAATCAAACAATAGAGGCAGTTATACTGTCCTATTTACAAGGCGTTTGCAAGCTGAGCGCCTAAATTAGGTTCAAATGATCCTAATTTGTGATCGATCCGGCCCTATTTAAGCAATAAAGCCAGCGCAAGGCCACCGATCGCGATTCGATACCAACCGAAAGGGCTGAACCCGGTCCGCCCGACCAGCCCGACGAACCAGCGTACGACGACCAGCGCGACGACGAACGCGACAATGAAACCAATCGCGATCAGCCCGAACCCGACACTGTTTGCCGCCGCTAGTTCATGCCGTTTGCTGACAAGTTCGAGCACCGTCGCGCCGAGCATCGTTGGAATCGCAAGGAAGAAGCTGAACTCCGCCGCGGTCCGGCGCTCCACACCCAGGCTGAGCGCGCCGAGGATGGTCGCGCCCGACCGGCTGACCCCCGGCACCATCGCCAGGCACTGGATCAAGCCAATGCCGACAACCTTGGGCAGGGGAATATCGGCGACGCCCTTCACATTCCCTTCGCCGGTCCAACGCTCGATCCCGAGGATCGCGACGCCACCAACGATCAGCGCAACCGCGACCGTGACGGGCGACCCCAGCATCGCCTCGATCTGCTTGTGCAGCAGCACGCCGAGCACCGCCGCCGGGATGAACGCGACCAGGAGGTTGCGAACGAACCGGATCGAAGTCGGGTCGAACTTGAGCAGCCCCATCCCGACCGCCCAGAACGTCCGCCAATACAGCACGACGATCGCCAGGATCGCGCCCAATTGGATGACGATGTTGAACAGCGCCCAGTAAGCCGGGTCGTATTTGAGTAGCGCGCTCGCCAGGATCAGATGCCCGGTCGACGACACCGGCAGGAATTCGGTCACGCCCTCGACGATGCCTAGGATGATGGCGGCGATGATATCGGACACGCGGGATACCCCTTCAGGCGCGGCACGCTCGTGTGCCGGAAATGATAAAGATCAGGCGGCGGCGCGTGCGCCGAACCGGCCGGCCTTGCGATAGCGCACCAGCCAACTCGCCGCGACCGCTTCCATCGGCGTCGGGACGATGCCGAGCGCCGACAGGCCGGGCAGCGTGCCGGTCGCGACATTGTCGGTCTGCATCATCTTCCACTGGTCACGCTTGATCGGTGCGCCGGGCAGGAAACCGACCATCGACAGTGCATTTCCGGCGACATCGGGAAGCTCGACCACCTCCGGCGAGCGGCCGATCGACGTGGCGAGCCAGCGGACCAGTTCCCCCATCGTAACCACTTCGGGACCGGCCAGCTCATAGGTCTTGCCGGCATGAGCGGCCGGATCGGCGAGCACACGCGCCACCGCCTTGGCGACATCGACGACGTGAACCGGCTGAAACCGCGCACCGGGCTTGAGCACCGGCACCACCGGCAGCCCGGCCACCATCGCGGCGAAGCGGTTGATGAACTTGTCCTCGGGCCCGAACACCACCGACGGACGCAGGATCGTCGCGGCGGGGAACGCCGCGCGCGCCGCCGTCTCGCCCGCGCCCTTGGTCGCGTAATATTTGGACGGCGATTCGGGATCGGCGCCGATCGTCGAGATATCGACGAACGCCTCCGCGCCCGCCGCCCGAGCCGCTTCCGCCGCGGCGCGCAGCCCATCCTGCTGGATGCCCTTGAAGTTCGGGCCCCAGGTGCCGACCAGATAGACCACCGCATCCGATCCTGCGACCGCGCACGCTATGGTTTCGGGCTTGGTCACGTCGCATGCAGCGAACTGAGTCTGGCCGAGCCCGCCGAGCGGCTTGAGAAAATATGCCCGCCGCGGATCGCGCTCGGCGATCCGCACGCGTGCGCCCGCCGACAACAATTCCTGCGCGATATAGCGGCCGAGAAATCCGCCCCCGCCGATCAATGTTACGAGCTTGTCCTTCACGCGCGCCTCACTGCCGAAACCTAAGTCTTCCCATGCCGCGTCGCGCCTGCTGCGACAAGCCGCCCGCGCGGTTGACAACCCCCCGCACCCCCAATAGAGCGCGCCGCCTACCTGAGTTGAAGTCTCCCGGGGCCCGGATGGCGGAATTGGTAGACGCACCAGCTTCAGGTGCTGGCGCTCGTAAGGGCGTGGAGGTTCGAGTCCTCTTCCGGGCACCAAGGACCTATTCGCGAATGGACGCGAAAGGTCGGAAAAATCCCAGAAATCCGTTAGTTTGCATGCTGCGTCGATTGCCGATGTTCGCCGACAAGCTTGTACTTTGGGGACCTTTCTTGGGGCCTTTTGCGAGCGAGCGCCGCAAGCGCGAATGAAAGGGCTGGACATGGCACTTACCGATACGACGATCCGGCAAGCGAAGACAGGCGGGGCTGATTGCCCCAAAACAGAATAGCGTCCAACCAAGCTCCGATCGGGATGTCGGCACTGCGCCCAATCGCAGCGTTCCGCGATTGATTGACAAGACACAAAAGCAGCCGCGCCCGGTATGTCGTTTCAGGAGTCGACCGAACAGCTTGCGCATGTTTAGCCAGCTTGTCAGTCTCTCCAACTTGGTTGGAAAGGAACGATCATGCGCCGCGTCCTGCTAGCTTCCTTGCTCATCGCCTCAGCTGCCGTTGCCGGCGGCGCGTCAACACTGAAGGAGCAACTGCTCGCCCCGCCCGCCGGCGCGCGGCATTTCACGATCAGCTCCACTGCAGGAAAGCATGGGGACGTCTGGTCATGGAAGCTGCCCGATGGCCGCGTTGCCTATCGCATGTCGATGTCGCTGCGCGGCTGGGTCACCGAGACCGACGAGCTTGTAACACTGGGCGGCGACCAACGCCCAACTGCTGTCGCGATCCGCGGCTACACCGATTCGGGCGACGCGACGGAAGATTTCAGCGTCGATGGCACCGGCACCGCGCGGTGGAAGACCGCGGTCGATGCCGGGTCGGCGCCGTTCGCCGGTAAGCGCTATAATACTTATGGCGGCCCGTGGCTGGCGAGCGAGATGGACGTCGATGCGTTGGTTGCCGCAGGGGACAAGGGACTCGACCTGCTTCCGACCGGCCATGCCGCGATCAGCATCGGCCAGTCGGTGCAGATCGACGGGCCCGGCGGCAAAAAGACGGTCAAGCTCGCCTTCATCCGTGGCTATGGCTTCTCGCCCAGCCCGGTCTGGCTCGATGCGGACAACCGTTTCTTCGGCAACGCTGGCACGATCTCGCTGTTGCCCGCGGGCTATGAGAGCGATGGTCCGAAACTGAAGGACATCCAGGACAAGGCAACCGCCGCAATGGTCCGCGACATCGCGCACCGTTTCCTGGCGCCAGCCAACCGCACGCCGACATTGGTCGATAATGTGCTGCTGTTCGACTCGGTCGCCGGTCGATACCTGCCCAATCGCGCCGTGCTGATTTCCAATGGAAAGGTGACCGCGGTCGGCGCCGCGGGAACCCTCAAGGCGCCGGCCGGCACCACGCGGCTCGACGGGCGCGGCAAGACGCTGTTGCCGGGCCTCTGGGACTCGCACCAGCACGTCGGCGGCGACTGGAACCTGCTTCAGAACGTCGCCACCGGCATGACCAACTATCGCAGTCCGGGGTCGGACATCGACGAGGCGCTGAGTATCTACAAGCGCCGTGCGGCCGGCGACCTGCTCGCGCCCGATGGCAAAGTATCGGTAATCATCGACCGCAAGGATCCGCTCGCGGCCCAAGGCGCCCTCACCGTGTCGTCAGCGGCGGAAGCGATCGCCGCCGTTCGCAAGATCAAGGCGGCCGGTTTGTGGGGCGTCAAATTCTACACTTCGATGAACCCGGCGTGGATTGCTCCCGCCGCGGCGGAAGCGCACCGGCTGGGGCTGCACGTCCACGGTCATGTGCCCGCCGGCATGCGGCCACTCGATGCGGTGCGCGCCGGCTATGACGAAGTGACTCACATCAACTTCATCATGATGCAGGCAATGCCGCAATCTGTCGTCGATAAGGCCAATACCGCCGCGCGGCTCGAGGGTCCGGCGATGTACGGCAAGGATGTCGATCTCGATTCACCGATGATGAAGGCGTTCTACGCCGAGCTAGCGAAGCGGGGAACGATCATCGATCCTACCCTGACCGTATGGGAGCCGCTGATGACGTCGGACGGCAGCGCATTGTCGCCCGAATATGCGCCATTCGCCGATGCCGCCCCACCGTCGGTCGTGCGTGGCTGGAGGATCGGCGGCTATCCGTTGTTCGGCGGGCTGACCCGCGACGATTTCCGCAAGAGTTTCGACAAGATGGTCGCGCTGGTCGGCAAACTGCATCAGGCGGGCGTGCGGATCGTGGCCGGCACCGACGGCTATGGGCTGGAGCTGGTGCGCGAGCTCGAGCTCTACGAAGTTGCCGGTCTCACCAACGTGCAGGCATTGCAGACGGCGACCATCATCCCCGCGCGCATGACTGGTATGGCCGACCGCGTGGGGTCGATCGTCGTGGGCAAGACGGCAGACATCATCCTGGTCGACGGCGACGTGTCGAAGGACCTGGGCAATCTGCGCCATGTCGAAACTGTGTTCCTTGACGGATACCGATTGAACGGCGCGGCGCTACGTGAGGCGAGTGGTCTCACCGGTATGCCAAAATAGCGGCGTCGAACGAGCGAACTAATTTTGGAGCTAATCATTGCCCGTCCTCGACGGCCATGCGCCTACCTGCGGGCTGTCGAACCTAAACGCTCTCTTCCCGAAAGCGGTTATTGTCTCCAATGCCTAGCCCGCTGCCAATTGATCGCGCGCGATACGTTGCAGGATTGGGACTAACCTGGGATCCAGCCCGAGGTCATCCGCCCCGCGCTCTTTGGCACCCAGCGTCGTGGGATCGATCCCGGTAACGCGCCCGAACACGATCAGCGCTTCCAGATAATAGCCATAGGGGCTGGCATGGTAGTGATCGTAAGCCCAAAGATCGACCTGACCGAACGCGATCCCGTCATAGGGATTCGGATCGGCGATCCCTGCGGCGATGGCGCGGTTCCACGCCTCGCCGACGGGCAGCACGCCGCGAAACACCGGCGACAATGATCGCACGCCATCGGTCGCGCGGCGCAAATCCAGCGCCATCGCGGCGACCGGCTTGCCCGACCATGGGCTGCCGGGCAGATAGACCAAATCGGCGCGGCTCCACGTCGCCATCAACTGCACATCGACCTTGGGATTGGCGCGCGCGAACATCGCCGCGAACATCGGGCCGTAGGTGCGGTAGTCGGTGGGATCGCCCGGCTTGTCGCGGTCGAGCGTGCTTAATTCCTGCAGGATGACCACGTCCCACGCCTTGTCGAGCAATTGCCGCCGCTCGGACCAGTGGAAACCGAGCGGCTTGCCGCCCTGAGTCTCGAGGCTGACGGCATAGTCGAGCCCGGCTTCCTCGGTGAAGGTTTTGAACAGCGCCGGCACCCCGCCATAGCCGTCGCCGTTCAGGTCGGTCACCACGTTGGCGCGGTAATTGCGCACCGCCGAATGCGCGCCCTGGGTGAAGCTGTTGCCGACGAACAGGATCGTTCGAGGCTTGGCCGGGGCAGCCGCGGTCTGCGCCGTCGCGGGTACGACGGCGCACGACAACAAGGCGAGCAAGGCGGCGAGCGTCTTCTTCATCTTAGAACTTCAATCCGACCTGCATGTACAGATAGCGCCCATAGGGCACGTAGAGCGATCCGAGATAGCCCGAGTCGACGACCGGCGGCTGTTTGTCGAAAATGTTCTTCGCACCGATCTTGTAACTCGTGCCGCCGAGCGGCCCGTGCTTGATGCGGTATTGCGCGTAAAGGTTGAACTGGGTCTGGCCGTCGACGACGAACGGATTGCCGCTCCCGTCGAGAAACGCGGTGTCGTAGACCGTGCCGATATAATCGGCATAGCCGCCAAGCTGGAACCCGCCCGCCGTCCAGGTCAGCGACCCCGACCAGCGCCATTTGGGCTTGCCGTTGACCTGGATCAAATTGCTGGCGTCGGTCAGCGGCGTGGCGGCATTGATCGTGCCCGCCGCGCGCGCGTCGAACAATGCCTGGACAGCGGGCGGCGTGGTGCGGCTGTACTTGGTCAGCCGCGCGACGTTCACGTTGAGGTTGAAGCGACCGATACCCGTCCTGACAGTGTAGTTCATCGACAAATCGTATCCGCGCACCGTCTGCGGCAGGAGGTTGACGAACTGGTCCTTGATTAACGTCACGGCGCCCGCTGTCGCCAGCCCGCTCCCGGCGAACACCGCCGTGTCGTCGGCGGTCGGTGCGGCACGGACGACGTTGGGGTTGCTCGATCCCTGGAGGCGCAGGAGATAGTCGAGCACGAGCGCATTTTGCGGGCCGAACTGGCCGACGATCCCGGTCTGCTTGATCGACCAGTAATCGGCGGTGAAGGTCAGTTTGCCGAACCGGGCGGGGATGAACTTGGGCTCGATCACCGCGCCGACGGTCCAGTTGGTGCTGTTCTCGGGCTTGAGGTCGGGATTGCCGCTGACCGAGATCGAGTAGCCGATCTGGCGCGTGCAGGCCGGGAAGGCGTTGGCGGCGAGCCGCCCGGCGCGCACGTCTGCTTCGCAGCGGTAATAGTCGGTATTGGCCGCGGTGTTGGTGTTGAGGCGCGAGAAGGCGACCGCGTTGAGCTGTTCGAGGTTCGGCGCGCGGAACCCTTTCGAATAGGATCCGCGCAGGCGGATGCCGTCGACCAGGTCCCAGGCGGCGGCGATCTTGGGCTTCGCGACCGATCCGAAATCGCTGTAATGTTCGTACCGGCCGGCGAGCTGGACATCGAGGCGGCGGATCAGCGGCACCTTCATCTCGGGCGAAACCAGCGGCACGGCGAGCTCGCCGAACGCCGAAAATATGGTTCGATCGCCCTTCGTGTTGAACGTCGGGCTGACCGAGGCGATATTCGAGTTGTTGGTCGCGCCCGTCACCATATCGACGAAGGTGTTGGTGCCGTTGAGGTTGGGGTCGCGATCGTCGCGCTGGGTCTCGCGCCGGCCTTCGACACCGAGCGCGATGCCGAGCCCGCCGGCGGGCAGGTTGACGAGGTCGCGCTTGGAGATCTTGAAGTCGGCGAGCCCGAGCGTGGTCTTCGACCGGCGCCGCAAATTGACCATGAACGAATTGATCGTCGACGCGCTGGCTGGCGAGCAGTCGCCGAGGCTCGGCGTCGCCGAGCAACCGCCGCTGAACGGGTTGTAGGCGTCGGGAGTCGATAGCGCGAGATTCTGCTGCAGCTTGGTCATGTTGATCGCGGGCGAATTGTCGGTCGCCTGCGCTTCCGAATAGAGCAACGCGGTGTCGAAATCGAAGCTGCCGATCTTGCCCTTGGCACCGACCAGGAAACGATCCTGCCAGTTGACCGTGTTGACCACCTGATACCCGGCGTCGAGGAAGCGATACGTGCTGAGCGTTACCGGCAGGCCGGCGGCGGGCACGTTGGTGAGGTTCGGGATTCGGTTGGGATTGGCCTGGCCGTTGGCGAAGGTCACCGGGCCGAACGGATTCCAATAGTTGGACGCCGGAATGGTGATCGCGTTGAGGTTGATCGTCGGCGGCTGGATGCGCTGCGTATCGGCGCGGTAATAGCCGAGCTCGGTATAGAGCGTGACGCGGTCGGACACGTCGTAATGCGCCGACAGGAAACTGTTGTAACGGTTGATCGACGGCGTAACCGTCGTTCCGGGACGCGTGTCGAACCGTTCGGAGCGCAAGGTGGTCGCGGTCGAGCGGGTGCCGCTGCCCAGACACGTATCGGCGTTGATCGTGACCAGGCACCCCGGGTTGAGGATCGATTGCGTGTGGAACGCGCCCGCCGACGAGGTCAGCGCCTGGTTGCCCGGGCTGCGACGGATCGTGCCGGGTCCGCCGACGACGGCGAGGTTGGCCCAGGGCGATTGCGTCGCGCGGCCGTCGGCGGTCAGATTGCCCGCGAACGCCGGATCGTTGGCGAAGAACGACAGCAGATTGTCGGTCGCGGTATAGGGCTCGTCCGAGGCCTGCTGCGCGGTGCGACGCGTGTAATCGAGGTACAGCGAGATGTTGCCGCGGCCGCCGCCGAACTGCTTGCCGTAGGTGCCGGTGAGTTCGTAATCGCGGCGCGACGTCCCCTGAGGCGTGCCAAAACGGAAGTCGAACCGCCCGCCTTCGAGGTCGGTCTTGGTCACCGTGTTGACCACGCCGGCGACCGCATCCGATCCGTAGATCGCCGCGGCGCCGTCGCGCAGGATTTCGACGCGTTCGAGTCCAGCGACCGGCAGTGCATTGGCGTTGTAGCCGAGCACCGGCACGTTGCCTTCGCCCGCCTGGCTGGTCGGGTGGCTGACCAGGCGGCGGCCGTTGAGCAGCACCAGCGTGTTGCCGATGCCCAGGTTACGCAAATTGATCGAACTGACGTCGCCCCGCGCGGCGTTGCTGGTTTGCGGGTTGTTGCTTTCGTTGAAGGTGACGTCGCCAGCCTGCGGGATCGAGCGGAACAGATCGTCGCCAGAGGCGGCGCCGGCCGCGTCGATCTGGTCGGCACCGATCACCGTCACCGGCAGCGCCGCGGTCGTGCTCGCGCCTTTGATCTGCGAGCCGACGATGATGATGTCCTTGTCCGCACCGGGGGCATCGGTTTGATCCTGCGGCGCGGGCGCGGCAGGCGCATCCTGCGCGAGGGCTGGCGCCGCGGCCAGCAACGCGCCCAGCGCGGTCCCGGCGGCCAGCGCCTTCAGCGTGATCGATCGGTTCATTGTCTCTCTCCCCATTTTTCTTTTTTATGCGATGATTTGCGGCGCAACCGCCGCTTCGAGATTGTCTTCGATCGGCGGCCGTTCGTTGAGCGCGCGGTCGAGCGCGGCGCGATCGAGCTTCCCCTCCCAGCGCGCGACGACGATCGCGGCGACCGCGTTGCCGACGAAATTGGTCAGGCTGCGGCACTCGCTCATGAAGCGGTCGATGCCGAGGATCAGCGCCATTCCGGCAACCGGCACCGACGGCACGATCGACAAGGTCGCGGCAAGCGTGACGAACCCCGCGCCGGTCACCCCCGCCGCTCCCTTCGAGCTCAGCATCGCGACGCCCATCAGCAGTAATTGGTCGCCCAAGGAGAGATGCACCCCGGTCGCTTGCGCGATGAACAAGGCGGCGAGCGTCATGTAGATGTTGGTGCCGTCGAGGTTAAACGAATAACCGGTCGGCACGACCAGCCCGACCACGCCGCGGTCGCACCCGGCAGCCTCGAGCTTGACCATGAGGTTGGGCAACGCCGCTTCGGACGACGAGGTGCCGAGCACGAGCAATAATTCGGCCTTGAGATAGGCAAGCAGCTTGAAGATCGAGAAGCCGTGCGCGCGTGCCACCGCGCCGAGCACAACCAGTACGAACAGCAGCGACGTAAGATAGAAAGTAGCGACCAGCGCGCCGAGATTGACCAGGCTGCCGACGCCATATTTGCCGATCGTGAAGGCGATCGCCCCAAACGCGCCGATCGGCGCCGCCTTCATCAGGATGCCGACCAGCTTGAACACCACGAGCGACAGCCGCTCGATCAGTTCGAGTACTGGCTCTGCCGGGCGGCCGACCAGCGTCAACGCGATCCCGAACAGGACCGCGACGAACAATGTCTGCAGGATCGACCCCTCGGTCAGCGCCGACGCCATCGTCGTCGGGATGATCGCCATCAGGAAACCGGTGATCGTAGTCTCGTGCGCATCGTGCGCATAGCCCGCCACTGCCTTGGCATCGAGCGTCGCGGGGTCGATATTCATCCCCGCGCCCGGTTGGACGATATTGGCGACCAGCAGGCCGACGATCAGCGCCAGTGTCGAGAACACCAGGAAATAGCCGAACGCCTTGACCGCGACTCGTCCGACCGAGCCAAGCTCGCGCATTCCCGCGATACCGCCAACCACGCTGAGGAAGATCACCGGGGCGATGATCATCTTGACCAGCTTGATGAATCCGTCGCCGAGCGGTTTGAGCGCTTCGCCTGCCGCCGGCCAGATATAGCCGAGCAACGCGCCGAGCACGATCGCCGCGAGCACCTGCGCATAGAGGTGGCGATAGAATGGCTTGCGCGGCGCGCCCGCGGGAACCTCGATGGGTTGAACCTTCATACTTCCTCTCTGGCGACGGCACGTGCCGCCTGGCCCTTGTCACCGGGCCTTCGCCGTGCATTCTTGCAGCACCGGCGCCTAGCAACCAGCAATTCGCATGATTGGCTCAAGCTGTTGGACAATATGGATTTTCTAGAAATAGACCATTTACCGCGCGATCAAAAATGTGCGGATTTCCGCACAATCCAGAGGGGATAATGCGGTTTTCCGCCATAGCCGGGCGTCGTGCGTTGGCCGCGGGGCTATTGTTGATCGCACTGATCGCCGCGCTCGGTTGGGCCGGACTGCGCTGGTCGCTCGGCCAGGCAGAAGCCGCCGCCGACGCCGCGGCAGGGCAGGCCGCACGTACGCACGTCGCCTTGCTGTCGAGCGAGCTTCAGAAATTCCGCCTGCTCCCGCTCGTGCTCGCCGAATATCCCGACGCCGCGGCGACGCTCGGCGATCGTAGCGCTGCGGCACGTGCGCGGCTCGACCGCACACTGGCGCAACTCGCACAACGGACCGATGCCGCCGCGATCTATGTCGTCGATTCGACTGGTACGACCCAGGCCGCCAGCAACTGGAACAGCCCGGCCAGCTTCGTCGGACAGAATTACGGCTTTCGACCCTACTTCCGCGATGCAATGGCCCGGGGCAGTTCCGAATTCTTCGCGCTGGGCACGGTCAGCGGGCGGCCCGGCCTCTACCTCGCGCGGCGGATCGACCGCGACGGCCGCGCGCTCGGGGTGGTGGTCGTCAAGGTCGAGTTCGATGGCGTCGAAGCGGCATGGGCGCGCACGCCCGGGATGAGCTTCGTCGTCGATGCGCATGGCGTCGTGCTGGTGACCGGCATGCCGCAATGGCGGTTTCGCGCGATCGAGCCGATCGATGCGGCAACGCTTGCCGCGCTGCGCCGGACGCTTCAGTTCGGCGCCAACCCACCGGCGGCGGCACCTTTGTCGATCGACGGCGCGCGCGCGGTCGTCGGCGACAAGGTCCAGTATCGCGTGGCGATCGCGCCTGCACCCCTCGCCGGCGGGCGGCTGTTCCATTTGTCGCCGCTCGACCCGCCACTAGCCGCAGCGCGAAGCCAGGCCTTGATCGTTGGGTTGGGGCTGTTGCTCGTGACGGCGATAGGAGCGGGCCTGCTGATCCGCTCCACCGAAACACGGCGACTCCAGGCGCAAGCGCGCACAGCGCTCGAGGAAGAGGTCGTTCGTCGCACCGCCGAGCTGCGCGATGCAAACGCCCAACTTGTCGTCGAATCCGATGAACGCGCCGAGGCCGACCGGCGTTACCGCAACGCCCGCGAAGAACTGGCCCAAGCCAACCGACTCGCCTCACTCGGTCAGATCACCGCGGGTGTCGCGCACGAGATCAACCAGCCGGTGGCGGCGATCCGGACCTTTGCCGAGAATGGCGTGACGCTCATCGAGCGCAACGCGCCCGGCAAGGCGCGCGAGAATTTGGCGCGGATCGTCGAGCTGACCGCGCGGATCGGAACGATCACTGCCGAGTTACGTGCTTTCGCCCGACGTCGCGCAGGCGCGGGCGGGACGGCAACGCTCGGCTCGGTGCTCGATGGCGTAATGCTGTTGCTTGGCGAACGTGCGCGCGGCGTCGTTCGTGTCGATCTCTCCGCTGATCTGCGTGGCGTGGCGCTGGCAGGCGACCGGACACGGCTCGAACAGGTCGTGATCAACCTCGTCCAGAATGCGATCGAAGCTGTCGAAGGCCAAGCCGGCGCGCGCGTGACAATTAGTGCCGCAACGACCGATGACGCTGTCGATCTTGCGGTTGCCGATAACGGCCTTGGCCTCGATCCGGCAATCGCCGCCACGCTGTTCACGCCGTTTACGTCGGGCAAGCCGGAGGGACTCGGGTTGGGTCTTGCGATCGCTCGCGACATCGCGCGCGAATTCGACGGCGATATCACGCACGTCCCCGGCGATACGGGCGCCACCTTCGTTGCGACGTTGCGGACGGCATGACCGCCGCGCCGGTGATCTTCGTCGAGGATGACGACCAGCTTCGGATTGCGACCGTCCAAGCGCTCGAGCTGGCCGAGTTCGACGTCCGCGCCTTCGCTCGCGCCGACGAGGTAGTGGGCACGATCACGCGCGACTTCGCGGGTATCGTCGTGACCGACATCCGCATGCCCCACATGGACGGGCTCGAGCTGCTCGCCGCGGTGCATGCGACCGACCCCGAAATCCCCGTCATCCTGATCACCGGGCACGGCGATATCGCGATGGCGGTGCGCGCGATGCGCGACGGCGCCGCCGATTTCCTGACCAAGCCATTCGCCACCGACCACCTCGCCGCCGCGGTGCGCCGCTCGCTCGCGCATCGTGCGCTGGTGATGGACAATCGCCACCTCCGCGCGCTCGCCGACGCGCCCGACGCGGACGAGCCGCTGATCGGTGACAGCCCGCCGATGCAGAGGCTGCGCCAGGTGATCCGGCAACTGGCCGAGGCCGATATCGACGTGCTGGTCGAGGGCGAGACCGGTACCGGCAAGGAACTCGTCGCGACGATGCTGCACCGGCAGGGTCCGCGGCGCGCCCGACCGCTGATTGCGGTCAATTGCGGCGCATTGTCCGAAGGGCTCGCCGAGATCGAACTGTTCGGCCACGCCGCCGACAGTGTGCCGCACACCCGCCTGTCGCGCGTCGGTCAGGTCGCGGCCTCGTCGGGCGGGACGCTGCTGCTCGACGAAATCGACAGCATGCCGCTGGCGATGCAGTCGCGGCTGCTGCGTGTGCTCGAGGAGCGTGAAGTCCATCCGATTGGCGCCGAGCGGCCGCACGCCGTCGATTTGCGCGTAGTGGCGACCAGCAAGCAGAATCTGGCCGAAGCGGTGAACGCCGGCCTGTTTCGCGCCGACTTGCTTTATCGCCTCAGCATCGCGCGGATCCGCGTGCCCGCGTTGCGCGAGCGCGGCGACGACGTGCTGTCGTTGTTCGCGGTCTTCGCTGGGGAAGCCGCGCAGCAATTCGGCAAAGCAGACTGGCGGATCGACGCCGCGACCAATAGCCATCTGCGCCGCCACGATTGGCCCGGCAACGTCCGCGAACTGCGCAACTTCGCGATCGAGATCATCTTGGGCGTCGACAATGCGGCAGGCACCCGTGAAGCTCCGTCGATGCCCCTCGCGGCGCGCGTTGCCGAATACGAATCCAACGAGATACGAAGCGCCCTATCCGCGGCAAAAGGTAATATCGGGCAGGTCATCGCCGACCTCGGCATTCCGCGAAAAACTTTCTACGACAAGATGAGCCGTTACGGTATTTTGCCGAAAAACTATCGAAACCGGTAACGCCTTGAAATAAAGCGCGGCCCATGCGAGCCACCCGGCCCGTCAGCGCCGCTTCAAACTTCGTCGCGCGATCCAGCCTCCGATCAGTAGCAATATCAGCGGCGCGATCCACAGCGGCGCGGTGACCGCGCTCCACGGCGGGTCGTAGGTGACATAGTCGCCGTAGCTGCGGATCAGCCAGGCGCGGATGCTGTCGGGGCTTTCCCCTGCGGCGATCCGCGTGCGGACCAGCGAGCGCATGTCGCCCGCCATTTCGGCATTGCTGTCGGCGATCGACTGGCCCTGGCATACCAGGCAGCGCAGTTCCGCCATCAACGCGCGCGCCTGCGCTTCCTTGGCGGGGTCGGCGAGCTGCACATTGGCGTAGCGCGCCGGCGGCAAATTGCTGTCGGCGAGCGCGGGGGAAGCCACGACAAGCACCGCAACCAGGACTAGGAGGCGCCTCATCGAGCGTTCCTGATCGCGTCGAGGATCGCCGGCACGTCGTCGGCGCGAATCTCACCGATATGCTGGAGGACGATCTTGCCGCTTCCGTCGATCACGAAGCTTTCGGGCACGCCCGACGAGCCGAGCGACAACTGGACGCGCGATTCGGGGTCGCTGCCGATCGCCTCGTACGGGTCGCCGTTCTGTGTCAGGAAATCCTGGATCGCCGGGCCGGTGTCGCGGATCGCAATGCCGTCGATCCTGACCCCGGCGTCCTTCAATTGGAGCAATTGTGGGGCCTCCGCGACGCACGGCACGCACCAGCTGGCGAACACGTTGATCAGGCGCGGCTGGCGTGTACGGAACATCGCACTGGCGACGGTCGGCTTGGTCGCGAGCATCGGCGGCAGCGCGAAATCGGGCAACGGCTTGCCCACCATCGCCGACTTCACATCGCGGTCGGCGGGCTTGATCAGCCCCAGCGCGACGATGCCAATTATAGCGACGAAAGTCAGTAGCGGTGCCCAGAGCAGCATGCGCCTCATGCCAGTTCCTCCTCGCGCCGGCGGACGCGGCGTTCGCGGCCGAGCCGCCCGAGCAGCGACACCGCGCCGCCCAGCGCGACCAACGCGCCGCCCAGCCAGATCAAGGTTACGAACGGCTTCCACCACAACCTGAGCTGCCAGCGCCCCTGCTCATCCTGCTGGCCAAGGACGGTGTAGAGCTGGCCGTCGAGCCGAGTCGCGATCGCCGATTCGCTGGTCACCGTCACGGGCTCGGCAAAAAAGCGCGATTGCGGGTGCAGGATAAACGGCGCGCCAGTGCCGCGGCGTGCGGTCAGTTTGGCCTCGAGCGCGGACCAGTTCGAACCGACGCGCGGTTCGATGCTGTCGAGCGTGACACTATACGGCCCGACGCGATACGGCACACCGATCCTGGCGGCGACCAGGGTCTCCTTGGTGAACGCGCTGTCGCTCGCCATCCCGGCCAGGCTGACCGCGATGCCAAAATGGGCGATTACCATGCCGTACACGAACAGTGGCGTGCGGCGCAGGTTACGCTTCCATAGTGGCGCGATGCTCGCCGCGGCGAGTCCCGCCGCCAGCGACAGGCCGAACAGCGGCAAGATGCCGACGCCGCCACCGAAGGCGGCAAACAAAGCGAGCGTGATTGCGGCGATGGCGATCGGCGCGATCATCCGCCCGAGCACATCCTTGCCGTCGTCGCGCCGCCAGCGCAGCAGTGGCCCTGCCGACATGACGCCTGCCAGGATCAACGCGATCGGGCCGACCGTCTTGTCGAAGAACGGCGGGCCGACCGACAATTGCACCCCGAACCCCGCCGCGACGATCGGGTAAAGCGTCCCGATCAATACGAGCGCGAGGATCACGGTGAGCAGCAGATTGTTGGCGACCAGCGCGCCTTCGCGGCTGACCGGGTCGAACGTGTTGCCAGCACGGACGGTGCCGACTCGGAGTGCAAACAGCGCCAGCGCCCCGCCGATATAGATGGCGAGCAGCGCGAGAATGAATGCCCCGCGCGTCGGATCGACCGCGAAGGCATGAACGCTGGTCAAGATGCCCGAGCGGACCAGGAACGTGCCGATCATGCTCATCGAGAAGGCGACCACCGACAGCATCACGGTCCACGCGCGCAACCCGTCGCGCGTCGCCAGCACGGTCACCGAATGAAGCAAGGCGGTCGCCGCCAGCCATGGCATCAGGCTGGCGTTCTCGACGGGGTCCCAGAACCACCAACCGCCCCAGCCGAGCTCGTAGTACGCCCAGTAACTGCCGGCGGTGATGCCAAGCGTCAGGAAAATCCACGCGCCCAAAATCCACGGCCGCATCGCACGCGCGAACGCCGGCCCGACGTCGCGCGTGACCAGCGCCCCGACCGCGAACGAGAAGGCGACCGACAGCCCGACATAGCCGATGTAAAGCGTCGGCGGATGGAACGCCAAGCCGGGGTCCTGGAGCAAGGGATTGAGGCTCTTGCCCTCGGGCGCCGCCGGGTCGAGCCGCGCGAACGGGTTGGAGGCGAACAGCAGGAAGGCGTAGAAACCCAGCGCAATCGCCGCCTGCGCGCCCAGCGTGGCGGTCAATGTCGCCTTGGGCAACCGCCGCTCGAGCCACGCCACCGTCCCGCCCGCCAGCCCCAGGATCGTCACCCACAGCAGCATCGAGCCTTCGTGATTGCCCCAGGCGCCGGCGAATTTGTACAGCCACGGCGTGGCCGAATGGCTGTTGTCGGCAACCAGCTTCACCGACATGTCGGATTGCAGGAACACCGCGATCAGGCAGCCCATCGCGACGAGCGCGAGCAGTCCCTGGACGAACGCGACCGGGCGTGCCGCCGCCATCACGTCGTCGCGCTGCTGAACGATACCTATCGCGGCCATGGCCAATTGCAGCGCGGCGAGCGCGGCGGCGAACCACAGAGCGGCGAGTCCAGCTTCAGCGATCACTGCTTCAAACTCTTGGTTTCGTGCATCTTGCCGGCAAGTTCGGGCGGCATGTATTTCTCGTCGTGCTTGGCGAGCAGATTGGTCGCGACGAAGCTGCCGTCGGGCTGGAATTGCCCTTCGGCTACGACGCCCGATTTCTCGCGAAACAGGTCGGGCGCGATGCCACTGAAGGTGACTGGCGTGGTCGCCTGGCCGTCGGTGACGACGAAGTGCATCGTCACGCCGTCGGCGGCGCGCGTAATCGACTTGTCGACGACCATCCCGCCGAGCCGCACCGCCTTGCCGAGCGGCAGGCCGTCCTTCTTCACGTCCGACGGCGCATAGAAGAACGCCGCCTGATCCTTCAGCCCCGACAACGCGAGCAGGCCGGCCGCGATCACCGCGACGATGGCGAGCGCGGCGAGCATCAGCCGCTGGTTCTTGGCCTTCACGGCAACCGCCGCTCCACCGCGCGCATCGCCAGCCAGCTGCTCAGCGCAAGCCCTGCGCTGGCGACCACCGTGACAACATAGGCCGCACTGACGAACGACCAGCCGCTCATGCCGCTGCCATCCGGCGCATCCGCGCTTCGACCTTGGTCGAGGCGAGGATCGTCCGCATCCGCATCAGCACGATGCCGGCAAAGAAAAGTGTGAACCCACCGAGCGTGAACCAGAGCGGCCACAGGATCGAGGCGTCGATGCTCGAACTCGTCAGCCCGATGCTCTGGCCCTGATGCAGCGTGTTCCACCACACCACCGAATAGCGGATGATCGGCAACAGCACCGACCCGGCCACGCCGTAGATCGCGGGAATGCGCCCATCGCCGCCGCGGTCTTCGTCGGCGCGGGCCAGCGCCATATAGCCGAGATAAACGAAGAACAGCAGCAGCATCGACGTCAGCCGCCCGTCCCATTGCCACCACGTTCCCCAGGTCGGCCGCCCCCAGATAGACCCGGTGGCGAGGCACAGGAACGCGAACAACGCGCCAGGCAACGCGATCGCCCGCGCCGCGACGTGCGCCAGCGGATGCCGCCAGACCAGATAGGCGATCGACGCCAACGCAACCCCGCTCCACCCGCCCATGCCGAGCCACGCGGTCGGGACGTGGATGTACATGATCCGTACGGTGTCGCCCTGCAGGTAATCGGGCGGCGTCTGTGTCAGCCCGGCCCAGGCACCGAACGCGATCAGCGCGACGCCCGCCCAGAACAGCACCGGCGTCAGCGGTCGCGCGATCTTGAGGAATCGCGTGGGATTGGCGAAGGCATGGAGACTGACCACTCAGCGGCAATACGCAAGATCGAAGCTTTAATCCACGTCCCGCTTGCGCCGAACTTGTCGAAGCGCCGCGGCTTCGTCATGAGCGTGGTCATGACCAGCATTCGTCTCGGCACCCGCGGCTCGCCGCTCGCGCTCGTCCAGGCGGGGATGGTGCGCGATGCGTTGATCGCCGCGCATGGCATCGCGGTCGAGATCGTTGTGATCCGGACGACTGGCGACAAGGTGCAGGACCGCCCGCTCGCGGAGATCGGCGGCAAGGCATTGTGGACCAAGGAGCTCGACCGCGCGCTGCTCGACCGCGAGATCGATTGCGCGGTGCACTCGATGAAAGATGTCGAGACGATTCGCCCGGCCGAAATCGCGATCGCCGCGATGCTGGAGCGCGCCGATGTGCGCGACCGGATCATCGGCGCGACGTCAGTCGCCGAACTGCCGCATGGCGCGACCGTCGGCACCAGCTCGCCACGCCGCGCGGCGCAATTGCTACGGCTACGCCCCGATCTGGAGATCGTCGGGTTTCGCGGTAACGTCGATACGCGGCTCGCCAAGCTGGCGGCGGGCGAGGCCGACGCGACCTTGCTGGCGGCGGCCGGGCTCAACCGGCTTGGGCGCCCCGATATTGGCACCGCGATTCCGCTCGACGTAATGCTTCCCGCCCCGGCACAGGGTGCGGTCGGGATCGAGGTGCGCGCCGACGACGACACGGAACGCGCGCTATTCGCACCGCTCGACCATGCCCCGACGCATGCGCGCGTGCTGGCCGAGCGCGCGCTGCTCGCCGCGCTCCACGCCGATTGCCATTCGCCGGTCGCGGCGTTGGCGGGCGTGGATGGATCGATCCGCGCCGAATTGTTCACTGAAGACGGCAGCGAACATGTCGTGGGCGCGGGGAGCGATCCGGCGGCGCTGGCGCACGACTTGCTGACCCGTGCGCCCGATACCGTCCGCCGGTTGTTCGCGGCCTGATCTTTCGCCTAGGGACACCGAATGCAACCGCTCGACGACGAACAATCGGCCACCCGCACGTGGTTCGAACACCTCCGCGACCTGATCTGCGCCGAATTCGTCGCGATCGAGCGCGAGGCGGGATCGGACACCGACTTCGACTATATCGCGTGGGACCGCACCGACCCCTCTGGCGAGCCCGGCGGCGGCGGGGTGCGCGGGGTGATGACGGGCAAGGTGTTCGAGAAGGTCGGCGTCAACGTCTCGACCGTCGGCGGGACGTTCGAGGGCGAGTTCGCCAAGTCGATCCACGGCGCCGCCGAAGACCCGCAATTCTTCGCCACCGGGATCAGCCTGGTCGCGCACATGGCCAACCCGCACGTCCCCGCGGTGCACATGAACTGCCGCTTCCTCGTTACCACGAAGCGCTGGTTCGGCGGCGGCGCCGATCTCAACCCGCCGCTGCCGCAAGCCGAGGATACCGACGATTTCCACGCGACGTTGAAGGCGGCGTGCGACCGGTACGACGAAGGCTATTATCCGCGCTTTGAGAAGTGGGCCGACGACTATTTCTACATCCCCCATCGCCAAGTCCATCGCGGGGTGGGCGGTATTTTCTACGATCATCTAGAGGGCGATTTCGCCGCGAACCTGGCGTTCACGCAGGATGTCGGGCGGGCGTTCCTCGACGTCTATCCGCGCATCGTCCGCCGCCGCATGGCCGAGCCGTTCACCGACGCCGACATCGCCCAGCGCAATGCGTGGCGCGGGAGGTATGCCGAATTCAATTTGGTCTATGACCGTGGCACGTTGTTCGGGCTGAAGACCGGCGGCAATATCGACGCCATCCTGATGAGCCTCCCCCCGGTGGCGACATGGGCGTGACCCCGAAACTGCTGCGCGTCCTCAAGGGCGAGCGGCTCGACGCGCCGCCGGTCTGGCTGATGCGCCAGGCGGGGCGCTATCTGCCGGAATATCGCGCGTTGCGGGCGGAGAAAGGCGGCTTCCTCGATCTCGCCACCGACCCAGAAAGCGCGACCGAAGTGACGCTTCAGCCGATCCGCCGCTTCGGGTTCGACGGCGCGATCCTGTTCTCCGACATCTTGATGGTGCCGTGGGCGCTGGGGCAGGATTTGAGCTTCGGTGCGGGCGAAGGGCCGATACTGACCCCAGCACTCGTCGATCATGCGCTCGACGGCCTGACGCGCGTGCCCGAGCGGCTCGATCCGGTATATGCCACGGTACGCCGCGTCGCCGCCGCGCTGTTACCGGAGACCACCTTCCTCGGGTTCGCCGGATCGCCGTGGACCGTCGCGACCTATATGGTCGCCGGGCACGGCAGCAAGGACCAGGGCGAGACGCGCCGCTTCGCCTATCGCGACCCGGCGGCGTTCGCGCACATCATCGACACGATCGCCGAGCTGACCGTCGATTACTTGTCGAAGCAGATCGAAGGCGGCGTGCAGGCCGTGCAATTGTTCGACAGCTGGGCGGGCAGTTTGAGCCCCGCGCAGTTCGAGCGCTGGGTTATCGCCCCCAATGCGCGGATCATCGCCGCGCTGCACACGCGCCACCCGGATACGCCGATGATCGGCTTCCCCAAGGGCGCGGGCGGCAAGTTGCCGGCTTATGCCAACGAGACCGGCGCCGATGCGATCGGACTCGACGAGACGGTCGATCCCGAATGGGCGAATGCGGTGCTGCCTGTAGGCGTGCCCGTACAGGGCAACCTCGATCCGCTTGCCTTGATTACGGGCGGCGAGACGCTCGACGCCGCGATCGATCGCGTGCTCGCGGCCTTCCCCGGCCGGCCGCACGTCTTCAACCTCGGCCACGGCATCCTGCAGGACACGCCGATCGCGCATGTCGAGCAATTGCTCGCGCGCGTCCGCGCCCGCTAGGCCGACCGCCCCCGCGCGGTGACGGGCCAGATCGCGACCAGCGTATCGCCGCGCACGACGTGATAGGCATCGTAGAGATTGACCGTCGGGTCGCAATGCGGGGTCATCGCGGTCAGGCGCGCGCCGAGCGCGGGCGGCGACGCGCCATCGGGCAAGATCACTGCGCCATGCTCGTCGCCCATGAACCGATAGGAGCTGCCCACCGGCGCGCCCGCCATGATCACGGGCACACCCGCCTCGGTCGCGAACGCTTTCAGCCCGGCGTCGAGCGTCGCCATCCCCGGATGATTGGCACTGATGACCCGCGTATCGGCCATCAGTGCGGTCGCGAACGCCGTCCCCAGGTCACAGTCGCCATATTCGCGATCCATGAAGATGTAGGACCCGACCTGAAGTTCGGTCAGCACGCCGAGCGCGCCGTCGATCCGGTGGGTCCCAGTGCCGCCACCGGTCACTACTGGCGGTGCCAGCCCGGCATCGGCCAGCGCGGCGATCACGGTTTGCAGATACATGGTACGGTCGGTGATCGCGGCGCGGCGGTCGGCGAAGGCGGGGATATGCTGGTGCGACCCGCAATAGAATTGTACGCCGCCATAGGTCAGTTGCGGCGCGTCGGCGATCGCTCGCGCCAGTGCGACCGCATCCCGCGCCGACGCGACGCCGGTGCGGTGGACGCCGGGATCGATATCGACCATCACGCGGATCGCGCCGCCTTTATTGGCGGAAGCTAGCGCGGCGACGGCTTGCGGATGGTCGGCGACCAGCGCGAGGTCGGGCATGCGCCCGGCGAGCGCCGTCAGCCGCTCGATCGCAGGTAAGGTAACGACGGGCGAGGTCAGCAGGATCGACTCGATCCCTTCCGCCGCCAACGCCTCCGCCTCGCCCAGTTTGGCGCAGCACAGCCCGACTGCGCCCGCCGCGACCTGTATGTGCCCGATATCGGCGCTTTTGTGCGTCTTGGCATGCGGGCGAAGCGCGACGCCGGCCGCCTGCCCGAACGCCGCCATCGCCGCGATATTCGCCTCCAGCGCGTCGAGATCGACGATCAAAGCAGGCGTGTTTAGCCGGTCGCGCGACCCCGGCTGGCCGATCAGATGGGCGTGCAAATACTGGCTGGGCGTCATCGCGCCATCCTGCCCCGGTCTCTACCGAACACAAAACAAAACCGCCCCCGCGGCGGGCGGGAGCGGTTCTGCATTAATGCCGACTGGGCCGGCGCCAGCGCTTACTGCTTGGCAATCGGCGTGGGCGCATCCGTCGCAGTGCCATTGAGCACGTTGTCGCCATAGGAATTGACCACACCGCCGCTCACCAGATTGAGCGACTTCGGGGTCCCCACGATCTCGGTGTTCTTGATGTCGGCCGAATTACCCGCACCCGTGACGGTGATCCCGGCCACCGCCGCGACATGGATCAGCGAGTTGTAGACTTTGGCTTTCGCTGTCACGCCGCCGGTGCTTGCGACCGACACGCCGGTTTCGCAGTTGAACAGTACCGATGCGCGCACAACAACGCGGATCTGGGCGCCCGAATTGATCGATACGCAGCTGCCGCCAGCCGCGGCGAAATCGCGAATGGCGGTATTGACGATCAATACGTCGCGCGCCGACAGGATCCTGATGCCGTTGAGCCCTGTGCCAGCACCTTCGAGATCGAGCCCGTCGATGATAACCTTGTCGGTCGCCGCGGCGTTGATGATGATTCCGTTCGTGCCGAGCGTCGCGAGCACGCCAGTCTCTTCGCCGTCTCCGCGCAGCGTGATCGACTTGGTAATCGATACAGCACCATAAGGTCCGGGATCGAGCGCATTGATCTCACCGCCCGCCGCGGTCTTCGAAATGGCACCCGCAAAAGTCTTGCACGGCGCGGTGCGCGAGCACGGATTGACGTCGTCGCCGACCCCCGACACCCAGGTCCGCGTCGCCTGCGCCATTGCCGGGCTGGCCGCGAGCAGAGCGACCGCCCCAGCCAGCACCTTCATCACCATCGTCTTCATCGTCGCTCTCCCCTTCGCGCTCCAACGGACGACCCCTCCGCCCGCGGACGCTGTGAATATTGCAACGGGAGGATATCGCTTGCGAAAGCCCCACGCCGTTTCGACTCGCGCCTCTCAGGGCACCTTGAGCGGAGGCTATCAGTCAATTCGCTATGGTCAAATACCGCTTAACGACGAAAGCCGCCCCGCCAATTGGCGGGGCGGCTTAGGCATAGCGACCGTCGGCGGCGCAGCCGCCGATCGGAATCTTAGCGCCGGAACTCAGCTCTGCGGGACGGGCGCGGCCGCGTCGCTGGCCGATGTCCCGATCGAATTGTTCCCGAACGTCGTCGCCACGCCGCCCGATTGTAGGTCGAGGCCCTTCGGCGAGCCGTACATCTGGTTCGCGCTAATCGAGACGGTATTGCCGGCACCCGACACCTGGATGCTCGACGTCTGATTGGAAGCGAACAGGCTCCGCGAAACCTTCGCGCTGCCCTGACCAGTCGAATTGTTGATCAGGACGCCGATCCCGTTACTGACAAGGCTCGAATTGTCGATGGTAACGCGCGCCTTTTCGGCACCGCAGATGCAGACGCCGGTCGGGAATCCGCGGATCGATACATTCAGGACAATGACGTCACGCGCGGCGATCACGTTTATGCCGTTGATCCCCGGACCGACCGTCTGATTGAGCCCTTCGAACTCCAGCCCTTGGATAACGACTCTGGCGTTCGGATAGGTCGCCGAACTGATGTTGACGGTGATTCCGGACTGACCCGACACGAGAATGCTGCCAAGGTCGCCATCCGACTTGAGCGTGATCGGCTTGGTGATCACCACGCCGCCGAACCCGCCGGGGTCGAGCACGTTGATCTCGCCGCCCGCGGCAGTCTTCGAAATAGCCCCGGCAAAGGTCTTGCACGGCGCGGTGCGCGAACACGGATTGACGTCGTCGCCCACGCCCGAAATCCAGGTCCGGGAGGCCTGCGCCATCGCCGGGGTGGCATAAACGCTAAATGCGGCGATCGCGACCGCGATCATCCTGACTAACAAATTCCTCATCTGCCATTCTCCGATACAGCGCCGTTGGGCGACCCTGCAATTGGGCCAACGGACGGTTTAAACAGGAAGAAATCGTCGCGCGAAAACCCCCGGCCTCAATAAAGACTCGCCTTCTACGGGCGACTGGATTGACGAAGGCTAGCAGTCATCCCGCCATGGTCAACGATACATTCATCGTGATTGTCGTGAGCGTCGAAAATCGCGGGAAATCATATGGTTCGAAAAGAAAAACCGCCCCCTGCCACGTGACAGGGAGCGGTTCTTCGTCTTGGTCGTAGAGTTCCCGCGAGAAATCCGCCGAAAGTCGATCAGCCTCTGGGAATGATCGTCGGCGCGTCGCCGCCGGGCGACAACACGTTGTCGTTGTACGAACTGATCGTCCCGCCCGCCTGGATGTCCAGCGACTTCGGCGTGCGAATGATCGTGTTGCCGGAAATCTCCGCCTTGTTGCCGGCACCCGATACCGTGATGCCCGACGTCGATCCGCCAGTGATGAGCGTGTTGTAGACGCGGGCGGCACCGTTTCCGCCGGTCGAAATCACGTTGACGCCCCGGGTGGCGTTGACGATCGAGCTTCCGTCGACCGTCACCGAAATCTGGGTGGTTCCGTTGACCTCGATCCCCGCGTTCGAGAAGTTTTGGATGATCGAGTTGACGATGACGACATCGCGTGCCGATACGACCCGTACGCCGGTGGTACCCAACGTCGTACCCGCGCCGTTGATGCTTAGACCCTTGAGCACGACCCTGGCGGTGCCGGGGGTTGCCGATGTGGAATCGTTGATGTTGAAGCCGATGGTGCCGGACGCCAACACGCTGCCGAACGTGCCGGTGCAGTCGATCGTGATCGACTTGGTAATGGTCAACGTGCCGAACCCGCCCGGATCGAGGCAATCGATCTCACCAGGCGACGCGGTCTTCGAAATCGCGCCCGCGAATGTCTTGCACGGCGCGGTGCGCGAGCACGGATTCGCGTCGTCGCCGACACCCGACACCCAGGTCCGGGTGGCCTGCGCCATCGCCGGACTGGCCACGAACATGGCGACCATCGCCGCCATCAATGTTACAAACAATCTCTTCATTTCCGCTCTCCATTGACGTCCGCTGGACGACCCCTCATCGGGCCAGCGGACGGATTAAACATCTCGAGCGGGAAGATATCGCGTCGCGAATGCCTCCCGGCCCTGAAAGACTCGTGCCTCTGAGGACACGTTCGTCGCGGAGGCTATCACTCATTTCGTCGTGGTCAAAGACCCGTTAATCACAAATCGTCGCCGGCCGCGCCCAATTCGCGATCCAGTTCGCATGCGGCGGCACTATAGTTGCGGCAGATCGACCTTGCCGTTGCCGATGCAGCAACTAAAAAATTGATCCGTCAGATAGTTGGACAAATATCAGCGACCGGGACTTAAAATGAATCGAGCCGGTACCCCGCCGGTCGCCGACGGCGCGATCCACACGTCGAACGCGCCAGGTTCGGCGTAACTCTTGCGGTCGGGGTGGACGAAGCCGAGATCGGCGCGCGTCAGGGTGAAGCTGACCGTCGCGGCCTGGCCGGGATCGAGGTCGATGTGCCTGATCCCTTTCAACGCGCGGATCGGTTGGGTCAGGCTGGCGACCTTGTCGTTGATATAGAGTTGCGCGACCTCATGGGATCGCCGTTTGCCGGTGTTGGCGATCGTCGCGGAGACGGTAACCGACCCGTCCCACGGCATCGTCGCGGCGCTGACCCCGGTTGGCGAATAGGTTGCACTCGAATAGGTCAGGCCGTGGCCGAACGGATAGAGCGGCTCGTCGGTCACTTCGCGGTAGCGCGCCTTGTAGTTCCTGTCGTCGGTGAGTTGCGGCCGGCCGGTGCGGCGGTGGTTGTAGTAGAACGGCTCCTGCCCCGACGCTTGCGGGAAGCTGACCGGCAGGCGGCCCTGCGGCGCGTAGTCGCCGAACACCAGGTCGGCGATGCTGTTGCCGGTTTCGGAGCCGAGGAACCACGTCGCCATGATCGCCGGCGCCTCGAGAACCGCGTCGGCCAGCGCCAGCGCGCGGCCGTGGCGCAGCAGTATGACGATCGGCTTGCCGGTCGCCGCCACCGCCCCGGCCAGCGCCATTTGCGGCGCCGGTATGCCGATATCGACGCGCGCCTGCGCTTCGCCCGACATGCTCGCGCTTTCGCCGAGCATCAGCACGACGACGTCGGCATCCTTCGCCAGCCGCACCGCCTTGTCGATCTCCCCGTCGATCAGCGCTTCGTAATCCGACCCCCGCGTGACGCTCAGCTTCGCCTTGTCGCCAAGCGCGGCGCGGAAACCCTCCTCGACCGTCACGCAGCTGTCGATGTCGGGAAAGCTCGCCCAGGGACCCGGATAATCGCCTTTCTGCGACACGGCCGGGCCGATCAGCGCGATCTTGCCGCGCTTCGCCAGCGGCAGCAGATCGCCGTCATTCTTGAGCAGCACCACCGATTTGCGTCCCGCTTCGCGCGCCAGTGCGATCGCGTCCGGCCGCCGCACGTCGCGCTGCTCGCGCGCCGGGTCGAGCGACCGGTAGGGGTTGTCGAACAGCCCGAGCGCCTTCTTGACCGACAGCACCCGCCGTACCGCGGTATCCACCACCGCCATCGGCACGCGGCCCGCCTTCACTAGATCGGGCAAATGCTTCCAGTACAGCCCCGATTGCATCGACATGTCGCACCCCGCGGTCAGCGCCTTGACCACCGCATCGGGGCCGTCGGCGGCGTAGCCGTGAAGGATCAATTCCTCCTCCGACGTGTAATCGCTGACCACCAGCCCCTTGAACCCCCACTCGCCGCGCAGGATATCGGTGAGGAGGTAATGGCTGCCGGTCGAAGGCACCCCGGCAATGTCGTTGAAGCTCGACATCGTGCTGAGCGCGCCCGCATCGAACGCCGCCTTGAACCCCGGCAAATGCACTTCGCGCAGCGTCGTGTCGGGAATGTCGGCGGTGTTATATTCCATTCCGCCCTGCACCGCGCCGTACGCCGCGAAATGCTTGGGACAGGCGAGCATCGAGGTTTCATCTTTCAGGCTCGCGCCCTGAAATCCCTGCACACGCGCCTTCGCAAACTGGACGCCGAGCCACGGGTCCTCGCCCGACCCCTCGACCACACGCCCCCAGCGCTGGTCACGCGCAACGTCGACCATCGGCGCGAAGGTCCACATGATGCCCTTCGCCGTCGCCTCGACCGCCGCGGCGCGCGCGGTGCGCTCGGCGAGGCCCGGATCGAAGCTGGCCGCCTCGCCGAGGGGCACCGGAAACGTCGTCTTCATCCCATGAATCACGTCGCCGGCGAAGATCAGCGGGATTTTGTGCGGCGACTGCTCGACCGAGACCTTTTGCAGCTCGCGCCCCGCCACCGTGCCGATGCCGTTGAACAGCCCGACCATCTCGCCGCGCGCGATCCGTGCCTTCAGCTGGTCCATGCTCTGCGCGACCAGCCCCGGATTGACTCCCGGACCGTCGGTGCGCGCGGGGTCCGAATAGATCGACAACTGTCCGGCCTTTTGCTGGACGCTCATCGTCCGGATCAACCGTTCGATGAACGGATCGCTCGCGGGTGCTGCCTTGGCCATAGCCGGGAGGGCAGCGGAAACGAACGCGACCGCGGAGGCACCCTTCAGCAGGTCGCGGCGGGATGGGGAGGAAATCACGGCAGCACTCTCCTGGCAAACATTCCGGCGCGACCAGCCAACACCGTCGCGCCGAAGCATAGTGCGACATTGGCGCAACACCGCCCCTCGCTTTTTCTGCTTGGCGAATGCGCATGAAACCGATTACTGTGCAAGCCATGGAACCGGTTACGCAGCCCGAAAGAGGCTGGACGCCGACCATTCCGGCATTGCCGCCGGACGCAGAGAGGATCGAACAGGCGTGACTACCGCCGCCATCACAGCTCTTCCATTCTGCTTAACGGGCCACCGGCACGAGCGCTCACTGCGCCCGGGTTTCAACTCCATTCAACGACCAGCGGCGAAAAATGCCGTGCGCAAAGGGAAGTCATGATGAACAAGGTGATGAAAGCGAGCCTGCGGGCGGCGCTGGCGACGACCATCCTGACCGGAGGCGCGGTGATGATCGCTGCGCCGGCCGCCGCGCAGACCACATCGACCATTCAAGGCCATGTCGACGGCGCCACCGACGGCACCACCGTCGTCCTGACGGATACGACCACCGGCCATCAGGACACGGTCAAGGCCGATGCCAACGGCGATTACATCCTCGTCGGAGCGCGTCCGAGCACCTATCGCGTCGCTTCGGGTGACAAGTCCGTCACCGTCGTCGTGCCGCTGGGTCAGGTCGTGACCGCCGATCTGGTCGCCGCGGCGGATACCACCAAGGACATTGTCATCACGTCGTCGCGCGCCCGCGATGTGCGGACGCCGACGGTCAGCACCAACATCTCGCGGTTCCAGCTCGAAAACTTGCCGAACGGCGACCGCAACTTCCTGAATTTCGCCGCGCTGGCGCCAGGGGTCACCGTCTCCCCGCCGACGCTCGGCGGCCGCGCCCGCCAGGTGCAGGCCGGCGGCATCAATTCGGACAATACCAATACCTTCATCGACGGCATCAGCATCAAGAATCTGGTCAACCACGGCGGTACGCTGGGGCAGAATTATTCGTCGGGGAACCCGTTCCCGGCTTCTGCGGTCGATCAGTTCGATGTCCAGACGCAGAATTTCAAGGCCGAGTATGAGCAAGCCGGTTCGGCGGTGATATCGTCGATCACCAAGACCGGCGGCAACACTTTCAGCGGCGAACTCTTCGGCGAATGGCAACCCAAGGCCTTCATCAGCCGCAACTATTTCGATCGCCCGGGCAAGGTGAACAACGCCACCGCCCCGTATGCGGTCAAGCCCAATTTCGACGCGAAATATTACGGCGGCAATCTGAGCGGCCCGATCATCAAGGACAAGCTGACCTTCTTCCTCGATTTCGAAGGCACCAAGAAGACCTTCGCGTCGAGCGATATCAACGTCTATGCGGGCAATCTGGGCGCGCTTCCCGCCCCCGCGGCGGCCTACGCAGCAACCGCCCGATCGCAATATAACGGCAGCTTTCCGGCGACGTTCAACGAGAAGCTGTATTTCGGCAAGCTGACGTTCTTCGCGACACTGCGCGACACGATCAACGTCAGCGCGTTCATCCGCAACGAGCGCAATCTGCAGATCAACGGCGGCGTGACGACGACCGACGCATCGACCAACAACCGTAACAACGAATGGCGCTATCAGCTCTCCTGGAACCATCGCGGCGACAATTGGCTCAACGAATTCACGCTGGCGCGCGATGCCGCGGCGAACGGATCGGTCCCCAACGTGGCGGGTCCGTCCTATGTCGTGACCTATGGCGGCTGCACCGTCTTCAACGCGGTGACGTGCCCGACGCCGAACGTGCCGAATACCGGCAATTCCCGCGTGCTGATCCTCGGCGGCACCAATTTCGCGCAGGACGATCATCAGTATCAGACGCTGATCAAGGACAATCTGACGTTCTTTGGCGGCCAGCACACCGTCAAGACCGGCTTCAAGGTCAATTTCACCAAGTTGCAGCGGCTTGAGAACAACAACGGCAGCGGCACCTATTTCTTCGACGCCAACACGTTCACCGGGATCGGCGGCGCCACCTCGATACCGTATGCGGGCTCGATCAACAGCGCCGTGGTCAAACCGGTCACGGCCAAGAACACCGAGATCGGCCTGTTCATCCAGGACGACTGGAAGCCGGACGACCATTGGCAGGTCAGCGCCGGACTGCGCTGGGATTACGAATCAAATTCGCGCAACGAGCAGTTCGTCACGCCCGCCGCGATCGCGACGGCGTTGCGCGCGTATCCCGGCTGGGCGGCGGCCGGCATCAACCCGGACGACTACATTTCGACCGGGAACAATCGCAAGGGCTTCTACGGTGCGTTCCAGCCGCGGCTGGGCATTTCCTATGACGTCAAGGGCGACCGCGATCTCGTGTTCACGGTCGGGGGGGGGCGTTACTATAACCGCTCGCTGTTCATCGATTCCGCGATCGAGACGATCAAGGACATGTACGAATCGGTGGCCACCATCAACACGCCGCCGAACTGCACCATCCCGAGCACAGGTTGCGTCGCGGTGATCCCGACGAACCCCGAGCAGCTGCGCGCGCTGGCCGCGATGCAGGGCGGCGAAGTGCACTTGCTCAACAACAATACCAAAGTGCCCTTCTCGGACGAATTCGACGCCTCGGTCAAAAAGCGGTTCGGGCGCGTCAACACATCGATCACGTTTTCCTATATCCGGTCGCACAACATCTATCAGGAAGTCGTCGGCAACCGGCTCCCCAACGGAACCTACAGCCCGGGCGGCAATCCGATCTACGTCTATAACGGCGTGCCTTATTCGGACGGCATCTTCTACGGCGGCTCGGCCATCTTCAACGCGCCGCTGCCGGGGTTCGGCAGCATCTTCATCGGCAACAGCGACGGCAAGGCGAGCTATGCCGCTTTGTACCTTCAGGCCGACAAGCCCTATACCGATGCGTCGGGCTGGGGGTTCAGCACGACGCTGACCTTGTCGAGCGCGCGGTCGAACGACACGCGCAACACCGGATCGATCGGCGATCCGTTCAACTTCGACGCGCCGACGATCGGCCAGCAAGGCTGGGGCAATTCGAATGGGCTCGAGCGCTGGCGCTTCGTGGCGACCGGCACCGTCAAGCTGCCGTTCGACATCCGCGCCACGACGTTCGTGACGCTGGGCTCCGGGCCGTCTTACGGCGGCGTGGTGTGCAACGTGCCCGCCACCGCGCCCGGCGGCGGCGGATGCTATACGACCAATTTCGGCATCTATCGGCCCAAGGGCATCGGTTACAAGAACGTCGATTTCAACATTACGAAGACGTTCAAGATGCCGTTCGCCAAGAACCAGGAACTGACAGTCTATTTCCAGGCGCTCAACGCCTTCGACTTCGTCAACCGCAACTATTCGATGTGGGGTGGCGGTTTCCAGGCCATCGGTGGCCCCGGCCCGACGCTCGCGCCGGATACGGGCAGCGTGGCGAGCCAGGGACGCAACTTCAAGATCGGCGCCCGGTACAAGTTCTAGGTGTAAGAGGGCGGGCCACGTCGGCCTGCCCCTTCCCCCGCCCGCCGACGCGCATCAGGCGGCGATCGGCGGCGCCTTGCAATGCTGATCGATGAAGGCGGCGTGGTCGGGCATGCGCGCCGCGACATCGGCGATCACTTCCTCAATATCGGCCAGGAACGGCGTCCGCACGTCGGCCGGCATCAGCGCCGCATTGGGATCGTATCCCATCGCGAACCCCTGCCCCAGCAAAACCTGTACCCAGCTTTCCACGCGGAACAGTTCCGCCGCCGCCCGCTTGTAAAAGCGGCCCGATGACGCGAACAGGTCGAGCCGCTCGGCCAGGCTGTCGGGGATCGGCATGTTCCTGAGATATCGCCAATACGGCGTGTCCTCGCGCTCGGTCACTTTGTAGTGGGCGACGATGAAATCGCGCACGTCGGTGAATTCGAAATCGTGCTGGCGGTTGTATTCGGCGATATCGGCGGCGGCGAAACCGCGGTGCGGGAACAGCCCCAGCAGTTTGATGATACCCGTCTGGATGAGATGGATGCTGGTCGATTCGAGCGGCTCGAGAAATCCGGACGACAGGCCGATCGCGACGACGTTCTTGTCCCATGCCCTGGCGCGTTTGCCCGGGCGGAACCGCACCGGACGCGGATCGGCCAGCGGCCTGGCGTCGAGGCCGGCGAGCAGCACCGAGGCTGCTTCATCGTCCGAAATATGATTGCTCGAATAGACGTGGCCGTTGCCCGTGCGGTGCTGGAGCGGAATCCGCCACTGCCAGCCATTATCGCGCGCCGTCACGCGGGTGTAGGGCGTGAGCGGCTCGACTCGCTCGCACGGCACCGCCAGCGCGCGATCGTTGAGCAGCCACTGGTTCCAGTCCTCGTAGGCCACGCCGAGCGCCTCGCCGATCAGCAGCGCGCGCATCCCCGAACAGTCGACGAACAGGTCGCCCCCGACCGTTCGCCCGTCGGCCATCACGACGTGCGCGACATGTCCGCTCTCGCCGTCGAGCGCGACATCGACGATCCGCCCCTCGATCCGCTCGACCCCCTGCGCTTCGGACCGCGTGCGCAGAAAGCGCGCGAACAGCGACGCGTCGAATTGATAGGCATAGTCGATCCCGGCGAGCGGAGAGAGCGGGTTGCGCGGGTCGGGATAGGTAAATCTGTTCTGCCGCGCGGCCAGGCAATTGAGCGCATAATGATCGAAATGCCGGACCGCGCCCCCGCCCCCCTCGGCCCGCGCACGCAGCCATAATTGGTGCGTGTGCAGCCACATGAAGTCCTGTCCAATCTTGCCGAAGCCGTGGAAATAGCGGTCCGTGCCGTCGCGCCAGCCGACAAAGTCGATCCCGAGCTTGAACGTCGCCTGGGTCGCGCGGATCATTTCGACCTGATCGATTCCGGCCAGAGTGTTATAATCCCGGATCGCGGGGATGGTTGCCTCTCCCACCCCGATAATGCCGATCTCGTCCGATTCGATCAGCCGGATGCGATAGCTCTGGAAAACGTGCGACAGCAACGCCGCGGTCATCCATCCCGCCGTGCCGCCGCCAACGATGATGACGGTCTTGATCGGTTGGGGCGCGGCGTCGGTCATCCTGTCCTCCCGTGGCGCCTCGGCCGGGCGTCCATACGCCACCTTAACGTGGCGAGCACGCTTGCGTAAACGGTTACATCATCGTTAGGCTGGCGCGCACAGACCGCATACCGGCTGGCCTGGGAGAGAAGATGGCGACGGTGCGCCTGAACCAAGCGGTCAAGAACTTCGGGCCCGTCGAGGTGTTGAAGGGTATCGACCTCGACATTGACGACGGCGAATTCGTCGTGTTCGTCGGACCGTCGGGATGTGGCAAGTCGACCTTGTTGCGTAGCATCGCGGGGCTAGAGGCGCTGAGTGCCGGATCGATCGAAATCGACGGCCGCCGGGTCGATAAGGTGCCGCCGTCGGACCGCGGAATCGCGATGGTGTTCCAGTCCTACGCGCTCTACCCGCACATGAGCGTGCGCGAGAATATGGGGTTTGCGCTCAAGCTGGCCGGGCGGTCCAAGGCCGACGTGGCGGAGGCGGTCGCCACGGCCGCGAAGACGCTCGACATCGAGCATCTGCTCGATCGCCGTCCCAAGGAATTGTCGGGCGGGCAGCGCCAACGCGTCGCGATCGGCCGCGCGATCGTGCGCGAGCCCAAGGTGTTCCTGTTCGACGAGCCGCTGTCGAACCTCGACGCCGCGTTGCGGGTGCGCATGCGCTACGAATTCGCCAGCCTGCATGCGGCGCTCGGCACGACGATGATCTATGTGACGCACGACCAGGTCGAGGCGATGACGCTGGCTGACCGTATCGTCGTGCTGAACGGCGGGGTGATCGAGCAGGTC
The DNA here is from genome assembly GCF_028289855.1 of Sphingomonas bacterium. Taxonomy (GTDB): domain Bacteria; phylum Pseudomonadota; class Alphaproteobacteria; order Sphingomonadales; family Sphingomonadaceae; genus Sphingomonas. The sequence goes on along the minus strand of NZ_JAQGKZ010000100.1, from coordinate 5,981 downwards.
GGCACGCCCGATCAATTGTACAGCGCGCCGGACACCTTGTTCGTCGCCGGCTTCATCGGCGCGCCGACAATGAACCTGTTACCTGCGGTGGTCGCCGGGCCCAGCACTGTGCGGCTGGCGGGTGGGCAAGTGATCGAAACCGCGATCGATACCGGCGTGCTCCCGACCGGCGCAGCCGTGACTCTGGGCATACGGCCCGAGAATTTGCGCGTCGTCGGTAGCGACAACGCGCTGACCGGGGCGGTGCGAATGATCGAATCTCTGGGATCGGCGCATCACGTCCATCTCGCGGTCGAGGGGCTGGCCGACCCACTGGTCGCCTCGCTAACCGAGCGACCGGCGGACGACACGCTGACTGTGTCATTGCCGCGCGAGGCACTGTTGATGTTCGACGCCGACAGCCGCGCGATCCGGAAGGGGAAAGCATAATGTCGACCATCACCATCCGCGATGTCGCGCGCCGCGCCGCCGTATCGGTCGCCTCGGCCAGCCGCGCGCTCAACAATCACAGCAACGTGACCCCGGCGACGCGCGACCGCGTGCTCGCCGCGGCGCGCGCGCTCGATTACGTACCGCATCTCGGCGCGCGCAGTTTGTCGCGCGGGAGGTCGAACACGATCGGTGTGGTGCTGCCCGATCTGTTCGGCGAATTCTTTTCGGAGATCATCCGCGGGATCGATTACGCCGCGCACCAGCGCGGCCTGCAATTGCTGCTGACCAACATGCACGGCAGCGCCGAGGATACCGAAGCCGCGATCCGCGCGATGCGCGGGCGAGTCGACGGTCTGTTGGTGATGTCGCCCCAGGTCGATGTCGACTTTCTCGGCCGCAGCTTACCCAAGGGGCTGCCGACGATCGTGATGAACGCCGCTGCCGACGGGGTGCACCCGACGATCGCGATCGACAATCTTGCCGGCGCGCGCGAGGCGGTCGCGCATCTGGTCGATCAGGGCTGTCGGCGGATCGCGCACATCGCCGGGCCGCGCGGCAATGCCGATGCCGACGCCCGCCGCGCGGGTTTCGAGGAAGCGACCGGCGGCAAGGGAACGGTGATCGAAGGCGATTTCACCGAAGCAGCCGGGATCGCCGGCGCGCGCCGCATCCTGGCCGAGTGTCGCGACGTGGATGGGGTGTTCGCAGCCAACGACATGATGGCGGTGGCGTGCATGGCGACGCTGGCCGAGGGCGGGATGCGCGCGCCGGCCGACGTCGCGATCATCGGCTTCGACGGCGTGCCGATCGCGCAATATGTCACGCCTGCGCTGTCGACGATGGCGCTCAACCTCGCCGAACTGGGCGAGCGCGCGGTCGAGCGGCTGATCGCCGCGACCGAAAACCCCGACGCGCCGCCGTCGACCGAAATGATGGTTCCGCACCTCGTCGTCCGCGCGTCGAGCCGCCGCCATGCTTGATCGCCGCCAGTTGCTGCTCGGCGCGGCAGCGCTGGGGGCGTGTTCGAAGGACAGCGCTGAAAAGCTCGTGCGTACCCCCGCGCCCGCGCCGCGCCCTGCCGATTTGATCGGCGACGTCCAGCGCCGCAGCTTCGCCTTCTTCTGGGACCGCGCCAACCCCGCTAACGGCCTGATGCCCGACCGCTGGCCCTCGCCCAGCTTCTCCAGCATCGCCGCGACCGGCTTTGCGCTGACCGCCTATCCGGTCGGGGTCGAGCATGGCTGGATCACCCGGCAACAGGCGGCCGAGCGCATGCTGGCGACGTTGCGTTTTTTCTGGAACGCGCCGCAGGGACCGGGCGCGACCGGCGTAAGCGGCTACAAGGGCTTCTTCTACCACTTCCTCGACATGCAGTCGGGCTCGCGTTTCAGCCGCTGCGAATTGTCGTCGATCGACACCAGCCTGCTGCTCGCCGGGATGCTGTTCGCCGCGGAATATTTCGACCGTCCCGACGAAGCCGAGATCCGCGACCTGGCGCACAATATCTACGCGCGCTGCGACTGGCGCTGGTTCCAGCAGGCCGACAAGCGCGTGTCGATGGGCTGGCACCCGGAGAGCGGGTTCATCGAACGCCCGTGGTTCGGCTACACCGAGGGCCAGATCCTCTACATCCTCGCGCTCGGCGCGCCCGATCTCGCGCTGGGCCGCGACGCGTACGACGCCTGGTGCTCGACCTATCCCGACAGCTGGCGCGGCAGCGGGGCGAACCGCTGGCTCGCGTTCGGGCCGCACATGGCGCACCAATATACCCAATGCTGGGTCGACCTGCGTGGGGTGCGCGATGCGCCGATGCGCACGGCGGGGTTCGACTATTTCGAGAACAGCCGCCGCGCGACCTATGCCCAGCGCGCCTATGCCATCGCCAACCCCGGCGGGTGGACCGGCTATGCGAAAGACATCTGGGGACTGTGCCCGTGCGACGGCCCGGCCGACATCGCGATCGGCGGCCGGCAGTTTTACGGCTATGCCGCGCGCGGGCCGGTCGGCCAGCCCGACGGGCTCGACGACGGGACGATCGCGCCGACGGCGGCGGTTGGCTCGCTGCCGTTCGCGCCCGAGATCGTCGAGCCGGCCACGCGTGCGCTCCATACGCGCTATGGCGGTGCGATCTACGGCCAGTACGGCTTCGTCGATTCGTTCAACCCCAGCTTCACTGCGCGCGACGTCGCCGTGCAGCACGGGCGCGTGACCGCCACGGCAGGCTGGGTCGACGGCGACTATCTCGGCCTCGACCAGGGCCCGATCGTCGCGATGATCGAGAACCACCGCAGCGGGCTGGTCTGGGACTACATGCGCAAATCACCGGCGATCAGGGCCGGTCTGCAGCGCGCCGGATTCACCGGCGGATGGTTGGGATGAGGCTGCTCGCGGTCTTCCTGATCCTACTCCTCGGCTCGTGCACCGCCGCGCCCGGCAAGACCGTGCTCGACGTCTGGGCGATGGGCCGCGAAGGCGAAGTGATCGGCGAACTCATCCCACAATTCGAGCGCGAGAATCCCGGCGTCACGGTGCGCGTCCAGCAACTCCCGTTCACCGCCGCGCACGAGAAATTGCTGACCGGGTTCGTCGGCGATGCGATGCCCGACATGGCGCAGCTCGGTAACAGCTGGGTGCCCGAATTCGCCGCGTTGGGCGCGCTCGAGCCGCTCGACGCGCGCGTCGCCGCGACTCCCGCTATGCCCAAAGCCGACTATTTCCCCGGCATCTGGGAGTCGAACGTGATCGACGGGACGCTCTACGGCGTGCCGTGGTACGTCGACACGCGATTGCTGTTCTACCGCCGCGATATCCTGAAGCAGGCCGGCTTCGACCATCCACCACGCGACTGGGGCGAGTGGCGACGACAAATGGTCGCGATCAAGCAATTGGTCGGGCCGAGTAAATACGCCGTTTTCCTTCCGCTCAACGAATACGAACCGCTCGAAATCCTCGGGCTGCAATCGAGCGACCCGATGGTGACCGATGGCGCGAAGGGCAATTTTCGCAGCCCCGGTTTCCGCAGGGCGCTCGATTTCTACCTCGGGCTGAGGCGCGACCGCCTCGCACCGGTCGTCGCAAATACCGAGATCGCCAATGTCTGGGACGAGTTCGACCGCGGCTTCTTCAGCTTCTACATCACCGGCCCGTGGCAGATCGGCGAGTTCAAGCGCCGCTTGCCCGCGAACCGCCAGAGCGAATGGATGACCGCGCCGATGCCCGGGCCAGATGGTCCGGGTATGTCCAATGCCGGCGGGTCGAGCCTCGTCCTGTTCAAGTCATCCACGCACAAGGACGCGGCGTGGAAACTGGTCGCGTATTTTTCGCGGCCCGACGTCCAGGTTAAGTTTCACGCACTGACCGGCGACTTGCCGCCGCGCCGGAGCGTGTGGGCGACCCCCGCGCTCGCCAACGATCCCTATGCCCGCGCGTTCGGCGAGCAGCTCACCCGAGTCCGCGCGACGCCAAAGGTGCCCGAATGGGAGCGGATCGGCGACGTGATCAAGGCCGTCGGCGAACAAGCCGCGCGCGGCCAGATCAATGCCGGCCAGGCCGCCGCCGCGCTCGACAAGCGCGCCGACGAAATCCTCGCCAAGCGCCGCTGGATGCTGTCGCGAGGCCGGCGATGAACCGCGAAGCCGCCGCCTGGGGGTTCGTCGCGCCGGCGCTCGCCGCGCTGGCGCTGTTCTTCTTTCTGCCTGTGATCGCGGCGCTGATGCTGAGCTTCACCGATTTCGACATCTACGCACTGGCCGACATCTCCAACCTCCGCTTCGTCGGTCTCGACAATTACCTCCAGTTGCTGCGCACGCCGTTGTTCTGGACGGCGCTGGGCAACACTGCGTGGTTCGTCGTGCTCGGCGTGCCGCTGTCGATCGCGATGTCGCTCGCCGCCGCCCTGCTGCTCGACAGCAAGCTCGCGCGGTTCAAGGGGTTCCTGCGCACCGTCTATTTCGCGCCGGTGGTGACCACGCTCGTCGCGGTCGCGGTGATCTGGCGCTATTTGCTCCACACCAAATACGGGTTGGTCAATTGGGTTCTCGGCGGGATAGGCGTCGGGCCGATCGATTGGCTCGGCGACCCGCATTGGTCGATGCCGGCGATCGTGCTGTTCGCGGTGTGGAAGAATTTCGGCTACAACATGATCATCATCCTCGCCGGTCTCCAGACCATCCCCGAGGAACTGCACGAGGCCGCGCGTATCGACGGCGCGAGCGCCTTCCAGCGGCTCCGCCATGTTACCTTGCCGGGCCTCGCGCCGGTGCTGCTGGTGGTGTCGATCCTGACCATGGCGGGCTATTTCCAGCTGTTCGCCGAGCCCTATGTGATGACGCAGGGCGGGCCGAGCGAGAGCACCGTCAGCATCCTCTATTTCATGTACGAACAAGGCTTCAAATGGTGGAACCTGGGGTTCGCCTCCGCGGTCGCGTTCGTGCTGTTCGCGATCCTGTTCGCGCTGACGATACTGCAATTGCGCGTGTCCGAACGGTGGACGCGATGAAGCGCGGACGCGTTCTCACCAATGCCGCCCTGTGGGCGATCGCGCTTTTCGCGCTGGCGCCGCTGGCGTGGATGGTGTCGGTGTCGTTGATGGCGCCGGGCGAAGCCTCGAGCTTCCCGCCGCCGCTGCTGCCCGCGCACCCGACGTTCGCCAACTTCATCGGCCTATTCGCCGATACCGACATGGCGCGTTACCTCGCCAACAGCTTGGTGCTGGCGGTGCTCGCAACCGCCATGTCACTGACCTTCAACGTCACCGCGGGCTACGCCTTCGCCAAGCTGCGTTTTGCCGGGCGCGACCGCATCTTCCGTTTGCTGCTCACCGCGCTCGTCATCCCGGCGCAGGTGGCGATGATCCCGCTGTTCCTGATCTGCAAAATGCTCGGCGTGGTCGACAGCTTCGCCGGGGTGCTGATCCCGTCGATCACCTCGGTATTCGGCATCTTCCTGGTCCGCCAATATGCGCTGTCGATACCCGACGAGATGCTCGAGGCGGCGCGGATCGACGGCGCGAGCGAGGCGCGTATCTTCCGCTCGATCGTGCTGCCGACGCTCAAACCGATCCTCGCGACCTTGGCGACGTTCAGTTTCCTCGGCTCGTGGTCGGATTTCCTGTGGCCGCTGATCATCCTCAACGACAGTAGCAAGCAGACCCTCCCGGTCGCGCTCGCAAACCTGTCGCGCGAGCATGTCCAGGACGTCGAGCTGATGATGGCGGGCAGCGTGGTGACGCTGCTGCCCGTGTTGCTGCTCTTCCTGTTGCTGCAGCGCTACTACATTGCCGGGCTGATGGCGGGGAGCGTGAAGGGATGAAGTGGATCATGGCATTAGCCGCGCTGGCGAGCGTCGCCGCGACCAAGGCACCCCGGATACCATTGCCGCCGGAGGGGGTGCAAACCGCCCAGCCCGCGCCCGTCGGTGGCTATCCTTATCAGCTGTTCCTGCCGCGCGGTTATGGCGTCGACGCCAACCAGCGATGGCCGTTGGTGATCTTCCTCCACGGGTCGGGCGAGCGCGGCACCGACATCGAATTGGTCAAGAAGAACGGCCCG